>JAYWBB010000060.1:0-43950 GCA_043781855.1 Nevskia sp. | reverse complement strand
GTCCTCGACGCAGTCGACGACTTCAACCTCCATGTCGTCGAGCTTCTGCGCGCCGCGGCGGTCGAGATCAAGCATCGCGCCCTCGACGATGCGGTAGCGCGACAGCGTCTTGCTCTGCTCGTAGATCTTGCCGGTCAACGCCTCGCCGGCCTGGCCGCCGCCGGCGATATTGAACTTGATGCCGAAGTCGCCATGGGGCCCGGCCGCGTTATGGCTCGCCGTGAACAGCAGCCCGCCGGCCGCTGCATGCAGGCGGATCAGGTGCGAGGCCGCGGGTGTCGACAGGATGCCGCCCTGGCCGACGATGACTTTCGCGACGCCGTTTGCCGCCGCCATCGCGATCGCAGTAAAGATCGCGTCGCGGTTGTGATAACGGCCATCGCCCCCAACGATCAGGGTCTTGCCTTTCAGGCTCGTCTCGACGTCGAAGATCGACTGCAGGAAGTTCTCGAGATAGTGCGGCTGCTGGAATACCGCGACCTTCTTGCGCAGGCCGGCCGTGCCGGATTTCTGGTCGGTGTAGGGCTTCGTTGCAATTTCGCGAGCGGGCATGAACGTTGATTTCCGACGAAGGGCATGATGAGGAGCATGCGCGCGTTGTCGCGCACTCGAACCGTATCTTATAGTCCGACCATGCAAGCCGACACCGCTTACCGAGACCGCTGCCCCTGCTGTGGCCAACCGCGCCGCATCGCGCACCTGCTCGACCTCTACGAGCGCAACTACCGGTTGCTGGAACGCCTGATCCCGGAACTCAACCTGCCGTTCGAGCGCGTCGTCTCGCGCTCGAAGTCCGACCTGCCGCTGGTGCTGACCGTAGTCGAGCGCGCGCCGTACACCTCGGAGTTGCGGCTGACCTACGAGTTCACCGACGCGAACGGCGAAAAACGGCTGGAGCCGGATATGTGGATCAAGGTCTATCGCGATGCGCGCGTGGCCGAGGCGCTGCAATCAGGTTCGCGTCCGGCCTGGCTCGCGAAGATCATCGGCGATCCGCTGGTCAGTGATTACCTGCACGACCAGTGGGGGCGTAATCACATGCTGGCGAAGTGGCTGGAGTATCTGCTGGAGCATGGGCATGGTTTCGCGATCGCAGCGCGGCCGCGCGGGCTTGGGGCGAATCTGCGTTAGGCCGCTAAAGACTGTTCGCAGACCAATCCACCTTGCACAATAAAACCGGAGCAATTAGCTGATGACACAAGACATCTGGATTAACTTGCCCGTAAAAAATCTCGCAAAATCTGCGGCGTTTTTCACCGAAATTGGCTTTGCACCAAATCCTGGGCCTGGTAACAGCGCTCAATCTGCGAGTTTCACCATCGGCGAAAAACAGGTCGTTTTGATGCTCTTTATTCAAGACGCATTTGCTAGCTTCACAAACCATGCACTTTCAGACACCACGAAAGGCTCTGAGGTCTTGTTGTCTCTAGGCGCCAACAGCCGAAGTCAAGTTGATGACATCGCCAAGCGAGCAAAATCTGCCGGCGGCACTCTATTCGGAGAGCTTCAAGAATCAAATGGGTTCATGTACGGGTGCGGTTTTTGTGATCTTGATGGCCATCGCTGGAATGTGCTTTTCATGGATACAAGCAAAATGCCAAAGATGTAAATTCAAACTGCAACAATGTTCCAACTAAAAGCGCGGCGTGACAATGCGTTCAAGCCGACCGGCCCGAAGAAGCCGGGCCAGCAGCTTAAATTAAGCATTAGGCGCCCCATGTCGGACCCGGCTCATTCACATCGCGCGGCGCGTCCGTTGTTTGGAGGGCCCGATTAAAATATTTCCGCAACCCGACTCGTCAGCCGGAGTAGCAGCAGCAAAGGCCCTCAAGCCGCCGATGCTCGGAGCGATTCAGCTTTTGCCGAAGCTGTCGGCCGTGATGTTTTCGTACCAGGAACGGGCTTGGACGGCTTCCTTGTTGCGCAGTTCGGCGTCGCCGGATAGCGGGCTGACGCCTTCCGACAACGCCGACAGTCTTCCCTCGACGACGCCGTAATAGCCTGAAACCGAAATGGCTTCGTGATCGGAGACCAGGCTGTAGCAGGTGTTGAGTAGCCGCGCTTCAGGCGCCGACGCGCCACTCAGCGCAGCCGCGATCGCCGCGGCGGCGAGCTTGGCTTGCGAGTTCGCGGCGAATGCCGACTTCGGCATCGGACTCGCAATCGCGGCGTCGCCGATAACGTGGATGCCGGCGTGTTTTTTCGATTCGAAGTTCGCCGGGTTGACTGGACACCAGCCGGATTCGTCGTCGAGATCGGCTTTCGTCGCAAGTTCTGCTGCGCGCTGCGGTGGAATGATTGACGCAAGACTCGTTACGATTGATTGCTTCGCGTCGCGCAGCCAGACCTCTCCAGTTGCCGGGTCGACGCGAACGACTTCGCCGCCCTGCGCGCGGGGCCGCCACTCGATCATGCCGGGATACAGCGCGTCCCACTCGAGCATGAACAGCGCGCGCTTCGAGAAATCATCTTTGGCGTCGGCGATGATGATCTTGCAACGTCTGCGATTGGTCTTCGTCAGCAGCCAGGCGATCAGGCTTGCGCGCTCATAAGGACCCGGCGGGCAACGATACGGATTCGGCGGGCCGCTGATCAATATAGTGCCGCCGTCGGGTACGGCTTCGAGGCGATCGCGCAGTTCGAGAACCTCGCTGTCGCCGAGCCAGGCATTCGGCATCGCTGCGCTGTTCGCTGCGGCGATGCCTTCGATGGCACCCCAGCGCATCGCGATACCGGGCGAGACGACAATGCGATCGGCGCGGTGCAAGCCGTTGTTCGCGGTGGTGACGGTCAGCGTGATCGGGTCGATGCCGAGCACCTCGTCGACCAGCGTCTGTACGCCGTGCGTCGCGCCGATCGTTTCGACATGGCGCGTGATGCTTTCGGGCGTGCGCAGGCCAGCGATCACGAGATTGCTGAATGGCCCGGTGAGAAAACCGGGGCGGCGGTCGATCAGCAGCACTTCGGTTTTCGGCGACAACACGCGCAGGTATTTCGCACAGGTTGCGCCGCCGAAGCCGGCACCGATGACGATGACACGCGACTGCGCGGCGGTTTTTTTCGGGGCGGCGGCCTGGCCAAGCAGCGGCCAGCTTGCTGCGGCGAGGCCGGCTCTCAGCAGGTCGCGGCGCGAGACGCTCAAGGCTTGCCCCCCAGTTCGGCGGCGAGCCGCGCGATCTCGGCATCGCTCATCTTTTCGACGAAGCGCGCCATGATCGAGCCAGGCTGGGGCTTGTCACGTGCGGATTTCAGCGAGGCTTCGATTGCGGCTGGCGTCAGCCGGTTCAGGGCCGGCATCGACTCCGAGTTCGCCTGCGTCTGATGACAGCCCATGCAGGACAGCGCGAGCGGCGAGGGCGCTGCCGCGCGCGCGGGCGTCACCGCCAGCAGGATGGCGAGCAGTGAAACCAGAGAGCGACCCGTCATTCCGTCTGTCCTTTATCCAGCGCGAGCGTCGAGCATGCCGTGGCCGCTGCAAAAACGCGAAATCCGGTGTCGTCCGGGTACAAAAATCGCCGGTACGCGGTGCGCACCGGCGATCGGGCGGCCGCTCAGTGCACGACGGCCTTCAGCTCGCCTTTCGAATAACGCGACGCCATTTTGTCGAGATGCAGGGGCTCGATCCGGGAAGCCTTGCCGGCGCTCTCGAAGGCTTCGAAACGCAGGCGGCAGATGTCCCTCGCGGCGGCGGTCGCGGCCTTGAGGAAGGCGCGCGGATCGAATTCCTCGGGCTTGTCGCCGAGCACCTTGCGTACCGCGCCGGTCATCGCGAGACGGATATCGGTGTCGATGTTGACCTTGCGCACGCCGTGGCGGATGCCTTCGCGGATTTCCTCGACCGGGACGCCATAGGTTTCCTTGATGTTGCCGCCATACTTGCGGATGATCTCCAGCCATTCCTGCGGCACGCTGCTGGAGCCGTGCATCACCAGATGCGTGTTCGGAATGCGCGCGTGGATGTCCCGGATGCGGCCGATCGCGAGCGTGTCGCCGGTCGGCGGGCGCGTGAATTTGTAGGCGCCGTGGCTGGTGCCGATGGCGATGGCGAGCGCGTCGACGTGGGTCGCCGCAACGAAGCGCGCGGCCTCGTCCGGATCGGTCAGCAATTGCGAATGATCGAGCTTGCCTTCGGCACCACTGCCATCCTCTTCACCGGCCATGCCGGATTCGAGCGAGCCGAGACAGCCGAGTTCGCCTTCGACCGAGACGCCGACCGCATGCGCCATCTCGACCACCTTGGCGGTGACGTTGACGTTGTAGTCGTAATCCGCCGGCGTCTTCATGTCTTCCTTCAGCGAGCCGTCCATCATCACGCTGGAAAAGCCGCTGCGGATCGAAGCCTGGCACACCGCCGGGCTGCCGCCGTGATCCTGGTGCATGCAGATCGGGATGTTCGGATAGGTTTCGACGGCGGCTTCGATCAGGCGCCGCAGGAAAGCTTCTCCGGCATACTTCCGCGCACCGGCCGAGGCTTGAAGAATGACCGGGCTGTCGCAGGCTTCGGCGGCCTGCATGATCGCCTGGATCTGCTCCATGTTGTTGACGTTGAAAGCGGGCAGGCCGTAATTGTTTTCGGCGGCGTGGTCCAGCAATTGGCGCAGGGAGATCAATGCCATGACGGGCTCCGGGTGGCGGGTTTCAGGAAGACGATGAAGCGGCGAGCTGGCGTTCGCCGGGGTTGTGCGATGCAGGCGCGATGCAGGCTGCGGCCACCTCGCTCAAAGATTCGATGACGCGATCGGCGCCGGCTTCCGAGGCCGGCTGACCCCCGTTGTAACCGTACGGGACCATCCAGACTTCGATACCGGCGTTGCGTGCGCAGGCGACGTCGATTGCCGAGTCGCCAACCAGCAGTGCGCGCTCGCGGCTCACGCCGAACGTCTCCAGCGCGTGCAGCACCGGCAACGGGTCCGGCTTTTTGCGCGGCAGCGTATCGCCACAGATCGTCAGATCGATCAAGGCCGGCAGCGCGCTGCCTTCGAGCAACTGCTCGACGAAGCGGGTTTCCTTGTTGGAGACGATCGCGCATTTCACACCGGCGCCGCGCAGCGCGCGCAAGGTCGCGACCGTGTCGGCAAACGGCTGGCTGAGCCGCGCGACCAGACCGTAGTGACGCTCGAAGCCGTGCATCGCGGTGTCGAGATCGGCTTCGCGTCGTGCGGCCTCCGCGCCTGGCTGCACATGGTCATACGCCTGCGCAAGGGTCTGCCGCACGCCGTGGCCGATGAAGCGGCGCACCAGCGCCTTATCCGCCGCAGACAGACCGAGTTCGGCCAGTGCGGCGTTGACCGCTGCGGCGATTTCCGGCGCGGTATCGAGAAGCGTGCCGTCGAGATCGAACAGGACGGCGTCGTACGGGCGGTTAAACATCAGTTCATCGACCGCTCGAAGCGCTTCGCTTCATCGATCTCGATCGGCGTCACGCCGCTGGTGTTGGCGATGCCGCGTGCGACCGCAACCAGTTGCGCAGCCGTGATCTTGAAGTGCTCGTACAACGCCGGCGCCGGTGCCGATTCGCCGAAGCTCGACATGCCGACGAAGCCGCCGTCGAGGCCGACGTATTTCCACCAGCTGTCGACGGTGCCCGCTTCGATCGCGACACGCGGCACGCCGGCCGGGAGCACATGCGCACGGTAGGCACGATCCTGCCGGTCGAAGACATTGGTGCTCGGCATCGAAACCACGCGCGCGCCGATGCCGACTGCGGCCAGTTGGGCTTGTGCCTGCATCGCCAGCCCCACCTCGGAACCCGTGGCGATCAGGATCACCGACATCGGCAATTCCGCTTCATGCAATATGTATCCGCCACGCACGATTGAGGACCGGGTCGCTTCATCGCGCACCTGCTGCGGCAGGTTCTGGCGCGACAGCAGCAGCGCCGCCGGCCCATTGTGACGCTCGATCGCGGCCTGCCAGGCGATGGCGGTTTCAAGCGCATCGCAAGGACGCCAGACATCGAGATTCGGGATCGCGCGCAGCGCTGAGGCATGCTCGACCGGCTGATGCGTCGGGCCGTCTTCGCCGAGGCCGATCGAGTCGTGGGTCAGCACGTAGATCACGCGCAGGCGCATCAGCGCACTCATGCGGATGCCGTTGCGCGCGTAGTCGGAGAACACGGCGAAGGTGCCGCCGTAGGGAATGAATCCGCCGTGCAACGCGATGCCGTTCATCATCGCCGCCATGCCGAATTCGCGCACGCCGTAGCTGACGTAGTTCGCCGCAGCGCCCACGTGATGCCAGCTTCTGCTGGCCTTGACTGCGGTGAGATTGGAGCCGGTGAGATCGGCCGACCCGCCGAGCAGCTCGGGCAGGGCGGGCACCAGCGTTTCCAGCGCAACCTGCGAAGACTTGCGCGAGGCGACCGGCGTGGTGACCGAGTGCGCGGCGCCGAGCAGCGCTTCGACGGTCTTGTTCCAGTCTGCCGGCAAGGCTCCGCTTTGAGTCCGTGTGAACTCGGCGGCCTCGGCTGGATAAAGCGCGGCATAGCGAGTGAAGAGATCGTTCCATGCGGCTTCCTTCATGCCGCCGTCGGCGCGCGCGTCCCAGGCCTTGCGGATGTCGTCGGGAATCTCGAAGGGGCCGTAGCCCCAGCCGAGTGCAACGCGCGTCGCCGCCGCTTCGGCGGCGCCGAGTGCAGCGCCGTGAACGTCCTCCGTGCCGGCTTTGTTGGGCGAACCCCAGCCGATCGTGGTCTTGCAGATGATCATCGTCGGTTTGCCGCAGACTGTGGCCGCCTCGCGCGTGGCGGCTTCGACTGCGGCGGCATCGTGGCCGTCGAGCGGGCCGATCACGCGCCAGCCATACGCGCGGAAACGTGCGGCGCTGTCGTCGCGGAACCAGCCCTCGACTTCGCCATCGATCGAGATGCCGTTGTCGTCGTAGTAGCAGATCAGTTTGTCGAGCCCCAGCACGCCGGCCAGCGAGGCGACTTCATGGCTGATGCCTTCCATCAGGCAGCCATCGCCGAGAAAAACGTAAGTCTTGTGATCGACGATATCGAGGCCGCCCCGGTTGTAGCGCGAGGCAAGCAGCTTTTCCGCGAGCGCCATACCGACCGCATTCGCGAGGCCCTGACCGAGCGGGCCGGTCGTGGTCTCCACGCCCGGTGTCATGCCGTGCTCCGGATGGCCGGCGGTCTTCGAGTGCAGTTGCCGGAAATGTTTCAGCTCGTCGAGCGGCAGGTCGTAACCGCTCAGATGCAGCACCGCGTAATGCAGCATCGAGCCATGGCCGTTGGAGATCACGAAGCGGTCGCGGTCGGGCCATTGCGGATTCGCCGGATTGTGCTTGAGATGATGCCGCCAGAGCACTTCGGTGATGTCGGCCATGCCCATCGGCATACCCGGATGGCCCGACTTCGCGGCTTCCACGGCGTCGATCGCGAGGAAGCGGATGGCGTTGGCGAGACGGCGGCGGGCTTCGGTATTCAGGGATTCGGTCATTGTCTTGACTTGGGTAAAAAATAATTGCTTACGCGAAAACGCAAAGGTGCGAAGAACAGCAGGCAAGGGAAGCAGGAAAGAAAAGCTTTTTGATTATTTCCTTTGCGTTAAGGATATTTTCTCGTCGCTCAACCACGCCGCTTCTGATCCATCAGCCGCAGGATCATCGGCGTGAAGATCATCTGCATCGCGAGACTCATCTTGCCACCCGGGCAGACGATATTGTTCGGGCGCGTCATCATCGAGCCGTGCAGCATCGAGAGCAGGTACTGGAAGTCGATGCCCTTCGGGTTCGCGAAGCGGATCACGAGCATGCTCTCGTCGGGCGTCGGGATGTCCATCGCGATGAATGGATTCGACGTGTCCACGGTCGGCACGCGCTGAAAGTTCACGTGCGTGCGCGAAAACTGCGGACACATGTGGTTCACGTAATCGGGCATGCGGCGCAGGATGGTTTCAACCACGGCTTCCTGCGAATAACCGCGCAGGTTCTTGTCGCGATGGAGCTTCTGAATCCATTCGAGATTGATGATCGGCACGACACCGATCAGCAGATCTGCGTACTTGCCGACTTCGTAAGTGCTGTCCTTGTAGGCCCCGTGCAGGCCTTCGTAAAAAAGCAGGTCGGAGCCCTTGGCCATGTCCTGCCAATCGGTGAACGTGCCCGAATCCTGCTTGTACGGCGCAGCTTCTTCGGCATCGTGCAGATAGCGGCGAACCTTGCCGGTGCCGCTTTCGCCGTAGGATTTGAACAGCGCTTCGAGCTCCGCGATGAGATTGGCTTCCGGTCCGAAATGGCTGAAGTTCGGATTGCCGCTGGCCTCCATCTCCTTGAGCTTGGCGCGCATGCCCTTGCGGTCGTAGCGATGGAAGGAATCGCCCTCGACCGTCGCCGGCGTGATTTTCTCGCGTCGGAAGATATGCTGGAACGACCTCATGACGGTCGTGGTGCCGGCGCCCGAAGAGCCTGTCACCGCGATGACCGGATTTTTGACCGACATGTGCGTCTCCTCGAATGGTAGTAACTGCGGCGCAAAAGTGCCGCTGCCCGATCAGGCTTCGGTGCTGTACAGGGAGCGCTCTTTGAACAGGGGAGAGACGTAGGGCTTGTCGGTGCCTGCGTCGAATTCGGCGTGATAGCGTTCGATGCGTTCGACCTCGTTCTTCGAGCCGAGAATGATTGGCACGCGCTGGTGCAATGCTTCGACCGGATGATCGAGTATCGAGCCCCGGCCAAACGACGACGCACCGCCGGCCTGTTCGATCACGAAGCCGATCGGGTTTGCCTCATAGAGCAACCTCAGACGGCCGGCGCGGTTCGGGTCCTTGGTGTCGCGCGGATACATGAAGACGCCGCCGCGCATCAGGATGCGGTGAATGTCGGCGACCATCGATGCGATCCAGCGCATATTGAAGTCGCGCTCGCGCACGCCGGTCTTGCCGGCCTTGCACTCGTCGACGTAACGCATCACCGGTGGTTCCCAGAAGCGCTCGTTCGAGGTGTTGATCGCGAACTCGCTGGTGTCCTCCGGCACCCGCAGGTTCTCGTGAGTGAGGATGAAATTGCCGATCTCGCGGTCGAGCGTGAAGCCGTGCGTGCCCTTGCCAACGGTGAGCACGAGCATCGTCGACGGGCCGTAGATGGCGTAACCGGCGGCGCACTGGCGGCGGCCGGTCTGCATGAAATCGGCAGCGACCGGCGCTCCGGGGCCTTCGTGCACGAGCACCGAGAAGATCGTGCCCACGGACACATTGACGTCGATATTCGAGGAGCCGTCGAGCGGATCGAAGTTGAGCAGGTAGCGCCCGCGCTTGTACTCGGCGGGAATCGCATACGGTGCTTCGAGTTCTTCCGAGACCATGCCGGCCACGGTGCCGCCCCATTCGCAGTGGGTGATCACGGCTTCGTTCGAAAGCACGTCGAGCTTCTTCTGGACCTCACCTTGAACGTTGCTGCTGTCGATCGAGCCGAGGTAGCCGCCGAGCTCGCCTTTGGCAGTCATCGCGGCGATGGATTTGACAGCGGCGGCCATGTCGACCAACAGGCCGGCGAGCTGGCCACCGTCGTCGGTTTCGTGGAGTTGTTCGATGAGGAACTTGGACAGCGTCGTGCGACCGAGATACATGGCAGTGCTCCTCAGGTGGGTGCGGCAGCGTTTGCGGTGCTGCTGCCATTTTCGAAAACCCGCGAGGCGAGGATGTCGGCTGCGGTCAAGGTACTCAAGTCGTCGGCATTGACGGTCGTGCCGTGGCCGCCCGCGCTATCGAACAGGCGGTTTGCCTGACGCAGCCGTGCGCGATCGAGTGCGTTGCGCACCGAGCGCGCATTCGCGAAATGCGGCTGTTGCAAACGCCGCGTAATGTAGTCGCTCATGGCCTCGGCCGCCGATGAATCGAGCCGGTAGTTCATCTGGCCGAGCATCTTCTCGGCGATTGCAATCAGTTCGGGCTGTGAATAGTCGGGGAATTCGATGTGATGCGCGATGCGTGATGACATTCCCGGATTGCTCTGGAAGAACGTGTCCATTCGATTCTTGTAACCCGCGAGGATCACGACCAGATCGTCGCGGTTGTTCTCCATGATCTGCAACAGAATCTCGATCGACTCCTGACCGTAGTCGCGCTCGTTCTCGGGCCGGTAAAGATAGTACGCCTCGTCGATGAACAGCACGCCGCCCATCGCCTTCTTCAACACCTCTTTCGTTTTCGGCGCCGTGTGGCCGATGTACTGGCCGACGAGATCGTCGCGGGTGACGCTCACCACATGACCTTTGCGCACGTAGCCGAGCCTGTGCAGGATCTCGGCCATGCGCAGTGCGACGGTCGTTTTGCCGGTGCCGGGATTGCCGGTGAAGCTCATATGCAGGGACGGGGGGCTTGCTTCCAGGCCCAGCTGCTTGCGCGCGCGCGTCACCGCGAGATACGCCGCGATCTCGCGGATACGCCGCTTCACCGGCGCCAGGCCGACCAGCTCGCGGTCGAGCTGGTCGAGCACTTCGGTCACGTTCGAATCGCGAACGATGGCCTGCAGGTCGACGGTGGCGACCGCTTGGCCTGTTGGCGGGTTCGGGGCGTCCATGACGTTTTGCTGTTCTCGGACTCTGATCAGTAACGCTCGCCTTCCGGCTTGTCGGTGGCGTAGGAGTGGATGGTGTAGCGGACCGAGCGGCCTTCCACTTCCTGACGGGTGAGTCCAAAGCCCGGCTCGGTCTTGGGACGGTTGACGATATACGACATCGTCGGCGACTCGACGCCGCGCGTTGCGTCAAACGCGGTGACCCGGATGTAGTGGCTCGAGAAGGTCTTGCGCGCGTTGTTGATTTCCATCAGCGCGCCGGCGGCGTCCTTGAGATCGAACATCGGATTGCCGAACAGTTCCCAATAGGTATTGCGCGGGTGCGGATCGTCGGTGTATTCGATGCCGATCGCCCAGCCCTTCTTCAGGGCGTATTCGAGCTGCGCGGTAATCTGCGCATCGGTCAGCTCAGGCAGGAAGGAGAACTGGCCCTGCGTCAGGCGCTGGTTGGTGTTGGTCATCATGATCGTGGTTTCCTGTCTTCAGACGCTGGCGGTGGGTGTCGGCGCGTAGTCGGCGGTATCGGTGGACTCGTAGTTGAAGCTGACATCGCCCCAGACATCGAGTGCCGCCTTGAGCGGCGTGCACCACTTGGCGGCGTCGCGCAGGATCTGCGGGCCCTCGTTCCAGATGTCCTTGCCTTCGTTGCGCGCCATTACCATCGCTTCGAGCGCAACACGATTCGCTGTAGCACCGGCCTGGATGCCCTGCGGATGGCCGATGGTGCCGCCACCGAACTGGAGTATCACGTCGTCGCCGAGGTAAGTCAGCAACTGGTGCATCTGGCCGGCATGAATGCCGCCGGAGGCAACCGGCATGACCTTGTTCAGGCTCGCCCAATCCTGCTCGAAGAACAGCCCGGTTTCCAGACTCTGCGGCGTGTGCGTCTCACGCAGCGTGTCATAGAAGCCCTTGATCATCAGCGGATCGCCTTCGAGCTTGCCGACCACCGTACCCGCGTGAATGTGATCGACACCCGCCATGCGCATCCATTTGCAGATGACGCGGAAGTTCATGCCGTGATTCTTCTGGCGCGAGTAGGTCGAGTTACCGGCACGGTGCAAGTGCAGGATCATGTCGTTCTTGCGGCACCATTTCGCCATCGACTGGATCGCGGTATAGCCGATCACGAGGTCGATCATGATGATGATCGAGCCGAGCTGCTTCGCAAACTCCGCTCGCTCGTACATCTCCTCCATGGTGCCGGCGGTGACGTTGAGGTAATGACCTTTCACCTCGCCGCTCGCAGCGGAGGCCTTGTTGACGGCTTCCATGCAGTACAGGAAGCGATCACGCCAGTGCATGAACGGCTGCGAGTTGATGTTCTCGTCGTCCTTCATGAAGTCGAGGCCGCCTTTCAGGCCCTCATATACCACACGGCCGTAGTTGCGGCCCGAGAGGCCCAGCTTCGGCTTGGTCGTCGCGCCGAGCAGCGGCCGGCCGAACTTGTCGAGGCGCTCGCGCTCGACGACGATGCCGGTCGCGGGGCCCTGGAAGGTCTTCAGGTAAGCGACGGGAATGCGCATGTCTTCCAGACGCAGCGCCTTGACCGCCTTGAAGCCGAAGACGTTGCCGATGATCGAGGCCGTCAGATTCGCGATCGAGCCGCCTTCGAACAGGTCGAGGTCATAGGCGATATAGGCGAAGTATTGGGCCTCGGTTTTCGTACCAGCGCCGGTGTTCGGCACCGGATCGACGCGGTAAGCCTTGGCGCGGTACAGCTCGCAGGCAGTGAGGCGATCGGTCCAGACCACGGTCCAAGTCGCGGTCGAGGATTCGCCGGCCACGGCGGCGGCGCATTCGTCGGCCGGCACGCCTTCCTGCGGCGTGATGCGGAACATGGCAATGAGATCAGTATCCTTCGGTACATAGTCGGGCTGCCAGTAGCCCATCTGCTTGTACTTTAGAACGCCGGCGGCGTAGCGCTTCTTGCCGTCCGTGATTTGTTTGTCATCGGTGCCTAATGCGTCGTTGCTCATCGGTGTCGTCCTCGGTGGTAGCCGCACAAACTGATGGGACAGAACTTAAGCCTTGGCAGACGTAAGGTAAATTCACTTATTCTGTTTCCTGAAGTAAGATTATTTGATGCTTAATCTCAGCCTCCGCCAACTTCGTACCTTCGTCGCCGTTTCCAGGCACTTGAGCTTCGCACGCGCCGCTGAAGAACTGCATCTCACTGCTCCGGCCGTATCCATGCAGATTCGCGAGCTTGAAACCGCGCTCGACCTGCCGGTGTTCGAGCGAAATGGCCGTGGGGTAAGTTTGACCACCACAGGTGAATATTTGCTGGTCTACGCGCGCCGGGTTATCAACACTTTGAAAGAGGCCGAAGACACCATCGCGCGGCTGCGGGGCGTACAGGCCGGGCGCATCACCGTGGGCATGGTGGGAACGGCGCAGTATTTCCTGCCGCGCCTGCTGGCGCAGTTCCGTGTCGAATTTCCAGGCGTCGACGTCAGGCTATCGGTCGGCAATCGCGATCAGCTGGGGCGGCAATTACGCGATCGCGAGATCGACCTCGCCGTGATGGGCCGGCCGCCACGTGAACTCGACACGCGCGCCGAGGCCTTCGCGCCGAATCCGCTGGCGGTCATCGCGTCGGCCGGCCATCCGCTCGTCGCCAAGCGGACGATCTTGCCGGCAAGGCTCGATCGCGAAGTCTTCATCGTGCGCGAAACCGGCTCCGGCACGCGCGCCGCAATGGAGGCTTTTTTCAAGGAGCAGCACATCTCGCCGCCGACGATCATGGAGATGACCAGCAACGGGACGATCAAGCAGGCCGTCATCGCCAACATGGGTCTGACGCTGCTGTCGCTGCACACGCTCGGCCTGGAACTCGAGGCTGGGCAGCTCGCCGTGCTCGATGTCGTCGGTCTGCCTCTGATGCGCGCCTGGCATGTGGTGAATCTCGGCGTCGTGGCGCTGTCGCCGGCCGCCGAGGCATTCCGCAATTTCGTGCTGGAACGCGGCGAGGCGATGCTGAATCAGTTGTTCGAAACAGGGTCTCCGCCGAAGCGAAAACGGCGCTGACGGCAAGTTCTGCGGCTCAGACTTCTGCGTCTCAATGGAAGTCAGCGTCTTCCAGTTGCCGGTACGCGGTCTGGACATTCTGCGGATGAACCGTCGCATATTGTCTCAGGCTCTCGAACGCCGGCAGGTGCACGTCGTTGATCGCTTCGATCAGGCTTTCGCCGTTGCGATAGCTGGTTCGTACGGCGACATCGAGTTGTTGCAGGTAGGCGAGGGTCTGGTCGATCTCTTCGACGCCGTCGCCGATCGGTCCGAAGCCCGGCACGATCGCGCGGATTGGTAGCTTGCGCAGCCGCGTGAGCGCGGCGATCCAGCCCTTGAGATTGGCGTCGTGAAGGCTTGGCACGCGGCCGGCGACGACCAGGCCACCGGCGAACAACGTCCCGGTCTGGCGATCGAACACGGCGAGATCGCCCGGCGTGCTTGCCCAGCCGTCGAACAGCAATTCGATTTTTCGCCTGCCGACGTGCAGCGTCCGACTACCGTCGACGAGGCGATCCGGCACGACGACCTTCGAGCCTTGCATCGCGTCCGCGCCGAGCAGCCGGGTCAACTTGGCGAGACAAGTCGCACATCGCTGCTGCATCAGTGTGGCCGTTTCGCGATGAGCCAGCACCGGAATGCCCCGCGCCTGGAATGCCGCCGCGCCGAACAGGAACTCCTGCACCGGGTGCGTGATGACCGCGAGCTTCACCGGTTGGATCGTGATCGCCGCGATCGCGGCGAGCATGCGTTCTCCGAACGCTGACGAGACGCCAGTATCCACCGCAATGACACCATGGGTATCCACGATGAAACCGGCGTTGGCGGTCTCGCCGCTATTCTCCGGTGTGGCCTCGCCATTGTCGCCGAGCAGCGCATAAACGCCGTCCGCGACTTCTACTGGCGCCGCCTGCGCGAAGCCGGAATGCGCGAGCAGCGCGATCGGCAGGAACATGGCTTGCACCATCGTCCGAAGCAAAAACCGCGAGGCGTCCCTTATCATCGAGGTATCATGAGAAACCCAATTGAGAAAACGATGATCGACCTACGCACCAACGGCAGTCTCCTGAGTCCATTCCTTCGTCTGCTGCTGAGCTTCGCGCTTCTCTCGGCCGCACCGGCCTGGGCGCAGACCGAATCGCTCAAGTCCATCGCGATCCTCGATTTCGAACTGGTTGACGATCAGGCGGCAATGGTGCCCGATACTACGGTCGGGCCGCGTCTCAGCGCGATCAGCGCGCAACTGCGTGAGGAATTTACGAAGGAAGGGCTGTATCGCGTAGTCGACAATGCGCCCGCTGCGGAGCTGATGGCGAAGCTGAAAGTGAGTCAGGAATTCCGCACCTGCAATGGCTGCGAACTGGATGTCGGCAAGGCGCTCGGTGCCGATCGCGTGCTGATCGGCTGGGTGCAGAAAGTCAGCAACCTGATTCTCAATCTCAATGTGCAGATCGAGGATACCAAGACCGGCGCCGTGATTCTGAACAAGTCGGTCGACCTTCGCGGCAACACCGATACCTCGTTCCGGCGCGGCATTTCCTACATGGTCAGAAGCATGATCGACAAACATCAGGGCAACCGCTGAGGCTGCGACAGCGTTCGATCAGCTGCCGCTCGCAGTCTGCGTCTTGACCACGACCTGGCTGTCGAAAGTGAGGTCTTTGGTGTCAAGAATTTCCGCCCTGAGCTCGCCGTCGCCGGTCGGCACGAAGTAGAAACGGAAGTTCGGATTTTCGCTGATCGAGAAATCGACATCGGCCGTCATGATCGGTTTGCCGCCGTAGCTGACGCTGACCTTGCGCACGTAGTAAGCCGGTGTGTAGAGACGTGAAACCTGATCGAGTACCAGCCCGGAATTGTTCGGGTGGCTGATCGCCAGCTGAGCGATGGCCGGCTTGCCAACGGTGACCGGATCCTCCACCCGGAACTTGATGCGGCCGGCGTTCTTCGCCGCCGCTTCCGCGTCTTTGCCGGCGGGTGCCGAGCAACCGCCCGACGCCTTCACGAAGCGCGTCGCCATGAACAGCTCGCCGTCGTTCATTTCAGCCACGGCGCGAACATCGGTGTACTGCTCGATGCGAATGCGCGTCTCGATGTCGGCGCGGCCGCTCTCAGGCGTGAACTGGAAGACCGCCGCGATCGGTGAGGGGTTGTTGTCGACCAGCAGATAAAGCTTGTCGATGTAGCGGCCCGGCGTCTGCGCGAGGCTCGTGTGTATCGCCACCGGCACCGTCGCCGCATCTTCGGCACGTATCGGCGTTTCGAGCTGGATCACGGCGCTGGCGTCTTCATGAATCGGCCGCGTGCCGAACAGGCTGACGCGTACTTTCGGCCAGATTGCGATGGGCGATGCCTGCGGCGTGGCCTCGGCGTAGGCCGGGACGACGGTCATTACACTAAGCAGAAGAGTTGCCAGGATTGATCCGGCGAGCCACTTGCAGTTCGGGTTCACGGTCAATCCTCCCATTCCAATTCGGTGTACGCGGCGGTGGCATTGCGCCGGTTGTAGTCGTCGAACAGCAACCAGTGGCTGCGTTCCGAAAGGCCGACGGTCTCGACCGTCTGCGCCAGTGTCCGGCCCGCTTTGAGCGCGGCGCGGACATCCGTCACCATCGTTTCAAGATAGCGCATCTCGGCGGCCAGCGCCGCCGGCCAGGGCGGATCGATCGGGCCGTGCCCCGGCACGATATGACGCGGCGGCGGACCGGCGCGCAGTGCGGCGAGGGCCTTGAGCCAGCCGAGCAGGCTGCCGTCGATGACCGGAATGCGATCGACGAAGAGCAGATCGCCGGTCCACAAGGTGCCGGTCATCGAATCGAATACGCTCAGATCGTTATCGGTATGAGCGGTATTCCAGGCGTGAAGGCTGAGCTTGCGGCCGCCAAGATCGAGATCGAGATCGCTTTCGACGAGCGTGGTGGGTGCAATCAGCCGGCTGCCGTCCGCGATATCGCCGAGTTCACGGCTCAATGTTTTCTGGAAGCTGTCGCTCCGCGCCGCAAGCGCCGCCGGCAGATGCTTGTGACCGACGAACTGCGTGTCGGCGCGCTCGAACGCGGCATTGCCGAAAACGTGGTCGGGATGGACATGCGTATTGATGACGTAACAGATCGGTTTCGGCGTCGTTCTCACGATCGCGGCGCGCAGCGCCCGCCCCACCATGAGCGTGCCGCCCGTATCGATCACGGCCACGCATTTTTCACCGACGATGAACCCGATATTGGCGATGTCGCCACGGTTTTCAGCACTCGCTTCGGCCTGTGCGCCAACATGCACGAATACGCCATCGGCGAGCTTTTGCAGCTTCAGATCGTCCGCTGCCGAAGCAATTGCGGCATGGCTGGTCAGACCAAGAATAGCCAGCCGGAATGCAGCAGCGCAGCGGCGTCTCCGGACCATGCCTAATTGATGAAGCAGCCCTTCTTGGCCTTGATTTGAAGCGATTTGAAACGGTCGGCCAGACCTTTTGACGTGCTCTCGTTGCGGATGATCTGACCACGTTCTCCCGCGATGCTGGAGGCGTAGAAGGCGGTCGAGCTCTCGACGTAATCATCGTAAGAGAGTTCCTGCGCAAGGGCATCGATGACGCAGGCGCATTTGTAGACCATTTCGTGCGCGGGTCGGTCCGGATTGTCACGCTGACAGATGTGCACATATTCGACGCGATCGATCGTCGGATAATCGAAAGCCTGTGCTGACAGCGGGCTGCCGACCGTTGCGATTACGGCTAGCGGCAGCAGGAAACTGAACTTGAAATTTGCCATTGTTTTTGAATGCTCAGCTAGGGTAATGAATCACTGCGTCGCGTTAGCGCGTACGACTCTACTTACGCTCAGGGCGCCGCCGGTTTCGCCGTATCTTCGACCAGGGGCACGCGATAGTCGGCGAGGATCGCGAGGATCTTCGCCCGGTTACGGTCGATCAGGGTTTCGATCTGTTGTTTCCATTCCTTCTCGCCGTAGCGCACACCCATGGCGATGTCGTAATCGAACTTCACGCCGTGTTCGGATTTCATTGGCAACACGATCATTTTCGTCGAGGAATTTTTCTTCGCGAAGTAACCTGCGAACGGTCCCCAGACGATGGCGACATCGATCTTGCCGCTGACCAGATCGTTCTCGATGATGCCGCCGGAGGTCTGCTCGATATCGGCGACGAGGAGCTTGTAGGGCACGCCCTGATCGAGCAGCCCGTGATTGACCAGCCAGGCGGAGGCTGGCGAGGGGTTGAGGATGCCGATCTTGAGACTGTTCAGCGTCGCCGCCGGCAGCGCGAGGAACTTTTCGATTGACGTGACGCCGTCGAGCTTTCGTCCCTGCGGGACGACCATTGCGTAGGTCGACCGATAATAAGGCTTGGTCGCGGAGACTTGATCGAAGCCGGCTGGCACCCCGATCACGATGTCGCAGTGAAAATCCTCGCCGGGCAGCTTGAACTTCAGCGTGTTGCGGATGAAGTTGAACCGTGAGGCAAAGTCGAAGAACACCAACTTGCTTCCCAGATCGTCAGCCAGGACCTGCGCGATCTTGTCCTCGTAGCCCTCGCTCTTCGCATTCGAGAGCGGAAGATTATTGGGATCGCGACAGACCCGGAAGGTCTTCGCCGCCGCATCGTCGGACTGCGCCTGCGCACCGACCGCGCCGCCCAGCAAGGACAGCGCAATCAAGGCACGCAGGACGCAGGCGACTTGGCTCATTTGATTTCTTCGACCCGGGCGGTCGTGATCTTGCCGTCGGAGCGGCCTTTCAGATAGGCGTAGAGCGCGTCGATATTGCCCATGACCTTTTCATTGGTCTTCCAGCTCGGCATGCCTTTCTCGAGGCGGCCTTCGGTGATGGTCTTGACGAAATCTTCTTTCGACAGAACCTTGAGGCCCTCGACGAGCGAGGGGCCGACCAGACCTTCCTGATTCGGACCGTGGCAGCGGTCGCAGGCGGCAGCGCGCCAGGTCTTGAAGCCGTTGTATGTCTTGCTGTCGACTTTGTTGCCGTCGACGACGGTGTAAAGCGGTTCCGCAGCCTCGGCGGCTACCGCCGCCGGCGTCGAGAGAACACAGGCCGCGCCGGCCAAGCCGGCGATCATGGTCGATGCAAGGATTCGATACTGCATTTCAATCTCCGATTCAAAACGTAATTGGTTGGGCAGAAAAACCAGCGAATGGTTCGCCTGGTTCTGTATGCATCGGTTGCACTGAATGCAACCTTAATGTGACTGGAGGCGCCCTCGAGTCTGATTCTCGATGCCGCTATCTTTGCAGTCAACGAACTCCAAGTATGCCCGCGTGATGAGCAAGATGATCTGCGACGAAAGTCTGAATGAACCAGTACGAATGGTCGTGTTCGGCCTGTAGACGCAGCGTCAGTTTCTGGCCCGCGGCACGCGCAGCCTGGTCCAGATTTTCCGGCTTTAGTTCGCGATTCAGGAACTGATCCGCCATGCCCTGATCGACCAGCAGCAAACCAGGGTAGGGGCGCCGCTTCATCAGCAGGCAGGCGTCGTATTGCTCCCAGGCCGCCTGCTCCGATCCGAGGTAATTGCCGAACGCCTTCTGGCCCCAGGGCACTGCTACTGGATCGCAAATGGGCGCGAACGCCGAAACCGAGTGCCAGCGCGTCGGATTGCGCAGCGCCGTGACCAGCGCACCGTGGCCACCCATCGAGTGGCCAAAGATTCCACGCCGGTCCTTGAGCACCGGAAAGTTCGCCTCGACGACCGCTGGTAGCTCTTCATTGACGTAGGAGCCCATTCGGTAATTCTTCGACCAGGGCGCCTGCGTCGCATCGAGATAGAAACCGGCGGCGAGACCGAAATCCCAGCTATCGGCTTCGCCCGGCAGGTTCAGTCCGCGCGGACTCGTATCGCAGGCGACCAGGGCCAGGCCGAGTTCAGCCGCAACACGCTGCGCCCCGGCCTTGATCAGAAAGGTTTCCTCGGTGCAGGTGAGCCCGGCCAGGTAATACAGTGCCGGAACTGCGCGATACACGGCCTGCGGCGGCAAGTAAACGCCGAAGCGCATGGTCGTGCCGGTCTGCGCGGACGCATGGGTATAGAAACCCATGCGTCCGCCGAAACAGGCCTGGTCGCTTTTCTTTTCGATCGTGAACGGCATCAGAAAATCACGACGCCGCGGATCGACTCGCCACGCGTCATCAGATCGAAACCGTCGTTGATCTTGTCGAGCGGCATCGTGTGGGTGATGAGGTCGTCGATGTTGATCTTGCCGTCCATGTACCAGTCGACGATCTTCGGCACGTCGGTACGGCCGCGCGCGCCGCCGAAAGCCGAACCGATCCAGCGGCGTCCCGTCACGAGCTGGAACGGGCGCGTGCTGATTTCCGCACCCGCCGGCGCGACACCGATGATTGTCGAAACACCCCAGCCCTTGTGGCAGCACTCCAGAGCCTGGCGCATCAGAGTCGTGTTGCCGATGCACTCGAAGCTGTAGTCGGCGCCGCCGCCGGTAAGCTCGACCAGATGCGCGACGATGTCGCCCTTTACTTCCTTCGGATTGACGAAATGGGTCATGCCGAACTTGCGCGCCATCTGCTCGCGCCCCGGATTGATGTCGACGCCGATGATCTTGTTCGCACCGACCATCCGCGCACCCTGGATCACGTTCAGGCCGATGCCGCCGAGACCGAACACGACGACGTTCGCGCCCGCCTCGACCTTCGCCGTGAACAGCACCGCGCCGATGCCGGTAGTGACGCCGCAGCCGATGTAGCAGACCTTGTCGAACGGCGCGTCTTCGCGGATTTTCGCGAGCGCGATTTCGGGAAGCACTGTGTAGTTCGCGAACGTCGAGCAGCCCATGTAGTGCAGCACCGGCTTGCCTTTGAACGAGAAGCGGCTGCTGCCATCGGGCATCAGGCCCTTCCCCTGCGTCGTGCGGATTTTCTGGCAGAGATTGGTTTTCTGCGAAGTGCAGTAATCGCACTCGCGACATTCCGGCGTGTAGAGCGGGATGACGTGATCGCCTTTCTTCAGATGCTTGACGCCCGGACCGACGTCGACCACCACGCCTGCGCCCTCGTGACCGAGGATGCAGGGAAACATGCCTTCCGGATCATCGCCGGACAGGGTGAATTTATCGGTGTGGCAGAGGCCGGTGGCCTTGATTTCAACCAGCACCTCGCCCTCGCGCGGGCCATCGAGCTGCACCGTTTCGATACTGAGCGGTTTGCCCGCTTCAAATGCGACAGCTGCGCGTACGTCCATTTCCATGCTCCTGTTTATCGTAGGGGGCCAACACGGCCGGCCCCGGATCATCATTCGTCAACCTGGGTCACAACAACGCCGACCGGAACGACTCCGGCCGGCAGTGTTGCCCGCGATCAGGCCTTCAGTGTGCCGGCGGCTTTCGCAGCGTGCGTCGCGATGGCGTCCATCAGCGGCGGCGAGAGGCAGTCGTACGGCGACAAGCCGAGTTCTGTCAGACGGCTGCGCACCGCGCCCATGTTCGCGGGATTGGCCCCGGCCTCGATGATCGAGGACACGAACGCCGCAAACTCCGGTGCCGACCAGCCGCTCTGCGACGACAGTTCGGTGTGGATGAAATCGAGCCCGTAGAACGGATGATTCTTGTTTTCGATGCGACCATACATATGCACGCCGCAGTCCTTGCAGGCATGCCGCTGGATCGTGGCTTTCGGATCGACCACCGCGAGCTTGTCGGCATTCTTGCTGACGCTGACTGCATCACGCGACACCACGGCCACTACCGAGAACTGCGCGCCTTTCGGCTTCCAGCACTTCGTGCAACCACAAGCGTGGTTGTGCGCGGTCTGCGCCTTGACGGTGACTTCAACCGGGTTCGACGCGCACTTGCAGTGCAGCGTGCCGCCGGAGAAATTTGCCGAACCCGGCTTGATACCGTTGTCGACTGATGGGTGAATTGACACTGCGCTCATTGGATCTCCTCCTCGTGATTGCTGCTGGAACAGGCTGCTTGGCTTGCCTAGCGACAGCCCGCGAATGATCGTACTTGCCGCGCGGATGTTTCGCCGAAGGACGGTGCTCTCCGGGTCACGGCATCATCCCGGTGGCAAGTCCGAACTGCGGGCTTGGCGTGGTGTTTCGTGAAGTTCGCGCCGCGTGATGCCGTGCCGGAACATCTTGCGGTAAAGCGTCTTGCGACTGACGTGCAACTGCACCGCTGCGGCACTGACGTTCCAGCGGCAGCTTTCGAGCACGCGACGCAGTGCATCGCGCTCGGCGTCGCCGAGCACGTCGTCGCCCTCGCCGTCGTTGTCGCGGGTTTCCAGGGCCGGACGCGAGGGCCTGACTTCGGTACTGATACCGCCGAACAACCAATCTTCGTTGAAGTCGGCGAGCGTGAGGCAGTCGGATTCGCACATCGCGATCATCGTCCGCAAGACGTTGCGCATCTGGCGCAGATTGCCCGGCCAGTTGAACTCGAGCAGACGACGCAGCGCAGCGTCATCGATCGTCATCGGGCTGCGGTCGCGCGCCTCGTCGCGCAGCAGCGTACGCACCATTTCGTGCGCGTCGCGCCGTTCGCGTAGCGGTGGCATGCGCATCGAAAGACCGTTGAGGCGGTAATAAAGGTCCTCGCGGAAGCGCCGGTCGCGCACCTGCTGCAACAGATCACAGTGCGTCGCACTGATGATGCGGATATCGACCGGAATCGCCTTTGAGCCACCCAGCGGCATCACTTCGCGATCTTCGATCACGGACAGCAGACGCACCTGAAGAGGCAGGGGCATGTCGCCGATTTCGTCGAGGAACAGCGTGCCGCCGTTGGCCTGTGCGACACGGCCGGCGTTGCCCTCGCGGGTCGCGCCGGTAAACGCCCCGGCTTTGTAGCCGAACAACTCGCTTTCGATCAGCGTCTCGGGAATCGCGGCGCAGTTGACGGTCACGAACGGCTTGTCGGCGCGCCGGCTGGCGCTGTGGATGGCTTTCGCGAAGCAGCCTTTGCCGGTGCCGGTTTCGCCGAGCAGCAGGATCGGGATGTCGCGGTCGAGCACACGGCGAACGATGCGGACATTGCCGGTCATGACCGGATCGCCGTACTCCATCGTTGCCAGCGGCCCGGTTCGGACCTCGGGCACCTCGAGCAGGTCGCGACGCGGCAAAGCGTCGAGGCGAAGTTCTCGCTCGGGTGGCTGAATCGCGCTCCACAATTTTTGCAAGTTGCTGCGGCTGACCAGCGGAGTTGCGCGGAAGGGGCGCCGCGACGCCTGTTGCATCTGCGCGGCCAGCGTGGTGTCGAAGATCGCTTCGATCGGCTGGCCGCAGACCGCGCTGTGATTCGGCACGCCAAGCAGTTCCAGCGCGCAGCGATTGGCGCCGACGATCACGCCACTGTCGTCGAACGCGACGATCCCTTCACCGGGGGTGCTGATGAACTCAGGGTGCCGATGGAAGCGCAAAAGGTAATGCCGCTTGCAGCTTTCGAGCAGTGTCCGGTTTTCGATGTTCTGCGCTGCGATCTCGACCAGCGCCAGCGTGTGCGTCTGCGCCTTGTTGAAGCTGCCCGAAATATCGAGCGCGGCGGCGACGCGGCCATGCTGATCAAAAATCGGCGCCGCCGAACAGGTCAATTCGGTGTTCTGTGCGAGGAAGTGCTCGTGCTGATGAATCACCACGGAACGTTGTTCGACGATACAGGTGCCCATGCCATTGGTGCCAAGCTCACGCTCACTCCACACAGCACCTTCGCGCAAGCCGCTGCGACGAGCGGTTGTCGCAAAACCCGGTTCGCCGACGTAGTGCAGGATGACCCCGTCCTGATCGGTGAGCATGATCCCGAAATCCGTATGCTGGAGACGCTGTCTGAGACCCAGGAGTTCGATGCGGGCAATCGACAGCAGCGTGCCATGCTGTTCACGTCGTGCCTGTAATTCGGCCCGATCGACGACGGTCGCTTTCTTCGGTCGCTGCGGGTCCAGCGAATAATTCTGGATGCATCGCGCCCACGAGTGCCGGACGAGATGGTCGATCTCCGAGACAGGGGCGGGTCCGTGAACGGCTGATGCCACGAGTGTTGCGTGACGCGCAGCTTTCTGCGTGATCAAAATAGTCTCCTCCATCGGCGCCGGCATGCCCTTTGGAATGCGGTCGCTATTGTAATCACGGTCGCCGAAAACGCGCGGGCCGGCGGCCGTTGAAGCCTCGGTTCCGCAAGAGCTTTCGAAGACCGCGCGATGAAGACTAGTCCCGTCGGGGGCGCGGTACAAGAATTGTTTTTCGGTTTCGGATTTAATCGGTGAAAGAGGGCGCGCCGCCTGCAGCAGCAGGCTGGGAAATACCAGGTTTGCAGGCTTGTCATCGCGCGCGGCAGCGGGCTTCGAGGCAAGCATTTGCGGCTTGGAGGCCACACCCTCGGCCGGCGCTCGTTTGCGATTACGGACGGCCATGTTCAGGTTCCATGCTCGTCAACCCGCGCACAGCGTTGCAGCCGGAAGTAGGACAACCGGGAAACCTGATTTGAAATGACAGTGATCGACTGCCGAGCTGTGCATGCGAACCGCGACATCGATCGGGCGGGCGATCGCCAAGCGATTTGCGATGTTTGCGTTGCTCGGCATGGATTTTCCGGAAAGACTTTTCGGTTTTTGTCGTATCGCATCGGCTTGTCCAATGCGCAGGCTTCGACGATAGGCTCTGCAGGAAATGCCACGCGCGGAGTTCGTCGATAAGTTCGCGCGTACACAAAATCGTGGCGACATTATTCGTCAGGCATTCCCGCAGCCGCTTATTCTGCTGGCTGTGGAATGCAGAACACATGCCAGCAGAGTCCAGCGATCTTAACCTTTAAAATCAATAACTAGAACAGATAGATTCGAGGATTTCGACAGGTTCGAAAAAGCCTGTGTCTTTATTGACCCAGAGCCTGTCGCGGCAGCGATTCACGATGCGCGTACGGCGCAGGCCCATTGGTGCCTGCGGTCCGCTGACAGGAAGGGCCGCAGCGAGGCGCTACAGAAAATTCGCGATCGATCGGCGTCAGCTTCCAGCGGTCGCCAAGGTCAGCACTGCTTGCATCAGCGGTGGCGCATCCGGCCGCTTTGCGGCGGGATCGTCGACCTGTGTGCGAATCTGGTAGATGCCACCCGGCACCTGATCGGACACCGTGAAGACATAGAACTTTTTCGCGTACATGCCGAAGCGCTCCTTCAGCGGGTCTTCAACGTACGGAACGATGCGGACTTCACTGGCGGCGACGGGATGTCCACTGAAATTGATGGTGATCGCGCGAACCTCAGCCTTGTCGGCGAGCGCCAGACGGATGCGCTTGCGGAAGTAGGCCTCCTGCCCGCCGACCAGGCGATGCATGTCACGGACATCCATTTCCAGAAAATAGAGAATCACGGGATTGCCTTCCGGATTCCCCACGGCCGGCAAAGTCACCTTGTGCGCGCCGGTCAGATAGTCGACAACCACCGTCTTCGCACCTTTGTTGCCGGCCGCCTTGATCGACACTTCAACCCTGTCCTCGAAGCTGTCTTCGGGTTTGCCCGACTGCTTGAAGTCGTACTTCAGGACTGCTGCGGTCTTGATGTTCTTCAGGTGGTTATCGAGAAATACCTTCTGTTCGGCGGCGGAGTATTCGTCGGCGGCGACGGCGACCCAACTTGTGACCAGTACTGCGGCGACAACCACACTACTGACTGCTTTGTTCATGAATCCTCCGTTCAGTGCCATTTTGGATTGTTATCGGGCGGTGCCGCTTTTGACTGCGAGATCATCCGCGAGATCAGGATCCAGCGGCTTCAATTCGGCGAGAACGCGCGCGACTTCACTACGGTCGCCGCGCCGAAAATAGGCCTCGCCAAGATTAAACCACGCCAACGCGAATTTCGGATCGCGTTCGAGCGCGGTCCGATAAGCCTTGATCGAGGCATCGTTGCGGTCGATCCTGGAATAAGCCGTGCCGCGCATGAACCAAGGCTCGGCGTTCTTTTCGTCGGCGAGGGCCCACTGCTCGGTCAGCTTGATAAGACTTTCCCAGTCCTGATTCGCTTCCAGCGAAGTCGCCCGCATGAAGTAGGGCAAGGATTCAATAGGGTGAGCCCAGAACGGCCGCGGTCCCTGGAGTGGCGCGATTTCCCCATAAGCATCTGCCTTGTCGATGGAATCCGAAATCCAGTCGATCGGCATCGAAAAATAGTACGCCTCGGCGCCGGGCAGGCGGAACGTCAGGATGCCGACGAGCGCGCCGTTCTCGTCGAAAAGTCCGCCGCCGCTGGCGCCGGAATTGAATGGTGTGGTGCTCTGAATTACGAGGCTGCCGTTCAGGGGGTGCAGCGCACGGATGCTTCCGGACTGTCCTGCCAGTCCCGCGCCGAAAGTGTAGCCAAGCGCGGCAACGGCCTGACCGACGCGCAACTCGCGCGCGCTCCGCAAATGCACCGGCGCAATGTGAGTCAACGACGGAACATTGAGTACGCAGAGGTCGTATTCGGTATTGCTCATCTCACCGACTGCGGGCCAGCGCGAGCCTTCCGCAAGCAAGGCGATCTTCTCGGCGCGCGCCGTTACATGACAACTGGTGACGAATTTCCCGGGCGCGATGCTGACTGCGGTTCCGAGCGAGTAGCCGCCGCTGGTCGTGACGACCTCGACTTTGAGGATGCTGCCGAGCACCGGGTTCAGACGATCACGGTCGAGATCCTTTGCCGTCGCCAAAAAAGGCAGTAATAGAAATGCGAAAAGCGCAGTTACACGCCAGGTGCTCATGGTTTCTTCCATCGGGGCGACGGCCATGCGGTCAACCGTAACATTCGATCGCGGCGCCTGAAGACACGCATGCGGACGGTTGGCGGCGAACAGCGGATAACAAAAAAAAGGCGCCACCGATTTGAGCCGGTGGCGCCATTTTTGTTCCGCAATGCTGGGGAGTTTTTTTTAGTTACCCAGCGCAAATACGGTCAGCGAACCGCCCAGCTCGGTGTACTGAGCCAGTTCCTTGTAGCCACCCACGGCGCCGAGACCATCGCTATCCTTCTCAAGACCCGCCGCCATGCCGATGCCGGCCCAGCCGCCGATGCCCGAGTACACGCCGACATACTGCTTGCCGCCGTGCATGTAGGAGAACACGTTGCCGATGATGCCTGACGGAGTCTTGAACTTCCAAAGCTCCTTGCCGTCCTTCAGGCTGACTGCCTTCAGATAACCTTCCAGCGTGCCGTAGAACAGCACGTCGCCGGCTGTGGTCAGCGCGCCCGACCAGACGGAGAACTTCTCCGGCTTGGACCAGACGATCTTGCCCGCACCCGCATCCCACACTGTGAAGTTACCCATGCCGCCATGGCTGTTCGGCGCCGGGAACATCGCCAGCGTCGCACCGACGTACGGCTGACCAGCAGTGTAGTCGACGGCGAACGGCTCATAGTCCATGCAGACGTGGTTGGTCGGGATGTAGAACAGCTTCGTGTTCGGATTGAACGCGGCGGGCTGCTGATCCTTCGAACCCAGTGCTGCCGGGCAGACACCCTTCGTGTTGACATCGGCGCCGTTGCGGGCGGTCGAGTACTTGGCGACGGTGACCGGACGACCCGACTTCAGATCGACGCTGGTGGCCCAGTTCACGGCCGGGTCAAACTTTTCGGCGACCAGCAGCGCGCCGTTGGTACGATCCAGCGTGTAGCCGAAGCCATTGCGATCGAAGTGGACGAGAGCCTTCGTTTCCTTGCCCTTGACCGGAATGTCGGCAAGGATCATTTCGTTGATGCCGTCGAAATCCCACTCGTCGTACGGCGTCATCTGATAGACCCACTTGACCTTGCCAGTGTCGACGTCACGCGACCAGACACTCATCGACCACTTGTTGTCACCGGGACGCTGAGCCGGGTTCCACGTCGAAGGATTGCCCGAGCCATAGAACAGCTGGTTCAGATCCTTGTCGAAGCTGTACCAGCCCCAGGTCGTACCGCCGCCAATCTTCCACTGATCGCCCTTCCAGGTTTTCAGGGAGGAATCTTTTTCGACCGGCGTGACCTTGCCGTCCTGCCAGGTGGTGGTCTTGCCCGGCTCGATCAGCATTTCGGAATCCGGACCGACGCTATAGCCGCGCCAGACCATCTTGCCGTCCTTGATGTTATAGGCACTGATGTAGCCGCGAACGCCCCACTCGCCGCCTGAAATTCCAGTGATGACCTTGTCCTTGAAGACGTGCGGCGCATTGGTGTTGACGGCGCCCAGCTTCGGATCGCCATTCTTCACTGACCAGATCACCTTGCCGGTCTTGGCATCGAGCGCGACGAGATTGGTATCAGCCTGCTGCAGGAAGATCTTGCCATCACCATAGGCGACTCCGCGGTTGACCGTATCGCAGCACATCTGCGGAATCACGGCCGGATCCTGCTTCGGCTCGTACTTCCAGACGATCTTCTGGGTGTTCAGGTCCAGAGCAAAGACCTTGTTGGGGAACGGCGAATGCAAATACATCATGTCGCCGATCACCAGCGGAGAGCCTTCGTGACCGCGCAGCACGCCGGTCGAGAACGTCCATGCCACTTGCATCTTGTTGACGTTTTTATCGGTGATCTGTTTCAGCTTGCTGTAGCGCTGATTGTAGTTGTCACCAGCCTGTGAAGCCCAATTGCCGGGATCGGCAAGCGCCTTGTCCAGATCCGCATCGGCATGAGCCATGCCGGGTGCGGCAACCATGGCGAAAGCCGCCATCGCACAACTAACCCTGTATCGGAAATTCATTTACGTTCTCCTCCGCATGATGAAATTTACGTTGCATCCGTTCGATTATTCGCGGACACCAAAATCAGTATCCGGCGTTTCTATGTTTTACACCCGAGACCCGGTGGTCAGGAAGCGGTTTTCGAATCTAAATTTGTGTAGCCACCGCCCACCACGCCGCGTTGCCCTTCGTAACCGAACCCGCGCAGCATTCAGCAACAGGCATGCCATGCAAAATACTGTAAACGAAAGTAAGTAAAAAATATATAAAACAGCAAGTTATGTACTCAAAAAAATGCTGCGATCGCACAAATCAATGTGCTGTCATCCGTCGATGGGGCAGATATGACCCACGTGTTTCGACGCGACTCAGTAGCCGCCAGGCCGCAACGAAAAAGCCCATGGAGAGATGCGACGGCCTTGCGATTCCGCGGGAAAAAATTCAGATCATTTCGATCGCCAGTGCCACGGCCTCGCCGCCGCCGATGCACAGCGAGGCGATACCGCGATGGCCGTTCGTTTTGCGCAAGGCGCCGATCAGAGTCGTCAGGATGCGCGCGCCGCTCGCGCCGATTGGATGGCCCAGCGCGCAGGCGCCGCCGTGAATGTTGACTTTCGCATGGGGCAGACCATGGTCTTTCATCGCCACCATAGTGACCACCGCGAACGCTTCGTTGATTTCCCACAGGTCAACATCGGCCGCCTTCCAGCCGAGCTTTTCAAGGAGGACGGTGATCGCAAAAACCGGCGCGATCGTGAATTCACCGGGCAGGCGCGCATGCGAGGCATGTCCGACGATGCGCGCCAGCGGCTTGAGGCCGCGCTTTTTGGCTTCGGACTGCGGCATCAGCACGACGGCAGCGGCGCCGTCGGAAATGCTGGACGATGTGGCGGCAGTAATCGTACCGTCTTTCTTGAACGCCGCTTTCAGCGATGGAATCTTGTCCGGCCGCCCCTTGGCCGGCTGTTCGTCGTTCTTGATGATTTCCGGACCCGCTTTGCCCGGCACCTGCACCGGCACGATTTCGAAATCGAAGCTGCCGTCCTCGTTGGCCTTCTTTGCCCGCGCCAGCGATTCGATTGCAAAGGCGTCCTGCTGTTCGCGCGTGAAGCCGTAGCGCTCGACGGCGCGCTCGGCGAACACGCCCATCGCGGTGCCACGCTCGTACGCGTCTTCGAGACCATCGAGCGCCATGTGATCGTAAAGAGTCGCAGCGCCATAGCGAACGCCGGCGCGCGCCTTCGGCAGCAGATGTGGCGCGTTGGTCATGCTCTCGAATCCGCCCGCGATCATGATGCGATTGCTGCCGACGCGAATCAGATCGTGTGAAAGCATTACCGCCTTGAGACCGGAGCCGCACATCTTGCTGATCTGAGTCGCACCGGCGGAATCGGGCAGGCCGGCCCCTCGCGCAGCTTGCCGGGCGGGTGCCTGGCCTTGGCCGGCGATCAGGCAATTGCCGAGGATCACCTCCTCGACGTCGGCCGGCGCGATTCCCGCGCGTTCCACGGCGGCCTTGAGTGCCGCGGAACCCAGCTGCACGCCGCTCAGCGGTGACAGCACGCCGAGCAGGCCGCCCATCGGGGTTCGCGCAACGGAAACGATGACCACCGGATCAAAGGCGGGATTCGTAGACATTCTGTGCTCCTGTGGGACTGGCAACGGTGGGTAGCGGCCTGATTTGAAGCGGCGCCTCAAACCGGTTCGTACGAAGCACGCAGAGGGCAGCACGCAAGAAAGAAGCGGAAAAATCCATTGTTTCCCTTCGTCCGCCCCTTCATCGATCTTCGTGTACTTCGGGCGACACGCCGTTCTTTTCGCGAATCTGAAAAGATGACGTGGCCGGACGGTCTCGCCGCCGCTGTTCAATTATCGCCGAACCGGCGCCGATGATTCGGACGGCGGCGCGCGAACGTCGCGATCCTACTTCACTTCCTGCTCGATACTCGTGACCTTGCCGTCGCTGAATACGACACGCAGTTGATCGCGTTCGCGGCGCGAACCGTAGTCGAGATAGAAGGGGTAATAGAACGGCGCATAGGCGTAATGGTAGAAACCGGTATACAGCGGCACGCCGCCTTCGTTCTCGTACTCGACATAGCGCCAGATCGTGCTCTTGCCGTTGCTATCGGTGCGCTCGCTGATGCGGTTGGGATCGCCGAGCGCGAGCTTGACCGCCGTCTCATCGAAGCCGATGCCGACCTTGCCCTGTTTGATCAAGGCCTGCTGTTCGGGCGGCAGCTTGTTGAAAGCGTCCTGATTACTGTCGATACGCGACTGCGGCGACACGCAGCCAGCAACCAGCAGAAGCGCCGCGCAGAAGGCGACAACACTTTTCGGGAATGTGCTTGCCATGACGATGCTCCTTGCGACCCTGAGTTGCGGATGTCCTGGACTGGCGCGCGGCGCCACTTGATTGGGCCAATATGCGCCCAGTGCGGCATAAATCAATACGTTGTTGGATGGCACTGTTGCCATTGGCGTGCAGAATTCATTTCGCAACGAGTGCGTTGCGTTATGGATGTTCGCTTGCTCGCTCCTGGACTTCTGGCTGCAAAAGCGGGTACCTGACGACAAGGACAGGAATACGACGTTCCAGACAGCTTCACGTTCGCTTATCGGCGCAAGACGGCAAAGTTCGTGGCTGACGATGTCGTGGCGGCAACGCAGCACGCGGCAGTTTCAGACTGAACACTCAACAAGGAAACCACAACCAATGAAAATATTGGCAGGCAAGGTGGCCGCGATCACCGGCGCCGGCGCCGGCATGGGGCGCGAACTGGCGCTGGAACTCGCGCGGTGCCAGTGTCATCTCGCGCTCAGCGACGTCAACGAAACACGTCTCGAAGAAACCGCGACGATGGCGCGAGCGCTCGGCGTGAGGGTCACCGCAACGCGCGTGGATGTCGCAAGCCGCGAGGCGATCTACGCCTGGGCCGATCAGGTCGTCGCCGATCACGGCCGGGTCAATCTCATCTTCAACAACGCCGGCGTTGCGCTGAACAGCCCACTGGAGACGATCTCGCAGGCCGACTTCGAGTGGATCGTCAACATCAACTTCTGGGGCGTAGTGAACGGCTCGCAGGCCTTCCTGCCGCACCTGAAAGCCAGCGGCGAGGGCCACATCGTCAACACCTCGAGCCTCTTCGGGTTGATCAGCACGCCCGGCACCGGCGCCTATTCGGCAACCAAATTCGCCGTGCGCGGCTACACCGAATCCCTGCGCATCGAGCTCGACTTGATGAACTGCGGCGTCAGTACGACCTGCGTGCATCCGGGCGGCATCCGCACCGAAATCAACCGTTCGGCGCGCGTCGCCGAAGGCACCGAGAAGCTGATGGGCATCAGCGGCGAGGAAGCGCGCGACCGCTTCGACAAGTTGCTCGACACGACCTCGGCGAACAAGGCCGCACGCATCATCATCGGCGCGGTCGAGCGCAACGCACGTCGCGTCGTCATCGGTCCCGACGCAAAGTTCATGGATATCCTCGTACGGATACTCGGAAGCTGGTATCAGCCGCTGGTGATCTGGAACCTGAGGCGGATACTGCGCTAGCCGCCGCGATTTTCCGCAGCGCTCGATTGGTCTCGATGGCGCCGGCGGTCGCTACGCACTGCCCAGTCGCCGCAAGTCCAGCGTATGCGGGTAGTCCGGATTGATCGTCTCCGACGCCGGCCAGTACGGATTCGGCGTGTGCCCGGACGGCACGAAACGCGACAGGCGCCGCGCCTCGGCTTCGTAGGCGTTGACCGGGAACACGTCGTAATTGCGGCCGGCCGGATGGGCGACATGATAGGTGCAGCCGGCGACGGCGCGCCTGTTCCAGGCGTCGTAGAGATCGAACACGATGGGCGTGTGCACGCCAATCGCCGGATGCAAAGCCGACGGCGGATGCCAGGCACGATAGCGCAGGCCGGCCACGTATTCGCCCTTCACGCCGGTCGGCGTCAGCGGCAGGCGGCGGCCACCGGCGGTGACGAAATAGCGGCCCTCCGTGAGGCCGGTCACGCGCATTTGCAGACGCTCCATGGAGGAGTCGACGTAACGCGCGGTGGCGCCGAGCGCCTGCTCCTCTCCGAGCACCGGCCAGGGTTCGAGCGCGTGCCGGATTTCGACTTCAACATCCCCGAAGCGCACCGCGCCGTGGCGCGGAAAACGGAACTCGAAATGCGGTGCGAACCAGTCGAGCTGGAAGGGGAAACCGGCGCGATTGAGATCGGCGACGACTTCACCGAGATCGCTCCAGACGTGATGCGGCAGCATGAACTTGTCGTGCAGCTGCGTGCCCCAGCGCACCAGCGGCCGCGTGTACGGCTGCTCCCAGAACCAGGCGATCAAGCTGCGCAGCAGCAGCTGTTGAGTCAGGCTCATGCGTGCATGCGGCGGCATCTCGAAAGCGCGGAATTCGACCAGGCCGAGGCGCCCCGTAGGGCCATCCGGCGAGTACAGCTTGTCGATCGAGATTTCGGTCCGGTGCGTGTTGCCGGTGAGGTCGGTCAGGAGATTCCGCAGCGTGCGGTCGACCTGCCAGAGCGGCCCCTGCTGGCCTCTTGGCGGCAGCTGGCTCAACGCGATCTCGAGTTCGTAGAGCAGCGAGTCCTGCGCTTCGTCGATCCGTGGATGCTGGGAAGTCGCGCCGATGAACAAGCCCGAGAAGAAGTACGACAGCGCCGGATGGTTTTGCCAGTAGCGCAGCAACGAGCCGAGCAAGTCCGGGCGACGCAGGAACGGTGAGTCGGCTGGTGTCGCGCCGCCGACGACGAAGTGGTTGCCGCCGCCGGTGCCCACCGCGCGGCCATCGATCAGGAACTTCTCGCTGGCGAGTCGCGCAAGGCGCGCTTCCTCATAGACCGTGAACGTCGTCGCACAAAGCTCCACCCAGTTGTGCGAGGGATGGATGTTGACCTCGATGACGCCGGGGTCCGGCGTGACCTTGAGCACGTTGACGCGGGCATCGTGCGGCGGCGAATAGCCTTCGATGCGCACCGGCGTATCGAGTTCGGCCGAGGCATCTTCGACCGCAGCGACCAGTTCGAGGTAATCGTCGATGACTTCGGTGGGCGGCAGGAATACGCAGAGGTGCCCCTCGCGTGGCTCCACCGTCAGCGCCGTGCGCACGTTGCCGCCTTCGAGATAGGCGCCGCGGCGCACCGGCTCCGGCTGATGCTTTTCGGCCGTCAGCTTCTGCGCCAGCGCCTGCTTGACCCGGGTCTTCTGACGCTCGTCTTCCTCGGCCTGGGTGGACGGCGCCTGCAAGAACGGCTGGCGGCGACGTTCGATCAACGGCAGCGGCTCCGGATTCGCGGCATCGAAGCGCATCGGGTCATACGGAATCAGCTGCGGATGCGCGGCCGTCGGCAGCCAGGGCAGGGCATCGAGCGGCAGGCGGAAGCCGATCGGCGAGTCGCCCGGGATCAGGAACATGCGTTTCTGGCGGAAGCTCCAGCGCTCGCTGATCCAGGCGCGAGCCTGCCAGCGCTGCACCGGTAGCGCGTAGCCGCGCGGCGTGTCGAGGCCGCGCTCGAAGACCTTGGCGACGCGAGCGCGCTCCTCCGGGTCCTTGAGCTTGTTGTCCTCCGGCAGCACGTTGTCAGGCAGCTGCCGTTCGCGGTGCAGATAGTAAAACGCATCCTCGAAGCCGGGCACGATATTGTCGGGTGAGACTTCCAGCCGCTGCGCAATGCTGCGGATCAACGCGTGCGCGGTCTCGACGTTCGGGACGGCCTTGCCCGCAGCCAGATCGGTACGCACGATCGGCTTGCCGTCGCCGCGCCAGTAAAGCGCGTAGGCCCAGCGCGGCAGCGATTCGCCCGGATACCACTTGCCCTGGCCGTAAGTCAGCAGGCCGCCCTTGCTGGCCTGCGGTGCGAAACGCTCGCGCAGTCGGCGGATCAGATCGTTAGCCAACCCCTGCTTGGTCGGACCGACGGCCGCGATGTTCCACTCGGCGCCCTGCATGTCGTCGATCGAGACGAACGTCGGCTCGCCACCCATGGTCAGGCGCACGTCGCCGGCGCGCAGGCGCGCATCGACGGCGAGCCCGAGCGTGTCTATGTCGCGCCACTGCGCTTCGGTGTAAGGCTTGGTCGTGCGTGGTGATTCGTACAAACGCGTCACCGTCATCGCGTGCTCGAATTCGGTGTCGAGTTCGCCCGTGTCCTCGAAACTCAAGCTGCCGGTGATCGGTGCGGCGCTCGAAGGTTCCGGCGTTGCGCAGAGTGGAATGTGGCCCTCACCCGCGAGAAGCCCCGAGGTCGGATCGAGGCCGACCCAGCCCGCGCCCGGCAGATAAACCTCGCACCAGGCGTGCAGGTCGGTGAAATCGTGATCGGTACCGCTGGGGCCGTCGAGCGATTTCACGTCCGGCGTCAGCTGGATCAGATAACCCGACACGAAGCGCGCGGCCAGCCCGAGATGCCGGAACAGGTGCACGAGCAGCCAGGATGAATCGCGGCAGGAGCCGGAGGCCAGGGCCAGCGTGTCCTCGGGCGTCTGCACGCCCGGTTCGAGACGGATCAGATAGCGGATCGCTTCCTGCACGCGCCGATTCAGGTCGACGATGAAGTCGATCGTCCGCATCTTTTCGCGTGGAACCCCCTTCAGGAACGCGGCGAAGCGCGGTGTCGCCGAGCCGTGGCGCAGATAGGGCTTGAGGTCCTCGCGCAGATCGTCGGCGTAGGTAAACGGGAACTGCTCGGCCTTTTCCTCGACGAAGAAGTCGAACGGGTTGTAGATCGACATGTCGGCGATCAGGTCGACCGTGACCTTGAACCCGGTCACCTTGTCCGGAAACACCACGCGCGCCTGCCAGTTCGAGAACGCATCCTGCTGCCAGTTCAGGAAGTGGCCCTTGGGCTCGACCTTCAACGAATACGAAAGCACCGGCGTCCGCGCATGCGGCGCCGGCCGCAGGCGGATGATCTGTGGCGACAGCGTGACGCGGCGGTCGTAACGGTACGTCGTTTCGTGATGCAGGACGGCGTGGATCGACATGAAGCTCCGGAGCGAGCGGCGCAGGGTGGTCCGGGCATTGTGAAGCAAAGGGCTTGCCGTCGGCGTCCACCGCCCGCGATGTGGAACTCCACGTCTGCACTAAACTAGCGCCAGTCCCCCCGGAACTCTCTTTCCTCCATGTCTGTTTTTTCGCACCCCGAGTACGACGGTCACGAACAGGTTGCCTTCCATCGCGATGCTGCGAGCGGCCTGCGCGCGATCATCGCAGTCCACAACACGCGGCTCGGCTGCGGCCTCGGCGGCTGCCGCATGTGGCCCTACACCTCGGACGACGATGCGCTTACCGACGTCCTGCGGCTCAGCCGCGGCATGACCTACAAGGCCGCGCTCGCCGGCCTGCCGCAGGGTGGCGGCAAGAGCGTGATCCTCGGCGATCCGCGCCACGACAAGACGCCGGAAATGATCCGTGCGATGGGCCGCTTCGTCGACCAGTTCGGTGGCAAGTATGTCGTCGCGGAAGACTCCGGCACCAATGTCGCGGACATCCGCCTGATGGCGGAAGAGACGCGGCATGTCGGTGGGCTGGCCGACGAAAAATCCGTCGCTGAAGGCCGTACCGGCGATCCTTCTCCGGCGACGGCGACTGGCACGTTCATCGGCATCAAGGCGGCCGTGCGCGCCGCGCTGGGACGTGAGGATCTCAAGGGTTTGCGCGTCGCGATCCAGGGTGTCGGCAATGTCGGATTCCGCCTTGCACGACAGCTGCATGACGTCGGCGCGAAACTCTGGGTGACCGATCTGCATGTGCCCGCCGTCGAACGTGCGGTCAAGGAATTCGGCGCGACGGCGGTTGCGATGGACGCCGTGCACGCGCTCGATGTCGATGTCTTCGCACCCTGCGCGCTCGGGGCGATTCTCAACGATCGCAGCATCCCGCAGCTGAAAGCGAAGATCGTCGCCGGTGCGGCCAACAATCAGCTGGCCAGGCCGCGTCACGGCATCACGCTGCTCGAAAAAGGCGTGCTCTACGCACCGGATTACGTCATCAACGCCGGCGGCATCATCGACATCTACTACGAAGGCCCGGGCTACGACGCCGCGAAGGTCCATGCGCATCTGGAGCGCATCGGCACGACACTCGGCGAAATCTTCGCACGCTCGAAAACCACGCAGCGGCCTACTGGCGAAATCGCCGACGCGATGGCCGAAGAAATCTTCCGGCGCTAGCGCCTCAAGCCATGACCGGAATCGACGACAGCCTTGACGCCGTGGCGCGTGCCGTCGCGGAAGCGCTGCGAACACGCAAGCAAAAACTTGCGACGGCCGAATCCTGCACCGGCGGCCTCATCGCCACACGGCTGACCGATATCGCCGGCAGCAGCCAATGGTTTGAGCGCGGCATCATCAGTTATTCGAATGAAGCCAAGCAGGAACTGCTCGGTGTGCCGAGCGCCACGCTCGAAAACCTCGGCGCGGTCAGCGCGGCCACCGTCATCGCGATGGCCGATGGCCTCCTGGCGCGCGCGCCGGTGCAATGGACGCTCGCGGTCAGCGGCATCGCCGGCCCGGATGGTGGCACGCCGGACAAGCCGGTCGGCACCGTCTGGATCGCCTGGGCCGGGCAGGGCATCGCCACGGCGGCCAGCCGTTACCTCATCGCCGGCGATCGCGCCGAAGTGCGCGAGCAGTCGGCGCAGGAAGCATTGCGCGGACTGCTGACGTTGATCCGCGTTTAAGGAAACTCTGAAAAAGCCCTTCTCCCAGAGGGAGAAGGGCTTAACCACTTTTTCAGAGCATCCTTGAGCGAGCCCAGGTCTCAGGCCTTGGCGCTCGGCCGCGCCGATACTGCTGCGTACCAGCGCTTCGCGTGAACATGTGTATCCGGAATCTTCTCCTTCACCCAGCCAGCGAAATCGACCACGCACAGCGCGGTGATATCGGCGATGCTGAATTCGTTGCCGGCCACGAATTGCTGTGTGGAAAGCGCGCGCTCCAGGCGGTCGAAGTAGCGGCGGATGCCGGCGATGCCGCGCTCGGCGAGCTGCGGAATCGCGGCGACCTTGTCGGTCACGCCCGGCAGGCCGCGCTCGGCAAACACCGGCGCCGAGTTGCGGAAGGCTTCCGACGCCGGCAGAAAGCCGTCGATTTCCATATGCCGGTTGCGCGATTCGATGATCGCCCGGCTCCTGGCGTCGCGACCCATCAGGCAGGGCTCGGGATGCAGTTCCTCGATGTAGCGGCAGATCGCGACGGCTTCGTCGATGCAGGTGCCGTCGTCGAGCTGCAGCGACGGCACCATGCCGCGCGGACTGATGTTCAGGAACGCGGCGCCCAGATTCTCACCGGCGATGAGATCGACCTCGACCGTCTCGATCTCGATGCCTTTCTCGGCCAGAAACATCCGCACGCGGCGCGGGCTCGGCGCGATCCTGCAGTCGTAGAACTTCATGGCATCTCCTTCGTTGACGGGCCGACGGCGATCATGCTGCCGCATCGCGTTGCGGATCGCAGTTAGGGAGAACCCTTGACCGCGTCGTGTCTCGCCCACAGGGACAGCCGTCGGAACGCGCTGGCATACTTCCGCAATAGCCGCGAAATGACGCGATCCGCGTCGGTGCGGGAGGAAAAAATAAATGGATGCCCAGACTGATCCGGGCCTCGGCCGCGCGCAGGAAGACCTGCTGGCGCAGCTTGAAGCCGTTGCCGAGCACCGTACATCCGAATTGCCAGCCGCCGAGCGGGAGTCGTTCAAGGCTTTCCTGCGGTGCTATTACGAGATGGCCTCGCTCGATGCGCTGAAGCTGCGCACTCCCGAGGCGCTGGTCGGAATTGCACTCGAGCACTGGCAATTCGCGACGACGCGCCGGGCGGACGAATTGCTCATCCGCGTCGCGCGTCCCGAGGGTGATGGTGCAAGCCTGCTGGCGACGCTCGAAACCTGCGTGCCGGACCAGCCGTTTCTCGTCGATTCGATCCAGCTCGCGATCCGCGCGACAGGCGCGTCGATCGACTGGAATGCGCACCCCGTCGTGCACCTGCGCCGCGATACTGCGGGTCGCATCGTGGCCGTGGGCGATGACCGCGCGCCGGCCGAATCCCTGATTCACATCGAGTTCGAGGCGCTACCGTCGGACGCGGCCTACGCGCGGCTCGAAGCCGAGGTCGAGAGCGTGCTCGGCGACCTGAAGCGTGTCGTCGACGACTATCCGGCAACGCTGGCCCGCGTGCACGATCTGGTCGGGCAACTCGAAACGGTGCCGCCGGGCGCCGATCACGAGGAGTTCGCCGAGGCGCGCGAGTTCCTGGCCTATCTGCACGATCGGCACTTCACGTTTCTCGGCTATATCGAGACGATCGCGGAAAAAGGCGGGGACGGCCGCAGCCGCTTTCGCAAGAACGGCGCGACCGGGCTCGGACTTCTGCGTCCCGGCAGCCGCTGGGCCGGCGAGGAGCTGATCGCGCCGCAGAGCGAACTGGACAAGTACGCCGACTCGCCACGCCTTGTCGTCGTCACCAAGGCCAACCTGCGGTCGACGATCCATCGTTCGGAGTTGATGGATGTGGTCGCGGTGAAGCGTTTCGATGCGGCCGGTAACATCGCCGGCACGCTGCGCTTCGTCGGCCTGTTCTCGTCCGAGGTCTACATCGACCGGCCGCGCCACATTCCGCTGATCCGGCGCAAGGCGGCTTACGTCATGGAGCGTTCGCGGCTGACCGAGACTTCGCACTCCGGCAAGAACCTGCGCGATATCCTGCACGGCCTGCCGCGCGACGAGCTGTTCCAGTCCAGCGAGGCCGAGCTTTACGACGTCTGCATGGGCATCCGCGCGCTGCGCGACCGCCACCAGCTACGCCTTTTCATGCGTCGCGACCGCTACGGCCGCTTCTTTTCGTTCCTGGTCTATCTGCCGCGCGAACGCTATTCGCGTGAGTTGCGCGACAAGGTCGGCGCGACCTTGCTTGAACTCTGCGGCGGACTATCGGTAGACCGCAATATCGAATTTCTCCGGGGCGATCTGACCCGCGTGCACTACATCGTGCGAACACCGGCCGGCGCGACGATTGCCCTGAGCGCCGAAGAAATCGAGCAACGTCTGATCATCGTGACACGCTCCTGGCGCGATCAGTTGCGCGAGGTTCTGGCCCTCGGCGATGGCGCGCAGGCACCCGCGCTGGCGGCGCGTTTCGCCGACGCGTTCCCCTTGTCCTACACCGAGAGCGTGACGCCGGCCGAAGCGGCGGCCGATGTTCGCGATCTATCGCTGCTCTCGCCGAGCCATCCGGTGCTGTCGCGGCTTCGGGTCGAAGCGGTTGGCGACGGTCTGCCGCGTGCGGTCGGCCTCAAGCTGTTCGCACTGCACACGCCAGTAACGCTGTCCGACGTGCTGCCGACACTCGAAAACTTCGGCCTCAAGGTCATCCGTCAGGAGCCTGCGGAAGTGACACCGAAGGATACAGCCAGCCTCTGGATCCAGGAATTCGAGGTGCGCCATCCGGGCTGCGATCTTTCGCCGGGCGATCAGCGTCGGTTCTTCGAGGCGGCGTTCCTGCAGGTCTGGAGCGGCGTGGTCGAGAACGATGGCTTGAACCGTCTTGTGCTCGGCGCCGGACTCGATGCGCGGCAGGTGACGATCTTGCGTGCCATCTGCAAATACCTGATCCAGACCGGCCTGCCCTACAGCCAGCCGTACATGGAAACCCTGCTCGCCGAGCACGCGCCGATCGCGCGCCTGCTGGTGCGGCTGTTCGAGACGCGCTACGTACCGGGCCTGAACGACGCCGCGCGCAAGGCTGAAGAAATCAAGCTCGCCACCGCGCTCGACCATGCGCTCGACCAGGTCGCGAGCCTTGACGGCGACCGCGTACTGCGCGCCTTCCTCGCTTTCATCCGCGCCTGCTGGCGCACGAATGCCTATCAGACGCAGGCCGACGGCCGGCTCAAGAACTACGTCAGCTTCAAGCTCGATCCTTCGCGAATCCCCGAGCTGCCGTTGCCCAGGCCGATGTTCGAGATCTGGGTCTACTCCCCGGAGGTCGAGGGCATCCACCTGCGCGGCGGGCGCGTGGCGCGCGGCGGCCTGCGCTGGTCCGATCGGCGCCAGGATTTCCGCACTGAAGTGCTCGGCCTGATGAAGGCGCAGCAGGTCAAGAACACGGTCATCGTGCCGGTCGGGGCCAAGGGCGGCTTCGTGGTCAAGAAGCCGGTCGACGCTGCCAATCCAAACGGTGGGCGCGAAGCCTGGCTGGCGCAGGGCATCGAGTGCTACCGCACCTTCCTGCGCGGCCTGCTGGATGTCACCGACAACCGCGTCGGCGACGCCGTGGTACCGCCGCCGAACGTCGTGCGCTACGACGGCGACGACACCTACCTCGTCGTCGCCGCCGACAAGGGCACGGCGACGTTCTCGGACATCGCCAACGCCCTGTCCGCCGATTACGGCTTCTGGCTCGGCGATGCCTTTGCCTCCGGCGGCAGCGCCGGCTACGACCACAAAAAGATGGGCATCACCGCGAAGGGCGCCTGGGAGTCCGTCAAGCGCCATTTCCGCGAGCTTGGGAAAGACATCCAGACGCAGGAATTCAGCGTCGCCGGCATCGGTGACATGAGTGGTGACGTGTTCGGCAACGGCATGCTGCTGTCGCGCAAGCTCAAGCTGTTCGCAGCCTTCGATCACCGCCACATCTTTCTCGATCCGAACCCCGACTGCGAAGCCTCATTCAACGAGCGCGAACGTCTGTTCAATCTGCCGCGCTCGTCCTGGGCCGACTACGACGCCACGCTGATTTCGAACGGCGGCGGCGTGTTTCCGCGCAGCGCCAAGCTGATCCAGCTCGGCGACGAGGTGCGTGCCGCGCTCGCCATCGACGCTCCGTCGATGACGCCGTCGGAACTGATGAAGGCGATCCTCAAGGCGCCGGTCGACCTGCTCTGGAACGGCGGCATCGGCACTTACGTCAAGGCCTCGACGCAGAGCAATGGCGAAGTCGGCGACCGCGCCAATGACGCCATCCGCGTCAACGGCCGCGACATCCGCGCGAAGGTGGTCGGCGAAGGCGGCAACCTCGGCTGCACCCAGCTCGGGCGCATCGAGTACGCATTGGCCGGCGGCCGCATCAATACCGACGCGATCGACAACGCCGGCGGCGTGCACACGTCCGATCGCGAGGTCAACATCAAGATTCCGCTGAACGAGCTCGAAGCGGCCGGAAAGCTCACCCGCGCCGAGCGCGACCCGCTGCTGGCCTCGATGACGGACGAGATCGCGGCCTTCGTGCTGCGCGACAACTACGTGCAGTCGGAGGCGATCAGCCTGCTCGCTCAGAACGCTGCGGCGCGGCTCGACGACCACGCCGAACTGATGCGCATGCTGGAGCGCGAGGGCCTGCTGAATCGCACGATCGAGTTCCTGCCCGACGAGGATCAACTCAAGGAGCGCCGTACGCGCGGCCTCGGTCTGACACGGCCGGAGCTGAGCGTCCTGATCGCCTATTCGAAGATTTCTCTGTACGACGCGATTCTCGGCTCCTCCGTGCCGGATGATCCCTTCTTCGTACGCGACCTGCTTGCGAACTTCCCGAAGCCGATGGTCGAGCGCTACCGCGATCTCCTCGCGGCGCATCGCCTGAAGCGCGAGATCATCGCGACGATTCTCAGCAATGCGCTGGTCAACCGCATGGGCGCGGGCTTCGCGCAACTCTGGGCCGACGATCACGGCCTGACCCGCGCCGAAGTCCTGAAGGCTTACGCGACGGCGCACCAGATTTATGGCGGCGACGCTTACTGGCGCGAGGTCGAGGCGCTCGACAACACGATTCCCGCCGCGCTTCAGTACCGCCTGATGAACCACGCAATCGGCCTGCTCAAACATGCCACGGGCTGGCTCGCCGGCTCGGCCTATGCACGGCTGCCGGTCCAGAGCGCGGTCGAGCGCTTCACCGCGCCGATTGCGGAATTGCAATTGCTGTTGCCGGGCGCGCTGCCCGACAGCTATCGCGAGGACTGGAACCGCAGTGTCGCCGGCATGACCGCAGACGGCGTGCCGGAGCCCCTCGCGCAACGCCTTGCAAGCACGCGCGCACTCGGCGCTGCGCTCGACATCACCGAGCTGGCCGAAGCCGCAAAGGTGACGTTGCCCGAGGCCGCAGCCGTGTATTTCGAGGTCGGCGAGCGCTTTCGCCTGCTCTGGCTCTACGCCGCGATCAACGATCTACCGACGACCGGCAAATGGCAGTCGCTTGCGCGGGTAAATCTGCGGGACGACACCTACCGGATTCATCGCCTGATCGCCGAGGAAGTCCTGCATCACGATGGCGCGGATGCGGAAGGGCGCATCGCCGCCTGGACCGCCGCCAAACCGCGCGGCGTCAGCTTTGCGCTCGATCGTCTCGCAGAATTGCAGGCGGCGGGAACGCGGGATTTTGCCGGACTGGCAGTGGGCGTACGCGAACTCGGGAAGCTGCGTGGAGCTTAGCCTGTGGCGGGCTGATCGATTGGTTGCCGTTGAAGCGTTCTAGGCGTCTGGTGCTGGAAATAAGTCGAACACGGCCCCTTTAATTTTGCCTTTAATTTTTACCGCTGCCGCCGGACGACCCGGCCACCCTCCGACTCCGCCACCTCGAATACAAGCTTTGCCGTATCCACGGCAATGAGCGTAGATTTCATCTCGGATTCCTCCTGTTGGTGCGCCGATGGTCAACACATCCCGCTTGGCACTTCGATGCCGTTCAAAACAGCGGGAGGAGTCCATTCCATCATTCAAGCCGACCGCCGCGAAAAGCTGCGGCGTCGGCTTAACTTAGGCGTTGGGCGTCACAGAAGGAGCAGATGCAATGACCAATAAATACGTCGTCGTTTCAGGCGTAATCTTCGGCCTTGTCGCAGTTGCCCATGTCGTGCGGGCGCTGGGCCAAGTGCCCGTGCAACTTGGCAGCTCCGCAATTCCAATCTGGGCATCGTGGGTTGCGGCAGTTGTCGCGGGCGCTTTATGCGTCTGGGCGTTTCGGGCCAAGGTTTAAGAATGGGTGCCGCCCAACCAGCGGTTCCAGCGGACGGTCCTCGCGCTGCGCGCTCGGCTCGCCGCTGAACCTAGGCGTTAGATGTCATAGCCGCCTTCGCAATGATTCGCTACCTCATCGCTGAAGACGCGGAACTCCGGGTGGAGCAAGTCGAGAGCAATCCGACTATCTATCTCGACCACTGGGCTTTTCGGCACATTTCAACGACCGACGAACATCGCATTCGATTTGTCGAGGGTCTCAAAGCTCGGGGCGGAACCCTCATGCTTTCGTGGCTCAACTTAGCGGAGTTCACGAAAGTCACCGATCTTGATCAGGCTAAGGCAGCAGAAGCGCTTGTCGAGGCGGTACTGCCAAATGTCTTCTTCATGGATATAAACCCGTTCATGGTCATCGAACAGGAGAACGTACTCATGGCCGGCGGCAAGCCACGGCCACCCCATGCGGATACGGGCTTTCTAAGAGCGTTCTCGGCGCTCAAACCCAAGTCCCTCAGTCCGTTTACCGCGCATGACCTATTTGTTGCACCGCATGAAAGTGCCCTATCCGGACGGCTGGACGATTTGGCAGACACGATTGCGGAAAGAACTAGAGGCCCTTCGAATAGAAATGGACAATGATTCCGCATTCAGAAGTCTTGTCAGCCGCCTACCATCTGGTCCAAGACTGCAGCAAGGAACCCGCTACGTTCTGCGCGAACTCGCGCGCACGTTCCTCATTGACCGAAGTCTCAAGGTCAGCCGAAACAACGCAATCGACCTACTCCATTCGGTCGTACCAGTCGCGT
>JAYWBB010000059.1:0-6037 GCA_043781855.1 Nevskia sp. | reverse complement strand
GCGATCAAATTCGTGTCCGGCACTATAGCCTGAGGACTGAAGAAGCCTATGTGAACTGGATCAAGCGGTTCATCCTGTTCCATGGCAAGCGGCACCCCCGACAGATGGGTGGGCCTGAAGTCGCGATGTTCCTGAGCAACCTCGCGGTCGATCGGAACGTCTCGGCCAATACGCAGAACCTCGCACTCGCCGCTACTCTGTTCCTGTATCGGACGGTTTTGGAAATAATAAGAAGGGGCCAGCGCAACGGTATTTTCAGACCCACACCCGCAAGCGGGCCTTGCAGTTTTCATTGGAAACCGGGGCGTAGCGCAGGCGCAACGCCCCGATCACCTGTTACGCCGCAGCCGTGACCGTGTGCGGGAACATGTTGCGCAGCGCGTCGGCGTCCATCTCTGCCTTGAAGGCGTGTTGGGTCTTCAGCGCCATCGTGCGGACAGCGGCCGGGCGTGCGCTGATCTCGTCGACCAGGCGCTTCAGGTTCGGCATCGTCGCGAAGGCATTTTCACCGAGGATGAAACCGAGCCGCGTGGCCCAGCCCCAGACCGCCATGTCGACGATCGTGTAGGTGTCGCCGAGCATGTAGCGGTGCTTGGCAAGCTGTGCTTCGATGATCCCCCAATGCCGCAGCGTCTCGAAGGTGTAGCGGTGCTCGGCATAGTCCTTCGGCGCCGGGGCGAAATACTTGAAGTGCACCATCTGCCCCGAGTACGGGCCGATGCCGCTCGCGACGAACATCATCCAGGACAGCATCTGCGCGCGGCTGGCCGGTGTGTTGGCCGGCAGGAACCTGCCGGTCTTCTCGGCGAGATAGAGCAGGATGGCACTGCTGTCGAACACCGTGGCGTCGCCATCGGTCAGCGCGGGTGTCTTGGCGTTCGGGTTGATCGCCAGAAAAGCCGGCGAGAACTGTTCGCCTTTGCGGGTATCGACCGGAACCAGCGCGTACGGCAGGCCGGTTTCTTCAAGGAACAAAGCCACCTTGTCCGGGTTCGGTGAGGGGTGGTAATAAAGCTTGATCATCGCGCGTCTCCATGTCCGGTTGGTTGATTGCAGCGCAACGATGCTAGCAGCCCGAGGCCGCGTTTGGACGCACTTGCCTTACAGTGTCGCGACACCTAGTACAAGCGCCCGATCTTGAACCCCGTCGAAACCGCTGTCCGGCATTGGCTCGATACCATCGTGATCGGCCTGAATCTCTGTCCGTTCGCAGCGCGTCCGGTGCATGGCGGCCAGTTGCGTATCTGTGTCAGCGAGGCGCGCAGCGAGCTGGACCTGCTGACCGAGTTGCAACTCGAACTCGTGCGGCTGGATGAAACGCCGGTGGCGGAGCTGGAGACCACCCTCATCGTCGTGCCGCAGATGCTCGCGGATTTCGCCGACTACAACGATTTCCTCGAACCGGTGGACGCGCTGCTGGTGCAGTTCGAGTGGACCGGCGAATATCAGGTCGCGAGCTTCCACCCGCATTACCAGTTTGCTGACACGCAGCCCGACGATGCCGACAACCTCACGAACCGCGCGCCCTACCCGCTGCTGCACCTGCTGCGTGAAGACAGCGTCGCTGCCGCGATCGACAGCTATCCGGATGCCGCCGGCATTCCGCTTGCCAACATCCGCCGCATGCGCGCGCTGAGTGTGGAGCAGCGGCGCGCGCTGTTCGCCTATCTCCCCGACCCGACCATGAAACGCTGATGCCGACTTCCGAATCGCAGCAACCTGATCGCCACTGGACTCGTGACATTCCGCTGTTCGGCCCGATCGCGCTGGCGCGTCCGCGCTGGTCGCTGGCGATCGTCGTGGGCCTGGTCATCTATTTCGCGCTGCGCGGCTATTCCGGGCCGATCCGGCTCATCGGCGCCTGGGATGGCGGCTCGCTGTTCTTTCTGGTCACGACCATCACGATGGCCTTGCGAGCGACATCCGAGCGGGTCCGCAGCCGCGCGAAAATCATGGACCAGGGCGCGGTGATCGTGCTTCTTCTGACGCTGTTCGGCGTCGGCGCCTGCCTGCTGACGATCATCACCGCCGCCGAAGATGTGAAGTCTTTTGCCGGCGGCAAGGGCGCGGCGGCCGCTGTGGTCGGCACGACCGTCATCCTCACCTGGCTGGTGATGAACTGCAGCTTCGCACTGCACTATGCGCATCTCTACTACGGCGACAGCGACGAAGACCCGGACCAGCACGCCGGCGGTCTCGACTTTCCCGGCGACGACGCGCCCGACTATCTCGACTTCGCCTACTTCTCGTTCGTGCTCGGCATGACCTTCCAGGTCTCGGACGTGCAGATCGTCGATCGCGATCTGCGCCGGCTCGCGCTGCTGCACGGCATGATCTCGTTCTTCTTCACGACGGTCATTCTCGCGCTGACGATCAACATGCTCGCCTCCCTGGCGCAGTGACGCCGGGGCGGTACGGAACGTTCACGTCTGATTCAGAGTCATTGGCTTATGGTCTGCCTGACTGATTGACCAGGTATAGACAATGAACATCCAGCGAATTCTGACCATGACTGCCGGCGCTCTGCTGTTCTTCAGCGCCGCCGCCAACGCACAGCAGGCTTACACGGCCGTGGAGACCGATCTTCACGCCGGCCCCGGCGAGGATTACCCGCTGGTGGCGAGTCTCGACGAAGACTATCCGGTGCACGTGTTCGGTTGCGTGGGCGGCTACACCTGGTGCGATATCGGCTTCGACGACTATCGCGGCTGGATCGATGGCCGCGATCTCGAATTCCCGTACCGCGAACGGCGCGTGCCGGTCTTCGACTACGGCCCACAATATCGTCTCCCGATTATCACTTTCGTGATCGGCAATTACTGGGGAAGTCATTACTACGATCGACCGTTCTACGTCGAACGTCCGCGCTGGGAACGTCATGCGCCGCCGCCGAGGGTTTACGAGGGCTGGCGCGATAGCTGGGAACAACGTCACCGCGAACACGATCATGACCACGACCGTGATCACGATCACGACCGTCATGACCAGCCGCGCAACGACGACCGTCGCAATGATGACCATCGCAACGATCAGCAACGGCAAAACGAACAGCGGGCGCGGCAGAATCACGATGAACAGCAGCGCGACAATCACGACCGTCAGGTTCAACAGCAGCAACAGCAGAACCAACTGCGGCAGCAACAGGATGATCAGCGCCGGCAGCAGCAGGAGCAGCAACAAAAGCAACGGGGCGATCAGCAACGTCAGCACCAGGAGCAGCAACAACAACAGCAGAACCAACTGCGGCAGCAGCAGGAGCAAGCGCGCCAGCAGCACGATCAGCAACAACAGCAGCAGCAGGAACGCCAGCGGCAGCAGCAGGAGCAGCAGCGCCAGCAGCACGATCAGCAACAGCGGCAACAGAACCAGCAGCAGGAGCAGCAGCGCCAGCAGCACGATCAGCAACAGCAGCAGCAGAACCAGCAGCGGCAGGAGCAGCCGCGTCAGCAACAGGAGCAGCCGCGCCGCCAGCAGCCGGAGCCGCAACGCGAGCAGGAACGGAAGCAGCAGCCCGAGCCGCGTCGCGGTGACGAACGTCAGCAGCAGCCATGACCCGGACAATGGACATCCCGATCTTCCCGCTGGGGACCGTCCTCTACCCGGCCGGGCGTTTACCGCTGCGGGTGTTCGAGCCGCGCTACGTGGAGATGACCAAGGCCTGCATCCGCGATAACGCCGTCTTCGGCGTGACGCTGATCCGCGCCGGCTTCGAGGTCGGCACGCCGGCAGTCCCCTGCGAGATCGGCTGCACTGCGCGCATCATCGAATGGGACGTGCCGAATCCCGGCCTGTTCACGCTGAGCACGCGCGGCGAATCGGTGTTCCGCATTCTCGAGCGGCGGACCCAGGCGGACGGCCTTATCGTCGCCACGGTCCAACTCGAAGAACCACCCGACCCGGTATCGCTGCCGGAGCGTTACGAAGGACTCGCGAAGCTGCTGCTGGAACTGATTCAGGGCATCGGCAAGGAGCACTTCCCAGAGCCGCAGCGTCTCGACGACGCCGCCTGGGTTGGCAACCGCCTGGCCGAACTACTGCCGGTCGAGCCGGAACGCAAGCAGAGGCTGCTGGAATCCGGCGATCCACTCGCCGTGCTGGGCGAGGTCGAGCGGATGCTCAAGCAGTTGCGCGATGATCGCCAGGGATGATCTGACAACACGGAAAATTCTTTTCCATGAAGGAGAGGGTAGACAAGCGATAATGGCCGGCCCTCGAGTTGCCTCCGTCCGATGAACTGCGCACACTTTGCCGCTGGCCGCTGCCGATCCTGCATCGAACTGCCGGTACCGTATGCCGAGCAACTCGTGACGAAAGAGCGCCGCTGCCGGGATCTGCTTTCAGCGTACCCGCAGTTGCAGTGGCTGCCGCCGGTCGAAAGCGCAGAGTCCGGTTTTCGCAACAAGGCCAAGATGGTCGTCAGCGGCTCGACGCAACAGCCGATCCTCGGCATCCTCGATCCCTCTGGCCGCGGTGTTGATCTCTCCGACTGCCCGCTCTATCCGCGCTCGCTGCAAGCCTGCTTTCCGCCGCTCGCGGCGTTCATCACGCAGGCCGCGATCGTTCCTTACGATCTTGCGAGCCGTCGTGGCGAGCTTAAATATCTGCTCGTCACCGAGGCCGACGACGGCGGCCTGATGCTGCGTTTCGTTCTGCGCTCGGAAGCTGCGCTGGCCCGCATCCGCAGGCATCTACCGGCCTTGCTCGCAAGTTTGCCGGCACTGCGCGTGGTCTCGGCAAACCTGCAACCAGAGCACAAAGCCATTCTCGAAGGCGAGCGCGAAATCCTGCTGACACCGCAGGAGCGCTTGAGCATTCGCGTCAACGAACTCACACTTCATCTGCGCCCGCAGAGTTTCTTCCAGACCAACACGGCGGTTGCTGCCGCGCTGTATCGTCAGGCCCGCGAGTGGGTCGCCGAGACAAGCCCGAAGACGCTCTGGGATCTGTACTGCGGCGTCGGTGGCTTTGCGCTGCATTGCGCCGACGAAGCGCGCGAGATCACCGGAATAGAAGTCGGCAAGGAAGCTGTCGCCAGCGCCGGGCAAAGCCGCGATCAGGCGGGGAATCGTCCCGGATTTTCGCGGGTCCGCTTCGTCGCCGCCGATGCCACGGCCTTCGCGGCGGCGCAGCCGCAGGCGCCCGATCTGGCGATCGTCAATCCGCCGCGTCGCGGCATCGGCGAAACGCTATGCCGATATTTCGATGCGTCGTCGACGAAATGGCTGATCTATTCCAGCTGCAACGCCGAATCGCTGGCCCGCGACCTGGCCTCGATGCCGTCGCTGAAGCCGCAGCGTGCGCGCCTGCTCGACATGTTTCCGCAGACGCGGCACCACGAGATCATCGTGCTGATGGAACGGGTTTGAGCGCCCCCAGGAACGCCAGCACGGCCTGCCAGTTTTCGTCGGCGCCTTGCCGGTTGCGGTCGTCGCGCAGAGTCGATGAACCGTGTACGCCGCCGAGCGTCGGCACGAACTGGATTTTCGATTTCGACGCCGAAGCGTCGAGAATCTTTCGGGCCGCCGCAATTTCTTCCGGGTCTTGCGCCGATGTGATGAAGACGGGCACCGTCACTTTTGCCGCCGCAGCGCTCACCGGATTACCGTCGCCGAGGTACTCGCCCGGTGAAAAAGACAGCACTGCCGCGAGCTTGCCCGGCTGCTTCGCGGCGACCAGAAACACCAACGAAGCTGAATAGCTGCTGCCCCACAGGATCACTGGCAGCCGGGCAGCCGCCGGCTCGCTCCAGGCCAACGCTGCCTCCAGGTCTTTTTCCGCATCGAGATAATTGGTGCTGTGCCCGAGCCTCGCCACCGTTTGGTTGCCGTGCCCGAACAATGTGCCGCCCGAGCGCTGATCGATGGCCAGCGCGCTGTAGCCGGCCTGCATTAGCTTCGGCGCAATCGGCGCGTACTCGCTGCGGTTCGAGCCGGCTTGATGGAACAGCAGGATCAGCGCCTTCGGCTTTTCCGCCTTGTAGTAGTCCCCGAAAACCATGACGCCGTCTGCGGCTTTCAGGACCACCGGCTCCGGCATT
>JAYWBB010000058.1:0-44389 GCA_043781855.1 Nevskia sp. | reverse complement strand
GCGGCTTTTCCAGGTTTCCTTGGTCAGCGAGAGCACGTTGCCGATGTCGTCGCTGGTGACCGAGTCCGGCGCGCCGAGGATCGTGTGAACCTGGGCCTTGCTCATGCCGGACTGGAGCTTCTCGTAGTTCTCGGGGGTGACCCTGGAGCTGCATGCCGCAAGCAACAGGATCAACCCGCAAGCGCTGCCGACAGGAAAAGACTTGTTCATTCTTGATGGAATTCGTAGGGACTTTGCCGCCACAGAATGCCATACGGGACGACCGGATTCCGGCCGCCCCGCGAGAGCGAAGGCTCAGGTCAGCGCGGCTGAGCGATCAGCGACGCCCGTGGTGATAGTCGCGATCGTAATCGTGATAGCGGTAGTGATCGCGATAGGGACGATCGTAATAACCACGATAGATCACGCGCGGCGGACCGTAGTAATAGGCCGGCCCCGGCGCGTAATACACAGGTGGCGGCGCGTAGTAGCCGCCGCCATAGCCGCCTCCGTACCCGTAGTAGCCCGGAAAGCCGAAGTTCAGACCGATGCCGACATCGACGTGGGCCTGTGCGGACGCGGGCACGGCGAGCGCCGCCAGGGCGAGGCCGGCAATTACGAGCAGTTTCTTCATGGTCCTCCTCCGGATCAGGTAATCCATGACCAGAATACTAGCCCCAGCAACTGAACCCTGACTGAACGGCGACTTACTTGCCATCCTTCAGCCGACCAGATCGTGAAACCGGCGCATCAGCTCCTCCGCGTCGCTTTCGCCGCGCCGCTTGACCAGGGCCTTGCGGAATTCCGGCGCCATCGCGCGCAACTCGTCGAGCGAGCCGCAGCGCTGGATCTTCAGGCTGAAGAAATAGCCGCCCAGGCCGAGCAGAGAAGTCGATTCGTTGAGGAGCTGGGTGGCGCGGCGGAAACGCTCGAATGCGCTGTGCGGAGCGGCGTCGAGCAGCGCTTCGGACGGGTCGGACGTTCGGGCTGCGCCTTGTCCAGCGTTTCGATCAGGCCGAGATCGAGCAATTGCCGCAGCAAAGGCCGCGCGCCGTTTCCGACCGAATATTCGCGTTCCAGCGTACCCAGCGACTTGTAGCCGTCGGTCGCAATCAGCAATGTGCGCAGCGGCTGCGCGAGTTTCAGGGCGCGGCTGCGAACCTCATTACGCCCCTGCTCGGTCTTGATGAACACCGTGTGTTCGTCCATTTCCGGCCCTGATCGTGACGTGGTCCGACCCCGCCACGATGCCCCCATGAACTCGCGCTGACAACATCCATATTCACGCGGCTGCTGCCGCCCGTCGGACGCTCAGCCGAGGGCGTGACGCAGGTCGTCGATCAGGTCTTCCGCGTTTTCGAGTCCGACCGACATGCGCAGCAGGTCCTGCGGTGTGGTCGTATGCGGGCCTTCGACCGACGCGCGATGTTCGATCAAGCTTTCGACGCCGCCGAGGCTGGTGGCGCGCGTGAACAGGGCGACGCGACCGGCGACGTTCAACGCCGCCTGACGTCCGCCGGCAATCTGGAAGGACAGCATGGCGCCGAAGCCGGACATCTGCATGCGGGCGAGCGCGTGCCCCGGATGCGTCGGCAGACCGGGGTAGTGCACGCGGGTGACGCGTGGATGCGCCGCCAGAAACTCCGCGACGGCCTCCGCGTTCGCGCTCTGCGCGCGCACACGCAGCGGCAGCGTCGCGATCGAACGCTGGAGCAGCCAGCAGTCGAACGGCGAGGGCACGGCGCCGCCCTTGGTCTGGAAATCCCGTATCCGTGCGAAGAATTCGTCTTCACTGCGCGCGATCACGGCGCCACCGAGCACGTCGCTATGGCCGCCGAGATACTTGGTGGTCGAATGCATGACGAGATCCGCGCCGAGCATCAGCGGCTGCTGCAAGACGGGTGTGGCGAAGGTCGAATCGACGACGCAGCGCGCGCCGCCAGCACGCGCGATTTCGGCAAGGGAACGGATGTCGGCGATTTTCAGCAGCGGGTTCGACGGCGTCTCCGCCCAGAGCAGCCGCGTGTTCGGGCGCAGCGCCGCGCGCACGGCGGCGAGATCGGTCAGATCGACCAGCGAATGTTCCAGCCCCCAGCGCGCCAGCAGTTCCCGCAGCTGCGTCCGCGTGCCGTGATAGACATCGTCCGGCGCGATGACGTGATCGCCGGGCGCCAGCGCCTGGAATACCGCTAGCGAGGCCGCCGAGCCGGAGCCGAACGCAGCAGCGGCAACACCGTTTTCCAGCGCTGTCAGCAGCGCTTCGAGCGCGGCGCGGCCGGGATTGCTCGAGCGCGTGTAGATGTGGCCATGAGGATAATTGCCGTCGCCGTCACGCGCGAAAGTCGTCGAAAGGATCGGCGAGGGCGCAACCGCGCCGGTGGCGGTGTCGTGGCTGCGTCCGGCATGGATCGCGAGGGTTTCCAGTTTCACGGCGGCGCTGGGTTTGGGATTCGGCGTCAAGCCTACCGTGCCGCGCCTCGACACGGGAATCTTCGCATCACGCTACTGGCACTTGCACTCGGGCGACGTCACGCAAGAGGCGCCGGCCTGGGCGCCGACGGCGATTCCCGGCTTGCAGCTCGCGGCCTTGCCGGTCGGGCAGGACACCGAACAGGAACCGCAATTGCCGACCACCGGCGATGCGCATGCAGCGCCCTGACTGCTTTGCAGGTTGATCGTGCTTTCCGAGCCTTTTCCGGCATCGGAATGGACGATGATCGGCGTGCTCTGGGCGGCGGCAACGAAGATCGGGGCGATCAGCGCGGTCAGCAGGGCGAAACGATGGATGACGTTCATGGCGATTTCCGAGGTTCGATGCAGTGATCGAACAATATCGGAACTATAAACTGCGCGCGGCTGAACCGGCGATGAACAAACACGTGGAACGCAAGGCTCTCCGGCTCAATTTTACTGCTTCGGCGCGCTCGGACCGCCTACGCTGACGGCCCGCATCGTCGTCTCGGTGTGTCCAATCTGGCGGCGGTAGACGATCGGCAGATGTTTCACGCCCTATTCGCTCAGGCTGCGTTTGAAGCGATGGATCAGCCGACGCTGCTGCTTGCTCGGCCGATCGACGCTGATCAGCTTGTCGGCGAGGCGGCGCTCTTCTGCGGCAGCCTGGCGCCGCGCGATACTGGCCGGCGTCTCCTCATAGAGCTTGCGCGCGACGGTTGCCGCGCCGCGCCGGTCGGACAAATCCAGCACGCGCACCTGTACCGCGTCGAAGCCCTGCTTGATGTCGAGAATCGCGCCGATCGTCACGCTCTTCGCGACCTTGCTGCGTTCGCCTTCGTAGCGCACGTGGCCGGCTTCGATCGCTTCCTTGGCCAGGGTCCGGGTCTTGAAGAAGCGCGCGGCCCAGAGCCACTTGTCGAGGCGGAGGCCCTCGACAGGACCTAGCGCGTCGATGGCGTTCTGCAAACGGGACCGGCGACCACGGGCAAGCCGATTGCGAAACGCAGACGGCGCTCGGCGAGCGCGCTCAGGTTCGCTGCAGCGCCGTAGTCCTGAATCCAGACCAGCAGCGCATCGACGTCGACGGGATTGTCGCGCGCCATTGCACAGGCGCGTTCGAGCGCAGCGCTATCGCCGTCGTCGAGATAGGGGCTCAGGACGGCCTGGACCTCTCGTGTCATTTCGGTCATGCCCAACTCCTGATTCGTGCCGGGATTTCCAGGCGACTTAATGCGTCTTGTCGCCATGGTGCGTTTTCGGCTCTGCCAAAAAGATGCCTGATCCCGGCGGGAGAATTCGCAAGGGCTGCCTCCGGTCAGATCATCGCCGATCTGCGCCAGTCACCCGCGTAGCCGACGACCATCCTTCAAGGGCTCGTCGACACGGGAGCTTATGAGCGTCAGGCTGCCCTCCGTGAAAAGCAATTCGCGGTTTTCCTTGAGCCGCTGGATCAGCGTCGGGAACGGTGTGGTTTTGGTGAAGCGGAAAGTCGCCCAGCCATCGCGTCCGGCTTCCTTGACGTGATACATCGCGCGATCGGCGAGTTCGATCAGTTCCTGCCAGTCCAGGTCCGCCGGCGTGTTGCTCAACGGGTACTCTGCATAACCGATCGAACAGGTCATGCGCACCGGAGCATCGGCGCCGGCATCGAAGGCGTGTCTTGCCACGACGTTGCGGACGCGCGTTACGCAGTCCCGCGCGTGGTCGTGCGAGAGCGGCCGCGTGACGATCAGGAATTCTTCGCCACCCCAGCGGGTCACGTAATCGCCGACCCGCACCAGCTCCGTCAGCAGCGTGCTGAACTGTTGCAGCACCCGGTCACCGCCGCCGTGGCCGTAGCGGTCGTTGATCTGCTTGAAATGGTCGATGTCGATCAGCGCGAACAGCAGCACCTGACCCGGTTCGAAACCGTCCGGCTGTCTGCGCTGGTAAAAGCTGAGGTCCTGCGGCAGCTGATCGAGCAGGTAGCGGCGATTGGGCAGGCCGGTCAGCGGATCGGTGTAGCTCGCCTTCTCAAGCCGCTTGTTGGCCACCGCCAGCGCGTCGGTGCGTTGCGCCACCAGATATTCCAGCGCGACGCGACGCCGGGTCAGTGCGCGCAACTGCCAGCGGTGACCGCCGTAGACCAGCGCGGCCACCAGCAGGCCGCCGCCGATGAAGAACCAGAGTGTTTCGTGGAAATACGGCGCGATGCGGAACGGCAGCATCGCCGGCATCGCGCTCCAGACGCCAGCATTGTTGGCGCCACGGACTTCGAAGACATAGCTGCCCGGCGGCAGATTGGTGTAATCGACATAACGGCTCAGCGTGTTCTTGAGCGGCCGCCAGTCGCGGTCGTAGCCGCGCAAACGGTATTGCAGCAGCACCGAATAAGGGTCCTGGAAGCTGAGCGCAGTGAACTTGAAGCTCAGGTCGCGCGATCCGGCCGGCAGAGCGATCGGCTCGGGCGCTCCGATGTCGCGCCAGCCAGAACCGTCGGCGATGCTTTCGACGCGGACCGTCGGCGCCACCGGGTTGGCGGCGACGCCGTTGGTCGGCACCGAGAGCACGCCGTCGCGCGTCGGCAGCCAGAGGCGACCATCCAGCAGGACGCCCTTGTTGTTGCCTGCGCCATTGCAGCACTCGCCTTTCTGGCCGGTGGGGCGCGCCGCGAGTTCGTTTCCAAACATTTCGCCGGCAACCTTCAGCGGCGTGTCCGCGCCGCGCCAGCGGAGGTCGTCGAGCGGAGCGCGGTAGATGCCGCGGATGCCCGAAACCCAGAGATAGCCGTGATCATCGTGCGTGATGAAGAACGCCGAATTCTGCGGCAGGCCGTTGTCGTGATTGAACGCGAGCCAGTGGTCGGCCTGGTTGACGAAGAGCTGTTCGGTCGCAGTACCGATGACCAGCCGGCCGTCCGACAATTCGTGGATCGCCGTGACGTCGATATCCGTCGGCAGGCCGGATTCGCCGCCGAGCATATGCGCGCGATCGTCGACGAATTCGGCCAGCCCGTTTTGCGTACCGAGCAGCAGCCGGCCGTCGTGCGTCTCGAACAGGACGCGCACGCTGGGGTCGACCAGTCCGTCGGTTTCGCCGAAGCGCGCCAGCAGCGAATCAGCGTAGCGGTAAAGGCCGTTCGAGGTCGCAAACCAGAGGCGCTTCCGGCTATCGCGGAGAATGCCGTTGATGCGCAGGTCCTGCAAAGCAGCCAGAGCCGCTGGACGCTCCAGTTGCCCGCGTCGATAGAGCGCCACGCCGTGCAGTGTGCCCAGCCATATCTGATCGCTGTCGACCAGCAGGGTATAGACGTTCGAATCGGGCAGGGCGCTACCGGGCAGGACGGTGGTGAAGCGGCCATTTTCGAGTCGACTCAAGCCGTTGTCGGTACCGATCCAGAGGCGGCCGCCGGCGTCGTGATCGAGCGACCAGACCTGCGGCGTGCTCAGCCCTTCCTGCACGCTGTAGCGCGTGGTCAGGCCGCTCCACAGACGGGTCAGGCCGCGCGTGCGGCTGCCCAGCCAGAGATTGCCTTCGCGGTCCTCGAACGCGGCCAGATAGTCCCAGCGCGAACCCATGCGCTCGTTATCGATAACCTCGCGGACCTGCCCGTCGCGCAGGCGCGCCAGACCGGTCTGGTCGCCGACCCAGAGATTGCGTTCGCGATCCTCGTAGAGCACGCCGATGGCCGACGTGCTCAAGCTGGGCTGCGCCTCGAAGCGATGCCAGCGCTCGTTCTCGCGGTAGAACAGACCGGCGCTGGTGCCGGCCCAGATTCGCTGCGCAGCGCCCGCGCCGGTTGCGATCAGATGCACGACGTTATTGCCGAGACCCGGCAGCGGCTCGAATCGGGCTTTGCTGCCTTCGACGCGGTAAACCCCGCCCCAGCCGCCAATCCAGCGCCGCGCCCCGCTTTCCATCAGCGCATACAGCGGACCCGGCGCCGCGCGATCCCGTTGCAGCTTGTCGCCGACCACTCGATAGAGCCCGGCAGTCGTCGCGACGAGGACTTCGCTATTGTCGGCAATCAGCACGTCCTGCACGTTGAGCTCCACGCTGGCGGCCGGATTTTCGACCGGCACCGTCGTGAAGCGGCCGTCGCGATACCAGGCGAGCCCTTTCTGGGTGGCGATCCACAGCCGCCCCGTACTGTCGTTCCGGAGCGCCTGAATCCGACCGCCAGGCAAGGCCGGCGTATTGGTCGGCGTGTAAGTGGTGAAGCGCACGCCGTCGAAACGTGCGAGGCCGCTGGGTGTACCGGCCCAGATGTAACCTTCGCGATCCTGGGAAATGGCCGAAACGGCGATCTGCGGCAAGCCCTGTTCGATCGTCCAGGTGTCGCGCACGTAATTGTGGAAAGCCTTGTCGGCGCTCAGTGCACGGGCGTCGAGAATCCAAAGCATGAGGCAGAGCGATACGAGCCAGCAGCCGCGCAGCGCACGGGGGCGCAGGCGCGGCAAACGCAGCGCTTTCGCACTGATTCGCGGAATGCGCTCCGTCACGACATTGGCCCCGTTCCTCCCTTACCGCAGTCGCCGTCGTCCCTCGAATCCGGCGATTGCGTCGATATCCCGCCATTCTACCGCGCTCGATTCCACGATCTCGGCACCCGCCACTCGGCCTATGATCGGAATCAAGCTGGGCAGCGTGCGCCCCTTCGCAGATCGACGAGCAGTGTGCCGACCGGAGGTTTTCGTCACTCCCGCAACCATCAATCAAGTCGTCGATAACGTAGCACTCGCGGAAATCCATGATGAAAACCGCATTCCGGTGCCCGATCGCCGGCCAGACCATCGTCGTCACCGGCGCGTCGAGCGGGATTGGCGAGGCAGCCGCGAAGCAACTCGCAGCAGCCGGCGCCACGGTGTGCTTGATCGCGCGGCGCGAAGACGAGTTGCGGCGCGTGCAGGCGGAGATCGTTGCCGCCGGTGGCCGCGCCGATATCCATGCCGCTGATCTCGCCGATGCCGTGGCAGTCGACGCCTGTTGCGCGGCGCTGCTCGCGGCGTACCCGCGTATCGACGTGCTGGTCAACAATGCCGGCCGCTCGATTCGCCGCAGCCTGCAGGATTCGGTCGGCCGCGCGCACGATTTCGAGCGCACCATGCAGATCAATTACTTCGCCGCCGTGCGCATGACGCTGAACCTGCTGCCGCGCTTCATCGATCAGCGCAGCGGCCACGTCGTCAACGTCTCCAGCGTGGCGGCGCTGATGAGCACACCGCGTTTCGCCGCTTATCTGTGCAGCAAGTCGGCACTCGACGCGTTTTCGCGCGTGCTGCGGACCGAGCTTGAAGCCGGCGGCATTACCGTCAGCACGATCAACTACCCGCTGGTAAAAACCGCGATGACGGCACCGACCCGGGCTTACCGGTTCATTCCGCAGATGGACCCTCCGGTCGCCGCCGGCTGGATCGTCGACGCCGTGCGCGATCGCTACGCGCGGCGCACGACCCTTCTCGCCCGGGTTTTTGTCATCGCCAGCGCCGTGTTGCCGGGGCCGGCCCTGCGTCTGATCGCGGGCTATCATCGGCGGCGCGCGGCGAAGATGATCCGGCTCATGGAGCAGGAAAGCTGAAGCCGGTGTCCGGCGCCGGTACTGACCCGTAGCGCGCAGGCTGGCATCATTGCGCGCCGCGCTTTAGCGGTTGAAGCACGGACCCATGAAAAAAACTTCGTTTCCCCGGCAGGACATCAAGGTGTTGCTGCTGGAAGGCGTCTCCCAGACCGCCGTCGAGAATTTCCGCGCGGCCGGTTACTCGAGCATCGAGTTCCATGAGAAATCGCTACCCGAAGCCGAACTGATCCGCGCGATTTCCGATGCCCACATCGTCGGCATTCGCTCGCGCAGCCAGCTGACCGCCGAAGTCTTCGAGAACGCGCGCCGCCTGATGGCGGTCGGCTGTTTCTGCATCGGCACCAATCAGGTCGATCTCGACACCGCGCAGGCGCGCGGCATTCCGGTGTTCAACGCGCCGTATTCGAATACTCGCAGCGTTGCCGAACTGGTCATCGCCGAAGCGATCCTGATGATGCGGCGGATTCCCGAAAAGAACGCCGAATGCCATCGCGGCGGCTGGTCGAAGTCAGCCGCCGGCAGCTTCGAAGTGCGTGGCAAGACGCTGGGCCTCATCGGATACGGCCACATCGGCACGCAGGTCGGCGTGCTCGCCGAAGGCCTGGGCCTGCGCGTGATCTTCCACGACATCGAGACCAAGCTCGCGCTCGGCAACGCCGCACCTGCCGCGAGCCTGAACGACCTGTTACACCGGGCGGACATCGTCTCGCTGCACGTCCCGGAGACGCCGGCGACCCGGCTCATGTTCGGCGCGCCCGAGATCAAGGCGATGAAGCGTGGCGCGCTTCTGATCAACGCCTCGCGCGGCACGGTCGTCGACATTGAAGCGCTCGCCGAGGCGCTGAGAAGCGGGCAGGTCGGTGGTGCCGCAATCGATGTGTTCCCGGTCGAGCCGAAGGGCAACAACGATCCCTTCGTGTCGCCGCTGATCGGCATGGATAACGTCATTCTGACGCCGCACATCGGCGGCTCAACCCTCGAAGCGCAGGAAAACATCGGCCTCGAAGTCGCCGCCAAGCTGGTGCGCTACAGCGATAACGGCTCGACCCTTTCGGCGGTGAATTTCCCCGAAGTCTCGCTGCCCGAGCACACCAACAGCCGGCGCCTGCTGCACATCCACGAGAACCGGCCCGGCATGTTGTCGCGCATCAACGAGCTGTTTTCGGCGGGTGCGGTCAACATCGACGCGCAATACCTCCAGACCAGCGGCAAGATCGGTTATGTCGTCATCGACGTCGCTGCCGGCGCCGATGCCGCGCAGGCTCTGAAGGACGGCCTGGCGGCGATTCCGGGAACGCTGCGGACGCGGCTGCTTTACTGATGATCGCCGTTCCGAAAGCCACCGTTGGGCCATTCGGTTCCTGGACTTCACCGATCACGTCGGCAGCGATCGTCGCCGACAGCGTCAAGCTCGGCCAGGTCGCCATCGAGGGCGGGACGATCTGGTGGGTCGAGGGCCGGCCGAAAGAGCAGGGCCGCAACGTGCTCGTGCGCCGCACGCTCGACGGCAAGACCGTCGATGTCACCCCCGAAGGTTATGACGTCCGCACGCGTGTGCACGAGTACGGCGGCGGCAGCTTCGTGGTCCGCGACGGCAGCATCTGGTTCTCCAACTTCGTCGATCAGGCGCTCTACATGCAGCGGCCGGACGGCGCACCGCAACCGTTCCGCCGCGACGAAGGCAAGCGTTATGCCGATGCCGTTCCAGACCTGTGCCACGGGCGCCTGATCGCGGTGCGCGAGGATCACAGCGGTGGCGGCGAGCCGGTCAACACGCTGGTGGCGATCGGCCTCGAAGGCACGCACGCCGTCACCGTGCTCGCTGCGGGCGACGATTTCTATTCGACGCCGCGCCTGAGTCCGGACGGCAAGCAACTCGCCTGGCTGAGCTGGTTGCATCCGAACATGCCCTGGGACGGGACGATGCTCTGGCTCGCGATGATCGACGATGACGGCGCGCTGCTTGCGCCGCGCGCCATTGCAGGTGGTCGCGACGAGTCGATCTTCCAGCCGAGCTGGTCACCGCAAGGCGAACTGGTGTTCGCCTCCGACCGCAGCGGCTGGTGGAATCTCTATCGACTCAAAGCCGGCGCGGTACAGCCGCTGCACGCGATGGCCGCCGAGTTTGGCGAGCCGCAGTGGGAATTCGCGATGTCGCGTTACGGGTTTCTGCCGGACGGGCGCATCGTCGCAAGCACCATCAAGAACGGCGACGCCGGTCTGGCGATACTCGATCCCGATACCGGGGCGTTGCGCGAAATCGCGACACCCTTCCGCGAGATCAAGGAACTGCGTGTCGGCAAGGACTTCGCGGTGTTCCTCGGCGGCTCGGACACCGAGGCGCGCTCGGTGGTAAAGCTCGATCTGCACACGGGACGCTCGGAAATTCTCAGGCGCGGCAGCGCGCTGAAAGTCGATGCCGGCTATCTGTCGAGCGCGCAGGCCATCGAATTCCCGACCAGCGGAGGCCGCAGCGCGCACGCCTTCTTCTACCCGGCGCGCAACCGCGACTTCACCGGCCCGAAAGGTGACCAGCCGCCGCTGATCGTGCTGAGCCACGGCGGACCGACCAGCCAGGCCACCGCGACGTTCAACCCGAGCATCCAGTTCTGGACCAGCCGCGGCATCGGCGTGGTCGACGTCAACTACGGCGGCTCAAGCGGCTATGGCCGCGACTACCGGCGTCAGCTCAATGGCAACTGGGGCATCGTCGACATCGACGACTGCGTCAACGCGGCGAGATATCTGGTTGCGCGCGGCCTGGCAGATGAACAGCGCCTCGCGATCCGCGGCGGCAGCGCGGGCGGCTACACGACACTCGGTGCCCTGGCGTTCAGGAATGTCTTCAAGGCCGGCGCCAGCTATTACGGCGTCGGCGATCTCGAAGTGCTCGCGCGCGACACGCACAAGTTCGAGTCGCGCTATCTCGACAGCCTGATCGGCCCGTATCCGGCGCAGAAGGCGCTGTACGAAGCCCGCTCGCCGATCCACTTCACCGAGAATATTTCGAGCGCGCTGATCCTGTTTCAGGGACTCGAAGACAAAGTCGTGCCGCCGAACCAGGCGCAGATGATGTTCGACGCGGCGAAGAAGAAAGGGCTGCCGGTTGCCTATCTGGCATTCGAAGGGGAGCAGCACGGCTTCCGCGCGGCAGCGACGATCCGGCGCAGCCTCGAAGCCGAGCTGTATTTCTACGGTCGTGTGTTCGGCTTCACGCCGGCCGATGCGATCGAGCCGGTGGTCATCGAAAACCTCCCCGTAAGATAGACCGATGAACGAGAGGCTACTCGCGATTTACCGGCGCCTCGCGCCGGTCGCGATGGCGCCGTTGCACGAACGCGTGCGTCGTTCGGTGATCACGGTGCTGCCGCGCAACGCCACGCTGAACATCGACTACGATCAACCGCTCGGCGACGCCGGCCTGTTCGGTCCCGACAGTATGGTCTGGCGGATTCACGCCGACTTCCCGAGCATGATGACCGGCGGCATCTGCGCGCTGATGTTGCAGACTCTGCATCCGCTGGCGCTGGCGGGTGTCTGGGACCATTCGAACTTCCGCGGGGATTTGCTGGGCCGCCTGCGCCGCACCGCTGCGTTCGTGGCCGGCACCACCTACGCATCGACGTCGGAAGCGCAGCGGCTGATCGCGCGCGTCGCCGGTATCCATCGCCACGTTGCCGGTCAGGCCGAGGACGGGCGCCCTTATGCCGCGACCGATCCGCAGCTGCTGACCTGGGTCCACACCACCGAGATGCTCAGCTTCGTTCGCGGCTATCGGCGCTATCGCGACGCGGCGCTGCCGCTGGCCGTGCAGGACCGTTATTACGCCGAGACCAGTCGCGTCGCCGAAGCACTCGGTGCGCGCGCGGTGCCGAAGTCGGTCGCGGAGGTCGAGGCATATTTCGAATCGGTCCAGCCGGATCTGGAATTCAGTGCCCGCTCGCGCGAGGTGCTCGATGTGCTCGCCGGCATCGACCTGCCGATTCCGCTGTCCGGCGTGTCGAAGCATCTGTTTCTCGGCGCCGGCGCCGCCCTGTTGCCGGACTGGGCCACCGCGCGAATTTCGCGTTCGCGCGTGCAGCGCCTGCGCGACCGGGCGGCTGCGCACAGCCTGCACGCGCTGGCGCCGGTGCTGCGTGCGGCGCTGAAAGAAGGCGCTTCCGCGCGCGCCTGCCGGCGCGTCGGCGTCGATCCGGCGAGCTTGTCGACATTTTGAGCCCGGCGCGATGCGCAAGATCGTCCACGTCGACATGGATGCGTTCTACGCCTCGGTCGAGCAGCGCGACGACCCGGCACTGCGCGGTCGGCCGGTGGTCGTTGCCTGGCGTGGCGCGCGCTCGGTAGTTTGCGCGGCCTCGTACGAAGCGCGCCAGTTCGGCATCCGTTCGGCGATGCCGGCCGTGCGCGCCGAACGGCTGTGTCCGAATGCCGTGTTCGTGCCGCCGGACTTCACGCGCTACCGCGCCGCGTCGAAGGCCACGCGCGAAATCTTCGCGCGCCATACCGATCTGATCGAGCCGTTGTCGCTCGACGAGGCCTATCTCGACGTCACCGAAAACAAACGGCAGCTCGCGACCGCAACCGAAGTCGCGATGGCCATCCGCGACGCCATCCGCGACGAACTGCGGCTGACGGCATCCGCCGGAATTGCGTCGAATAAATTCCTCGCGAAAATCGCCTCGGACTGGCGCAAGCCCGACGGCCAGTTCGTGATCCGCCCGAAAGACGTGGATGCCTTTCTCGAGCCGCTGCCAGTCGCCCGCATTCCGGGTGTCGGCAAGGTGATGAACGCGAAGCTCGAGACGCTTGGTGTCGTCACGGTCGGGCAGTTGCGCGGGCTCGATGTCGAGACGCTCGAAGCGCGCTTTGGTCGCTACGGTCGCCGCCTGTACGAGCTCGCGCGCGGCATCGACGAGCGCCCCGTCAATCCCGATCAGCCGGTAATGTCGGTCTCCGCCGAGGATACCTTCGAGCACGACGTGCCGTTGTCCGAAACGGAACCGATGATCCGTCGTCTCGCGGAAAAAACCTGGGCCGCCGCGCGCAAGACGCCGCGCATCGCGCGTACGGTCGTGCTCAAGCTCAAGACCAGCGACTTCCGGATACTGACGCGAAGTTTCACGCCGCCGCTGCCGCCTGCTTCCTGCGAGACGCTGACCGAAATCGCGCTCGCATTACGCGACAAGGTGCTGATCGGCGATACCACGCGCTACCGCCTTGTCGGCGTCGGCCTGAGCAATTTCAGCGAACCGACACGCGCTGCGGCGCAGACCGAATTGTTCGCTGCGGGCGGCTGAATTCGCCGCGCCGGGACGCCAGCGTCCCGGCATACTGTGCCGATCAACCCTTTCCCTGTCTGGGCCATCGAACGGCATCGCCGTCACCGAACGCGCTCGCCCTGGATCACGCCAACTCATGAAAATCCTGCAACTGCTTACGGTCCTGTCCACGCTCATGCTGACGATCCCGGTGCAAGCCGCCACGCTCGACGCGGCCAATCCGTTTGCCCGGGCGAGCACACTGCCCTTGCAATACCCGGCCTTCGACAAGATTCACGATGGCGACTTTCGTCCCGCCTTCGAAGCCGGCATGGCCGAGCAGCGCGCCGAGGCGGCAGCCATCGCGCGCAATCCCGAGGCGCCGACCTTCGACAACACGCTGGTCGCGCTGGAGCGTTCCGGAGGCTTGCTCGATCGCGTGCAGACCGTGTTCTCGAACATCAACGCGGCGAATACGAACTCCGAGATGCAGAAAATACAGACCGAGATGTCGCCGAAGCTCGCCGCGCATCGCGACGCGATTTTTCTCGACGCTGCACTGTTCGCGCGCGTGCAGATGCTTTACGAGCAGCGCGCCAAGCTCGGCCTTGATGCCGAGTCCGCACAATTGCTGAAACGCACGTATACGCAATTCATCCGCGCCGGTTCGCCTTTGTCGGACGTGGACAAGACTCGGCTGCGCGAGCTCAATGCGCAACTCTCTTCACTGACCACACAGTTTCAGCAGAATGTGCTGAAGGCGACCAGGAATGCGGCCGTCGTCGTCGATGACGTAAAGCTGCTCGATGGCTTCTCCGAGCCGCAGATCGCTGCGGCCGCGAACGCCGCGAAAGTGCGCGAACTCGATGGAAAATGGCTCATCGCGATGCAGAACACGACGATCCAGCCGGCGCTGGCGCAGCTCAAGAACCGCGCCCTGCGCGAGCGTATCCACACGGCCTCGATCGGCCGCAGCGTCGGCGGCGCGTTCGATAACACAGCCGTCGTTGCGCAGATCGTCAGGCTCCGCGCCGAGCGCGCGAAGCTGCTCGGCTATTCGAGTCACGCGGCCTACGTGCTCGAAGACGAAACTGCCGGCAGCGTCGCCGCCGTCAACAAGATGCTCGGCGAACTCGCTCCGCCCGCCGTCGCAAACGCGAAGAAGGAAGCGGCCGACATCCAGAAACTGATCGACGCGCAGGCGAGGGTGGAGCATGGCAAATCGTTCAAGCTCGAACCCTGGGACTGGGCGTTCTACGCCGAGCAGGTACGCGCCGCGAAATACGCCTTCGACGAAGCCCAGGTGCGCCCGTACTTCGAGCTCGATCACGTGCTCAAGGACGGCGTGTTCTACGCGGCCCACGAGCTGTACGGCCTGAGTTTCACGGAACGCAGCGACCTCCCGGTCTACCAGCCCGACGTGCGCGTCTTCGACGTGAGCGACCGCGATGGTTCGCAGCTCGGCATCTTCATCGCCGATTACTACGCGCGCGATTCGAAGCAGGGCGGCGCATGGATGAACGCCTATGTATCGCAGAGCGGGCTGTTCGGGTGGAAGCCCGTCGTCGCGAACCACCTCAACATTCCCAAGCCCTCGGCCGGCCAGCCGACGCTGCTGAGTTTCGACGAAGTCACCACGCTGTTTCACGAGTTCGGTCACGCTGTGCACGGCTTGTTCTCGAACGTGCAGTACCCGAGCCTCGCCGGCACCGCCGTGCCGCGCGATTTCGTCGAATATCCTTCGCAGTACAACGAAATGTGGGCGCGCGATCCCAAGGTGCTCGCAAATTATGCGAAGCACTGGCAAACCGGCGAGGCGTTACCGCAGGCGCTCGCCGACAAGGTTCTCGCTGCCGCGAAATTCAACCAGGGCTTCAAGACCACCGAGTACATCGCCGCAGCGATCGCCGATCAGCGCTGGCATCAGCTTGCGGAAGGCAAAACGCCTGCGGCAAAAGACGTTCTGGCGTTCGAGGACGCGGCGCTGAAACAGGCCGGCGTGGCGTTCGCGCCGGTTGCGCCGCGCTATCACACGACCTACTTCTCGCACGTGTTTTCCGGCGGCTACTCGGCCGGCTACTACGCTTATCTGTGGAGCGATGTGCTGGCACGCGACACCGAGCACTGGATGAAAACCCACGGCGGCCTGCAACGCGCGAACGGCGATTTTCTGCGTGCCAAGGTCTTGTCGCGCGGCCGCAGCGCCGATGTGCTGACGCTGTTCAAGGACTTCTACGGGCAGGATCCGGATATCGCGCCGCTGCTGGAAAATCGTGGGCTGGTGCTCGCGAAGAAAAAGACCTGATTCAAACAGCCCCTAGGCTTGGCGACCACCCAATCCGTCCTGACCCATGCGCACGCAAGACCACGTTGTATCCGCCGACGGCAGCCGCATCGGTTTCGAAATTCGCGGCAGCGGTCCGATGCTCGTCGCGGTCCATGGCGCGACGGCCGACCGCAACCGCTGGGCCGCCGTCGCACGACCGCTGTCCGCACATTTCACTTTGGTCGCGATGGATCGTCGCGGTCGCGGCCTGAGCCTTGCTGAAGCGGGAGGCGCCTACGACATCGCGCGCGAAGCCGAGGACGTATGCGCCGTGGTTGCCGCGATGGCGAAGCGGGGCGGCGCACCGGTGTTCCTGTTCGGTCATTCCTACGGCGGTCTCTGCGCGCTCGACGCCGCGCGCGGCAATGACCGGATCGCCAAGCTCCTGATCTACGAGCCGGCGTTTGCAACGCCGGGTTTCGACGTGATCGGCCCCCAGCCGCTGGCCGAGCTGACGCAGCTGGTCGTAGCCGGTCGTCTCGAAACCGCGCTGGAATTCTTTTTCCTCAAGGTCATCGAAGTCGAACCGGCAATGGTCGCCGCGATGAAGCTCATGCCGACCTGGCAGGCGCGGATGGAAGCCGTGCGCCCGTTACTGCGCGAGGGCCGCGCCGCGAATGCCTGGCGGCCGGATCACCTGACCGATCTGCCGATGCCGGTGCGCTACCTGGTCGGCGGCATCAGCCCGGCGTGGCTGCGCACGGCGGCCTACGCTGCGCAAGCGGCCACACCGGGCAGCGACATCGTCGAACTGCCAGGCCAGGCGCATGGCGGCATGGACACCGCGCCGGCGCTGTTCGTCGACGAGGTCCTGCGGTTCTGGAATGGCGGGTGATGACGAGTTAGAGCGAACGATGCGGGCCTGGCACCGTGTCGATCAGGCCGCGACCAACTCCTTTCGCAGTGGCGCGCTCGTGCTCATGCGGCTGGCGACGTCGCGCAGCACCGGGTGCCAGGCCGCGACGTCGCCATGCCGTCCGCGCGCGACCTCGAGCGCGGCAAGCCGGATGCGCCGTCTCAGTTCTGGCCACTGCGTCGCAAGATACTGCGGCCACGCCTCGGCGAGGCGCTGGCGCCGGATATCGGTCACTGCCCAGTGACTGCCGAGCCCGTAGGTCAGCGGCACGATGGTCCCGTCGTCCTGCAGCACCAGTTCGTTCAACGGCGCCGGCTCGGCCATCGGCTGCGCCAGCAAGACTTCGGGTGCACGGCGCGCGATATCGCGATGCACGAGGTCCAGCTGCACGCGCAGCTGCGGGTACAGGGATTGCGTCGCGGCCGCGAGCACGTAGGCCACCACGCGTTCATGCGCGGACAGCGGCGTCATGCCGACGACCCCGATCCCGCGCCCGGCGGGTTCGAAGGGATGCAGCTGGATCAGCCCCGCGCCCCATTCGGCCGCGAGTTCGCAAAGCGTTTCGATCTCGTCGAGCGACTCCGAGGTCATCGTGTGGATGAGGCCGAAGAGCTGGCCGTCGTCGCGGAGAATCCGTGCGGCGCGGCGCACCTGCTCGAAAGATTTGTCGGACCCACGGATCGCGTTGTGGCGGGGCGCCAGGCCGTCGAGGCTTAGCGCGACGACGCTGAACGAGCCGGCGTGGCGACGGTAGTGTCGGCCGGCGATCAGGATGCCATTGCTGACGAAGTTGACCTTGCAGCCCAAGGTGCGCGCGGTTTGCAGTATTTCGCCGAGGCCGTCGTAGATCAGCGGCTCGCCGCCGGACAGCGAGATCACATCGAAGCCGATCGCCGCGGCGTCTTCGATCACTTGGGAGATCAACTCTGGCCGCAACGCGCCGCGCTGCTGCGGAGAGGAATCGGAATAGCAGTGACGACAGGCCAGATTGCACAACCGGGTAGGATGCACCTGCAGCGAGCCGCCCTGGATCCGGTTGTGCATTTGCTGGCCTAGTGCGCGCCGATGCGGATATCGATGCGCCCGATCTCCGGATTGAGGATGCCGTACGGGAATACCTCGAACCGGGTGTAGTTCGGGCGTGCGATCAGCGATTCGACAAGTAGCCGGGCGTGATCGGGCGTTGCCGGCAACACGCTGACGAGCCATTCCTCCGGCACCGGGATGCCGTGCGTGTGCACGTGCACCTTCCCGATCTTGGTCAGATCGATGCCCGCGAACTGCCGGGCGAGCGCTGCGGCCGATGCCCGCGGGAGTCCCTTCAGGGAGGCGCTGAGCGTTTTACTGGTAGCCATGGATTTCTCCTCTCGATGCTGCGCGCGAGGGCGCAAGGCGGTGGAGAAAACGGCGGCTCCGATGCAGCGTCGCTTGCGGCACTGAGCAACGCAGCTTCACTCAGCACCCGTCGACTATCGCGCCGTTTACTTTTCCGCAATGGCGCATAGAGTCTTTTCTCTACAGCGGCGCGACGAATGCGGCACGCGCCCGTGCGCTCGATCACAGAACGCGGCTTTCCCCGTGGCCGCGCAGGCGCTATACCGATGCTTCATCGCCGCGCGCGCCGCACGGCCGCGAACCATGTCAGGAGGAGCCATGCACAAAAGCAGACTTGCCGGTTTCATCATCGACTGCCAGACCGCCGACCTGAGCACCGCCGCTGTTTTCTGGGGCAACGCGCTCGGCATGGCTGTGCACGCACTGCCTGGCGCCGAAGGCGAGAAGTATGTCCAGCTCGTCGACCCGCTCGACGAGCTGCATGTCGAGGTGCAGTCGGTCGCGCACCCGAGCCGCGTCCATCTCGACATCGAGACTGACGACATCGAAGCCGAAGTGCGCCGTCTCGAAACGCTGGGCGCGAAGCGCGTGCATCAGGTCAGCACCTGGTGGGTCATGGCAGCGCCGACCGGCCAGCGCTTCTGCGTGGTCAAGGTGCAGTCGCAGCGGTTCGGGGAGCGCGCGCGGGAGTGGCAGTAGTCGATCCTCCAGGACCGGGTGTACCCCGGCAAGCTCGGGAAAGTGAATCCGGCGTCGCGCACGCCGGCCCGGACACTACGAGTTTTCTTTGCCATCATGAGATCGTGAAACCTGGCCCGAAATGCCTGGTTCAACCCGAACGAGACGACCATGGAAATTGCGTCCCCGACTCCCGCGCATGCTCATCTGACCGAGCGCCAGCGACTTCGTCCTCCGGCGTATCCCTTGAACAGCATCGGCGCCGATCGTGCGCGTGCGCTGTGCGGAGTGCTGTCGGGCGGGTTGCCGCAACCGCTCCAGGATTTTTTGCGCGATGGCGTTTTGACGGTCGGAGAAATCGGCAGCTACAAGCCGGATATCCGGACCTTCGCGCTGGCGAGCCGGAATTTCGTCATCGAGGTCAATAGCGGCTTGATGGATTTCTATTACGCGGTCGGTCGCGCCATCGCCGGCACGTTCGTCGTTTACTCGACATCCGACATCCGACATCCGACATCCGACAAGCCGGACAACCGGCAGGCGCTGCAAGTGGCCGACGTCTCCGCGCTCATTGCCCAGACGTTCACGCAGTGGCGCACTTATTCGCGGCCGACATTATGGGATCGTTTGTCACAAGAACAGCGAATTCAGCACGCAAGTTTTCCCATCGCCGATGCGGTCCGTGCGCCAACGGAAATGCTCGTGACGAGCGCGGAACTGTTCATGCTCGCGCACGAGTTGGGTCATGTCGCCATCGACGGCAAAATCCGTCCCCCGACCCATGACAGCGAAGAGCGCAGTGCCGACGCGCTCGGTCTGGAATTCTATTTGCCAGCGGCCGAGGCGGTGGTCGGTCGTCGCACGACCTACGCCGGCGCGGCGTTCGCGATACGCGTCACCGGCGGGCTGGCCCGGGCGGGCGTCAAATTCTCCCGAACGTACCCGACGCCGGCAGAACGGCTCGGTGACCTTCGCGCGGCGCTCAGGAATGCCTGTCCGTCGCAACAGTATTTCGATGAGGTGGCCACCATCATGGTTGCCTATCTCGACTTGATGGATGATGTCGACGATCGGATCAATGCCCGCACGGCCTCGCAATTCGGCGATGCCTGGCAAACGCGCGTGCGCTTGATCGCCATGCTGGAGGAGATCGCGAAAGGGCGCAGCACGCAAAATGTTTTCGTCGCCAATTGGGTCGGCGACCCGGGAAAATTGCCGCCCGAAGCCATGGCGGACATCGCCGCCACGCTCATTCGCTACTACGTCGGCCCGCCGACTGCGGAGAGCTACGTCCACGAGCCCTTGCGCGCGAAGATGGGCGAAGCGCTAATGGCCTGCGTGAGTCTGATTCCCGAACCCCTGACGGCTGCCTTTCGAGTGTGAGTGAGGCTGACCTGGCGCGCAGACTTATGTTAGAAACATCTCGCCGTTGTCGTTACCACTTGGGGACCACTGGGGGCCATTCATGGCGATTCTTGGAATCATCATTGCCGCGTTGGGCGTTGTTCTTATTCTGCTCGGCGTCGTGGGCGCCGCCCGCAAAGTCTTGATGGAAGAAGGCAAGGCGTTTTCCTCCGAAGCGCCCGCCACCTTCGATTTTGCCGGCCTCGCAAAAGTGATCGAGGCCGTGCTGAAAGCGCCGCCGTGGCTGCTCATGGTCCTGTTCGGCGCGGCGCTCGTGTTCCTGGGTTACCGGCTCGGTGTCGGTGGATGGCCGTTCGCCTGACGAATTCCCGGGCTACGAACGGGCGACGGTCGAACGATTTCAAGCGCTGCGCCAGCGGAAATACTTCCGCCTCGTCGACCGCGCCTAACGCATGCTCGGCCGCCGGCCATGGCTGCTTACGGCCGGTCGGCTTGAACGCCTGCTTACGGAGCTTATGCACGCATTACTGCGGCGACTTTCTTCTTTGCAGCAGTCACCGCTTTCTTGGCTTTTTCAAATGCCGCCTCAGCCTGCGCGACCTCACTTAGCGCAGCCTCTACGTCGGAGCCTGCTAGCCACGAAGCAACAAGCTCTACCTGATGAAGATTGCTGCTAACGATGCCATCTTCTAAGGCATAAAGAATGTTGAAGCGGTGTTTGCAGTATTGGCCGCTTTCACCAGCGGCGCAGGTGCAGAACGCCGCCAAATGATCTCCAATCTTTTGGAACGTGACGCGATACGGACTTGGTGATGAACCTTGTACTAGAAATTCGACGGTATCCACTTGCACCCCCTTTCCTTACTCCCTAACGCCAGCTCAGCTCGCCGCTCGCCAGCCTGAGTAGCAGCAGCGCATTGAGCTTGCCGCGCTCGGCGATGCTTGAAATGCGCATCCATTCGCGATCGGAGTGGATCTCGCCGCCGACGACGCCGAGGTTGTCGACATTCGCAAGACCATGCGCCGCGAGGTTGTTGCCATCGCAGCAGCCGCCGGTCGGGCGGAACTGAAGCTCCATCCCGATTTGCCTGCCGCAATCGACGAGCAGATGTTGCAGCCACGCGGCGCCTGCGCTGACTGGCTTCGGCGGCCGCGTGAAGCCGCCACGCAATTCCAGCGCGTAACCATCACGCTTGCCGAGTTGCGTCAGCAGACCGTCGACGGTTTCCTGCAGCCAGCCTTCATCCGAAGCCTGCGACGTGCGCACATTGAATTTCAGCACGCAGAGTTCCGGCACGATATTCAGCGCGCCGCCGCCGTGGACGTAGCCGACGTTCAGCGTCAGGCCCGCGCGCCGGCCATTCAGCGCGTGCAGCGCCACGCCGAGTTCGGAGGCGAGCGCAATCGCGTTGCGCCCGTCTTCCGGATTGCGTCCGGCATGCGCCGCGCGGCCGCTGACCACGATGTCGAAATTGCCGCTGCCCTTGCGCTCCGAGGCCAGGCCGCCGTCGGCATAGGCGGGCTCGAAGATCAGCCCGAAATGATTTCGCGCAGCGGCCTCCGAGAGTAGCGGCGCGGAACCCTGCGAGCCGATTTCCTCGTCGGGATTGAACAACACTTCCCAGCCGATGCGCTCGGCGTGCGGGCTGCGTTCGAGCGCGCTGAGCGCGAGGTACATCACCAGCAGGCCGCCCTTGAGATCAGCGACACCCGGGCCGTTCAGCACGTCGTCCGAAACCTGTCGCGCAGTCTGGAACGGATGATCGACGGCGAATACTGTATCGAGATGACCGCAGAGGAAGACGCGCAGCGGAGCGTCCGGCCGCTTGCGCAGGCGCAGCGCGCGGCCCAGCGGCCGCCGGCGCCATTGGCCGCGGTCATCGGTGCTGCGATAGGGCGCGACCTCGATGCGCTCAGTCGCTGCGCCGAGCGGCGCGAACAGGGTGGCAAGGCGGTCGGCCGTCGCGTCGACTCCAGCGACGTTGAAGCTGCCCGAGTTGAGATTCGACAGCGCCAGCAATTCGTCGCGCAGGCGCGGCAACTCAGTGTCGATCCAGCGCAGCGGCTCGAGCGATACAGGGGCGGGAAACAGGCCTTCGGCAGTCATGCCGGCAGTGTAGCGCCGCCGATGTCGCGAGGAGGGAACTGACGCCAAAATGTCGTCTTGCTGTCACGGATCGACGACTAGCTGCGAAAAATTCGGGTAGCGCGCCGGGTTGCAGGGTCATCGGCGTGCGTGGCCCGGTACGCAGGGTTTCGATCGCCTCATCCGCCCGATGACTGCGGTGTCGACCATCCGCCACGATGACACCGGAATTTTTTCGCGACGGCAGTATCCGGCCGGACAATGCTCGGATAATGCGTTGACGCCGCCATCGGCCCGCAGAGTGAACCACTCGTGAGTCAGCTACGCCCGCAGTTCACCGCTGAAGTTTTCAACCGGACGCAGATCGGTTCGCTGCCGCATCTGCTCGGCCTGGAAGTGCTCGAAGTGTCCGAAGGCGCGATGAAGGGCCGCATGGAAGTCACGCGTCAGCATCTCGCGCCGAATGGCTTTCTGCATGCCGCGAGCGTTATCGCGCTGGCCGATACGCTGGCCGGTTACGCCACCGTTGCGCATCTGCCGGACGGCGCGAAAGGCTTCACGACGATCGAGCTGAAAAGCAATTTCCTCGGCACTGCGCTCAAGGGCTGGATCTTCTGCACGGCGACCTCGCGACACCGCGGCCGGACGACGCAGGTCTGGGATGCCGAGGTCACGGATGAGAGCGGCAAGTTGCTCGCGCTGTTCCGCTGCTCGCAGATGATCCTTGTGTAAAGATTTTCGAGGAAACTCTTGAAAATCGAAAAGCCCTTTTCTCGCGGGAGAAGGGCTGGGACTTTCAAAGCGAAGGACTCCTCTCTGCTTGAGAGTCCCTCACCCCGTATTTCCCCTCCCGGAGGGAAAGGGGAGACAAGCCTGAATCGGAGTTACGCTGATACGCAGATTGCTCAGGCTGTTTGCAGTGCCGGATAGTCCGTGTAGCCCTTTGCGCCAGCCGCGTAAAGCGTGCCGGCGTCGAGTGGATTGAGGTCGGCATCGATACGGTGCCGCGCGACCAGATCCGGATTCGCGATGAACAGGCGGCCATAGACGATGGCATCGGCAAGACCGCTCGCCACTGCCGCTTCGCCACTTTGCCGGTCGAAGCCGCCGTTGAGCATCAGCACGCCCTTGAAGTGTTTTCGGGCGATTTTCGCCAGTTCGATTTCCTCGGGCCGGTCGTGCTGATCGTGGCGCAGTTCGAAGAATGCGATGCCACGCGCCGACATCTGCTCGGCCACGTATTTCACGAGCGCCTTCGGATCGGAGTCGACCATGTCGTTGAACGGCACGATCGGCGAGATGCGGATCGCAACGCGGTTCGCGCCGAACACGCCGATCGCAGCGTCGGTCACTTCGAGCAGCAGGCGCGCGCGCTTTTCGAGCGTGCCGCCGTACTCATCGGTGCGGTCGTTGACGCCGTCGCGCAGGAACTGGTCGATCAGATAACCGTGAGCGCCGTGAATCTGCACGCCGTCGAAGCCGGCGGCTTGCGCGCGCTCGGCGGCCTTGCGGAACAGCTCGACGATGCCGGGCATCTCGTCCAGACGCAGCGGCCGCGGCACTTCGTAGGGAACCTTGCCGATCGGCGTGTGAATCGTGTCGTTGCGCAGCGGCTTGTTCGAGGAGGAAATCGGCTGCACGCCGTTGATCGCCGAATGCGTGGCGCGGCCTGGATGCCAGATCTGCATGACGATGCGGCCACCTTTGGCGTGGACCGCTTCGGTGACCTTCTTCCAGCCGGCCATCGTCGCGTCGTCGAAGATTCCGCCTTCACCGGTGAAAGCGCAGGCATCCGCCGCGACCATCGTGCACTCGGTCATCACCAGTCCGGCTGCGGCGCGCTGGCTGTAGTACTCGGCCATCAGCGCGTTCGGAATGTGCGTCGTTCCGGCGCGGGTACGCGTCAGCGGCGCCATGACCATGAGGTTGGGGAGGTTCAGTGCGCCGGCCTGGATCGGCGTAAGCAGTTTCTTCGTCATCATTGTTCCTTTGCGTTGAATGGTCCGGAGTGTTGCGTTTCGGGAAAAACTTCGGTTGCGGCTACCAGGGCAGCTTCTCGCCGAGATGGAAATAACCGCCGCTCGGGCCATCGGGCCCGAGGAGCGCAAGCCGCACGCTGGTCTTCGCGCCATCGACGATTTCCATCGGCGCGGCTGCGCCGCCCATGTCGGTCTTGACGTGGCCCGGATGCGCGGCATTGACCTTGATCGGGCCGTCTTTCAGTTCGAAAGCGAGCTGCGCGGTCCAGCCGTTCACGGCGGTCTTCGAGACGTTGTAGGCCGGCACCACGTAACCGTAGATCGGTGACGACAGATCGCTGTGCAAGCTGATCGAGCCGAGAAGGCTCGACACGTTGACGATGCGTCCGGCCGACGATTTCGCCAGCAGCGGCAGGAACGCCTGCGTGACCGCGATCAAGCCGAATACATTGGTCTCGAACGTGCGGCGCCAGACGTCGAGCGTCTGCGCGCTGGGTTTTTGCGCAGGATCGTCGAGCATGACGCCGGCGTTGTTGATCAGAATGTCGAGGCGGCCATGTTTCTGCGTGACCTCCCTGGCCGCTGCGGCGATGCTCGCGGCATCGGTGACGTCGAGCGTCAGCGCTTCGGCAGCCAGGCCTTCATCCTTGAGACGCCGTGCGGCTTCGGCACCTTTCGCCGGCTGGCGCGAGCCGATGAGGACCTGCACGCCCTGCTGCGCGAGCTGCCGGGCGGTTTCGAAACCGATGCCCTTGTTGCCGCCGGTAATCAAGGCAATCTTGCTCATGTGGTTCTCATTCAGTTGTCCTTCCAGTGCCACGCACTTGACTTGCCGCTGCAATATCGCGAGGCTGGCGGGGTGTTACCGATCGGTAACAAGGTGCATACGTTACCGAGCGGTAACGTATGAGTCAAGACCGGATGCGCGATGAGCCGAACGAAGACCGAACCGACCGTCGCCGAAACGTCCGCTGACGCGCGTCCGCGCGTACGCGACCGGATTTTCGAAGTGGCCTGCGGCCTGTTCTACCGGCAGGGCATCCGCGCCGTCGGTGTCGACGCGATCGTCTGCGCGGCCGGCACCAACAAGATGAGCTTCTACCGCAGCTTTGCGTCGAAGGACGAGCTCGTCGCCGAATACCTGCGCGATCGCGACCGCAACTTCTGGCGCTGGTGGGATGCGGTTGTCGCGCCGCATGGCGGTGATCCGCGTGCACAGATCGAAGCCCTGTTCGAGGCGCACATCCACAAGACCTGCGCGCGGGATTCGCGCGGATGCGGACTCACCAACGCAGCGGTGGAGATTGTCGAGGAAGACCATCCCGCGCGGCAGGTCATCTTCGAGCACAAGTCGGAAATCCGGCGGCGCTTCCGCAAGCTCGCGCGGGCGATGGCCGTGCACGAACCCGATCAACTCGGCGACAGCCTGATGCTGCTGATGGAAGGCGGCTATCTCGCGCGCCTGACCTTCACGCGCGGCGGGCCGGTGGCTTGTGCCTCGCAAGCTGCAAAGACGCTGATCGACGCGCATGGGCGGGTGCAGGTGATGGCGCCTTTGCCCGCATACGGACGGCAGAACGAGGGACGCAGCCGATAGCGCACTCGAAGCGGCGACGCCCGCAGCCAAGCGAATCATCCGGCATGACGGCTGCATCGCAAGGCTGTTTCAGGCGATCCCGACCGCTTGCCACCCCGATGCCGGCTCCCGGATAATTGCCGGCTATTGAAACAGTGAAATGATTTGCCCTGCCGCTCATCGGCCGGATTTCGCGATGGCGCGAAAATCCGCCGCGCGGCGCCACAGGAAATTCCGATGTCCAGCTCGAATCAAGGCTTGTCCGCTGGTGGCCGCTTTCGTGTTGCCGTGCAGGAGGAAAAGCCTCTGCAGGTTATCGGCGCGATCAATGCCTACGCCGCGCGCATGGCTGAGGCCACCGGCTTCAAGGCGCTCTATCTTTCGGGTGGTGGCGTGGCCGCGAACTCGCTCGGCATGCCGGACCTCGGCATCAGCACGATGGAAGACGTGCTGATCGATGCGAGACGCATCACCGATGTGACAACGTTGCCGCTGCTCGTCGATATCGATACGGGCTGGGGCGGCGCGTTCAATATTGCGCGGACGATCCGTTCGATGATCAAGGCTGGTGTCGCGGCGGTGCACTTGGAAGACCAGGTCGGGCAGAAACGCTGCGGCCACCGTCCGGGCAAGGAAGTCGTCAGCAAGAACGAAATGGTTGATCGCGTCAAGGCTGCGGTCGACGCGCGCACCGACGGCAGCTTCGTGGTCATGGCGCGCACCGACGCGCTGGCGGTCGAAGGCATCAACGCGGCGATCGACCGCGCCTGCGCGTACGTCGAGGCCGGTGCCGACATGATCTTCCCGGAAGCGATGACCACCTTGCCGATGTACCGCCAGTTCAAGGATGCGGTGAAGGTGCCGATCCTCGCGAACATCACCGAGTTCGGCCACACGCCGCTGTTCACGACAGAGGAACTGCGCTCGGTTGACGTCGACATCGTGCTCTACTGCTGCGGTGCCTATCGCGCGATGAACGCGGCCGCACTCAAGGTCTACGAGGCAATCCGAACCGAGGGCACGCAGAAGAATGTCGTGCCGCTGATGCAAACTCGCGATGATCTCTACCGGTACCTCGGCTACCACGCTTACGAGCAGAAGCTCGACGCGCTGTTCTCGGAGCAGAAATGATCCTGGGACTCGATCATTTGCAAATTTCCATTCCCGCCGGGCGGCTGGGCGACGCCTTGCAGTTCTATGTCGATGTGCTGGGCTTTACCCAGATTCCGAAGCCGGCCAGCCTCGATCAACGCGGCGCCTGGCTGTTGCAGGGCGGCGTCCATCTTCACCTCGGCGAAGAAACGCCATTTGCGACCGACGGTTGTGCGCACCCGGCGTTTCTGGTCGCCGACATGGATACCGCGTTGCGGCCCGTCATGAAGCACGGATTGCGCTATCGCCTCGACGAAGGACCCGAAGGATTCCGACGCGTCTCGGTGTTCGATCCGTTCGGCAATCGCATCGAATTCATGCAGAAAATTTAGTTACCGGAGATCGCAATGAACGACGCGGCACCCACGACCGGCTTCAAGCCGAAGAAGTCCGTCGCGCTATCGGGCGTCACTGCCGGCAACACGGCGCTGTGCACCGTTGGCAAGACCGGCAACGATCTGCACTACCGCGGCTACGACATTCTCGATGTCGCCGATGCCTGCGAGTTCGAGGAGATCGCACACTTGCTCGTGCACGGCAAGCTGCCGACGGCTTCGGAACTGACCGCCTACAAGATCAAGCTGAAATCGCTGCGCGGCCTGCCGGCCGCGGTGAAGGCCGCGCTCGAAGCGCTGCCGGCGGCCAGTCATCCGATGGATGTGATGCGCACCGGCGTCTCGGCACTCGGCTGCGTGATGCCGGAGAAAGACGACCACAATCATCCGGGCGCACGAGATATTGCGGACCGTCTCATGGCTTCGTCGGGTTCGATGCTGCTCTACTGGTATCACTACGCAGTGAACGGCAACATCATTGATGTGGAGACCGACGATGACTCCATTGGCGGCCACTTTCTGCACCTGCTGCATGGGATCAAGCCGCCCGCGTCCTGGGTCAAGGCCATGCACACGTCCCTGGTGCTCTATGCCGAACACGAGTTCAATGCCTCCACATTCACGGCGCGCGTGATCGCTGGAACCGGCTCGGATATCCACTCCGCGATCTGCGGTGCAATCGGGGCGCTCCGCGGACCGAAGCACGGCGGTGCCAACGAGGCTGCGTTCGATATCCAGGGGCGCTACCACTCTCCCGATGAAGCCGAGGCCGATATCCGCGCGCGCGTCGAGAAGAAGGAAGTCGTGATCGGCTTCGGCCACCCGGTGTATACCGTTAGTGATCCGCGCAACAAGGTGATCAAGGAAGTCGCGCGCAGACTCGCGAAGGAAGCTGGCAATACAAAGATGTTCGACATCGCCGAACGTCTCGAAGCCGTGATGTGGGACGCCAAGAAGATGTTCCCGAACCTCGACTGGTTCAGCGCCGTGAGTTATCACCTCATGGGCGTGCCGACCGCGATGTTCACGCCGCTGTTCGTGATCAGTCGCACCAGCGGCTGGAGCGCCCACATCGTCGAGCAGCGCATCGACGGCAAGATCATCCGCCCGAGTGCGAACTATATCGGCCCGGATGACTTGACGTTCGTGCCGATCAAGGATCGCAAGTAAAGCCGCGATGAACACGGCCAACCGCAAGCCGCTGCCCGGCACCAAGCTCGACTACTTCGATACGCGCGCCGCAGTCGATGCGATTGCGAAGGGTGCCTACGACAAGCTGCCATACACTTCGCGCGTGCATGCCGAAAACCTGGTGCGTCGCTGCGACCCGGCCACACTCACCGACTCGCTCAAGCAGTTCATCGAGCGCCGGCGCGACCTGGACTTCCCGTGGTTTCCGGCGCGCGTGGTCTGCCACGACATTCTCGGCCAGACCGCCTTGGTCGATCTCGCCGGGCTGCGTGATGCCATTGCGGAGAAGGGCGGAGACCCTTCGAAGGTCAACCCGGTGGTGCCCACGCAATTGATCGTGGATCACTCGCTGGCCGTCGAGCACGGCGGCAATGAGCGCGATGCGTTCGAGAAGAACCGCGCCATCGAAGACCGCCGCAACGAAGACCGCTTCCACTTCATCAACTGGACGAAGAAGGCGTTCAAGAACGTCGATGTGATTCCGCCGGGTAACGGGATAATGCATCAGATCAATCTGGAGAGAATGTCGCCAGTGGTCCATGCGCAAGACGGCGTGGCGTTCCCCGATACGCTGGTCGGCACTGACAGCCACACCCCGCATGTGGACGCGCTCGGTGTGATCGCGATTGGCGTGGGCGGCCTCGAAGCCGAAAGCGTGATGCTGGGCCGCGCCTCGTGGATGCGCCTGCCGGACATCATCGGCGTGGAGCTGACCGGCAAGCCGCAGCCGAACATCACGGCGACCGACATCGTGCTCGCGCTGACCGAGTTCCTGCGCAACTCGAAAGTGGTCGGTGCCTATCTGGAGTTCTACGGTGAAGGAGCCTCGGCGTTGACGCTCGGCGACCGCGCGACCATCTCCAACATGACGCCGGAATTCGGCGCGACCGCCGCGATGTTCTACATCGACGAGCAGACCATCGCCTATCTCAAGCTGACCGGCCGCGAAGACGAGCAGGTCAAGCTGGTGGAAACTTACGCCAGGCACACCGGCCTGTGGGCTGACTGCCTGAAGACCGCCGAATACGAGCGCGTCCTGAAGTTCGACCTGTCCTCCGTGGTGCGCAACATGGCCGGCCCTTCCAACCCGCACAAGCGCGTTGCGACCAGCGATCTCTCCGCGCGCGGCATTGCCGCCAAGTGGGAAGAAGTCCCGGGCCAGATGCCGGACGGCGCCGTGATCATCGCCGCCATCACCAGTTGCACCAACACCAGCAACCCGCGCAACGTCATCGCCGCCGGCCTGCTGGCGCGCAACGCCAATGCGCGCGGCCTCACCCGCAAGCCCTGGGTGAAGTCCTCGCTCGCGCCCGGCTCCAAGACCGTTGAGCTCTATCTGAAAGAAGCCAAGCTGCTGTCGGAACTGGAACAGTTGGGGTTCGGCATCGTCGCATTTGCCTGCACCACCTGCAACGGCATGAGCGGCGCGCTGGACTTACGAATCCAGAAGGAAATCATCGACCGCGATCTGTATGCCACGGCCGTGCTGTCGGGCAACCGCAACTTCGATGGCCGCATCCATCCGTATGCCAAGCAGGCTTTCCTCGCCTCGCCGCCGCTGGTCGTCGCCTATGCCATTGCCGGCACCATCCGTTTCGATATCGAGAAGGACGTATTGGGTATCGACAAGGTCGGCCAGCCAGTGCGGCTCGGCGACATCTGGCCGTCCGACGAAGAGATCGACGCGGTTGTCTCTACATGCGTGAATCCCACGCAGTTCCGCGCGGTCTACGAGCCAATGTTCCGCAAGGAGGCTGACAACGGCGAAAAGATCAGCCCGCTCTACGCTTGGCGCGCGCCCAGCACCTACATCCGCCGCCCGCCGTACTGGGAAGGCGCGCTGGCCGGCGAGCGCTCACTGCGCGGCATGCGCCCGCTCGCCGTGCTGCCCGACAACATCACCACCGATCACCTGTCGCCATCCAACGCGATCATGCTGGACAGCGCCGCCGGCGAGTACCTGGCGAAGATGGGCCTGCCGGAGGAAGACTTCAATTCCTACGCCACCCATCGCGGCGATCACCTGACGGCTCAGCGCGCCACCTTCGCGAATCCGCAGCTCGTCAACGAGATGGCTGTGGTCGACGGCAAGGTCAAGAAGGGTTCGCTGACCCGCATCGAGCCGGACGGCAAGGTCACGCGCATGTGGGAAGCCATCGAAACCTACATGGAGCGCAAGCAGCCGCTGATCATCATTGCCGGTGCCGACTACGGCCAGGGCTCCTCGCGTGACTGGGCCGCCAAGGGCGTGCGCCTCGCCGGCGTGGAAGCCATCGCCGCTGAAGGCTTCGAACGTATCCACCGCACCAACCTCGTCGGCATGGGCGTGCTGCCGCTGGAGTTCAAGCCGGGTACCGACCGCAAGACACTCGGCATCGATGGCACCGAAACCTTCGACGTGATCGGCAGCCGCACGCCGCGCGCGACGCTGACCTTGGTGATCAACCGCAAGAACGGCGAGCGCGTCGAGGTGCCGGTGACCTGCCGGCTCGACACCGCCGAAGAAGTGTCGATCTACGAGGCCGGCGGCGTGCTGCAGCGGTTTGCGCAGGATTTTCTGGAGTCGGCGAAGGCGGCTTGACTAGGGTTCGGTCACCAAGAGCTGAAGCAAATGTTGCAGCAACGTCCAGTGGCATACCCAGGCGGGTCCAAGTCTCGCGTAAATCGCGCTGGGGACGCGATACGGCTAGGCGCGCCGACTGCCGACGATTTGCGCGTGATTGAAGAGTGGCGTGCCGCTCATCGTGCCGTTCTGAACACCTTTCAGGCGATCCTTCGAAATCGCACCAGAAGTACCGACGTGACAGTGGCGCAACGTCATAAGAGAAAGAGAACGATATTCGACAAGCTTGAGCGACTTCCTAAGATGGATCTCGCGCGTATGGATGATGTCGCGGGATGTCGATTGATCTTCAAAAATGTTTGCTCCCTTAATGAGTTTAGAGCTGCTTTTCACAAGGCTCGCTTCAACCACAAGCGTCGGGGGGATATCGATAAGTACGACTACATCAAAAGCCCCAAGGACACCGGATATAGAGGCGTACATGACGTTTACGAATATGACGTCAAGTCGGATATCGGTAGATCGCTCACTGGCCTTTACGTCGAGATTCAATACCGAACTCTCGTGCAGCATGCTTGGGCTACCGCAGTTGAGCTCATAGGGTTCGTTACAGAAAGCCAACCCAAATTCAGAAAGGGGGACAAGCGCTACGAGGCGGCAATGGCGTTGGCTAGTGAAATCCTTGCGCGTGTATTCGAGAATGCCAAGGGCACTTTTCCCGATCTCTCGGATAGAGAAGTTGTCGAAAAATTTTTGGCTATAGAGAAAGAAATTGGGTTGCTACAAACGCTTCGTGGATTAAATGCGGCTGACAAAGTTTTGACAGAAAAGAGAAATGCCATCTTGATCTTTTCGTTATCTGGCGACTTGGAGGTTCGGGACTATCTCCACGCAACAGACGCTCTTCGTGCTTTGTTTGAACTAGAAAAGCAGCTACCTGATCGCGACATCGTTTTGGTTCGGGCTGATACAAGCGAGGAGATGCGTTTAGCTTTTAAGAACTATTTTTCCGACGCCGGCGATTTCATTGATCTTGTGCAGCGAGGCTGCACGACCCTCTCAGGAGTTGGAAAAGTTCCCGGCCTCGTTCGCCGCGCAACCGGAAAGCGGTCGCGACGGCTGGCAAATAAGCAAATGCCGCTCCAGTAGGAAGTTCACGTAGCACTGTAGGGCGGGTTAGCGGTTTCATCGTGTAACGCGCCTTCCGCGGCATCGGCGGGTTACGACGCAAAAAGCCGCGTCTAACCCGCCCTACGATTTCTGACGCACAAATATCAGGCAGTAGGAAACCTTTACATGGCACACACCCCTCAAATCAAAATCCCCGCTACCTACATGCGTGGCGGTACCAGCAAAGGCGTGTTCTTTTGCTTGCAGGACTTGCCTGAGCGTTGCCAGGTTCCGGGTGAAGCCCGCGACAAGCTGCTGCTGCGCGTGATCGGCAGCCCGGACCCTTACGGCAAGCAGATCGACGGCATGGGCGCGGCGACCTCCAGCACGAGCAAGACGGTCATCCTGTCCAAGAGCAGCAAGCCCGATCACGACGTCGATTACCTGTTCGGCCAGGTGTCCATCGACACGGCCTTTGTCGACTGGAGCGGAAACTGCGGCAATCTCTCCGCCGCCGTGGGCTCGTTCGCGATCGGCAACGGCCTGGTCGATCCGGGCCGCATCCCGAAAGACGGCATGGCGACCGTGCGCATCTGGCAGGCGAACATCGGCAAGACCATCATCGCGCACGTGCCGATCACCGGCGGCGCCGTGCAGGAAACCGGGGACTTCGAGCTCGACGGCGTGACCTTCCCCGCCGCCGAGGTGCAGCTCGAATTCCTCGATCCGGCGGATGAAGGGGAAGGCGAGGGTGGCGGCTCCATGTTCCCAACCGGCAACCTGGTCGACGATCTCGACGTGCCGGGCATCGGCACGCTCAAAGTCACGATGATCAACGCCGGCATCCCGACCATCTTCGTGAACGCGGAGGCCATCGGCTACACCGGCACCGAGTTGCAGGACACGATCAACGGCGATGCCAAAGCCTTGGCCAGGTTCGAGACGATTCGCGCTTATGGCGCGGTACGCATGGGCCTGATCAAGCACATTGACGAAGCTGCCAAGCGCCAGCACACGCCGAAGGTCGCGTTTGTCGCGAAGCCGGCGGCTTATGTTTCCTCCAGCGGCAAGGCGGTCGGGGCAGGGGATGTCGACCTGCTGGTGCGAGCCATGTCCATGGGCAAGCTGCATCACGCCATGATGGGCACGGCTGCTGTGGCCATCGGCACCGCCGCCGCGATCCCCGGCACGCTGGTGAATCTCGCCGCCGGTGGTGGCGCGCGCACTGCGGTGCGCTTCGGCCATCCCTCAGGCACCTTGCGGGTCGGCGCGGAAGCGGCTCAAGTCAACGGCGATTGGACGGTGAAGAAGGCCATCATGAGCCGCAGTGCCCGCGTGCTGATGGAGGGGTGGGTGCGCGTGCCCGGCGACGCGTTCTGAGGAACGATGCCGCGGACTTCCATGTCTGAACCGACATGAAGTCCGCCACGCGCCCCGCCAAGCACAATGACTGGGACAGGGTCCTGGTCGACATCGTCGACTACGTCTGCAACCATGAGATCAAGTCTAGGCTCGCGTACGACACGGCGCGCAACTGCTTGATCGACACGCTGGGCTGCGGCCTTGAAGCGCTGGAATATCCGGCCTGCACCAAGTTGCTCGGGCCGGTCGTGGCGGGCACGGTCGTGCCGAATGGCGCCAGGGTGCCGGGCACGCCGTTCCAGCTCGATCCGGTCATGGCCGCGTTCAACATCGGCTGCATGATTCGCTGGCTCGACTTCAACGACACCTGGCTCGCGGCGGAGTGGGGCCATCCGTCGGACAATCTCGGCGGCATCCTCGCTGTCGCCGACTGGCTGTCGCGCACCGCGGTCAGCCAAGGCAAGAAGCCGCTGGCGATGCGCGACGTGCTGACCGCCATGATCAAGGCGCACGAAATCCAGGGTTGCCTAGCGCTGGAAAATTCCTTCAACAAGGTCGGCCTCGATCACGTCGCGCTGGTGAAGGTGGCAAGCACGGCCGTCGTCGCCGAGATGATGGGCCTGAGCCGGGACGAGATCCTCAACGCCGTCTCGCTGGCCTGGGTCGATGGCCAGTCCTTGCGCACTTACCGCCACTCGCCGAACACCGGCTCGCGCAAGAGCTGGGCGGCGGGCGATGCGACCAGCCGCGCCGTGCGTCTGGCGCTGATCGCGAAGACCGGCGAGATGGGTTATCCGTCCGTGCTGAGTGCGAAGACCTGGGGCTTCTACGACGTCAGTTTCCGCGGCAAGGCGTTCAAGTTCCAGCGTCCTTACGGCTCTTACGTCATGGAGAACGTGCTGTTCAAGATCAGCTTCCCGGCCGAGTTCCATGCGCAGACCGGTGTTGAAGCGGCGATGACGCTGCACGAGGAATTAAAGCGCGTGGGCAAGACCGTCGACGACATCAGGAAGATCACGATCCGCACGCACGAGGCCTGCATCCGCATCATCGACAAGACAGGCCCGCTGAACAACCCGGCCGACCGTGATCACTGCATTCAGTACATGGTCGCCGTGCCGTTGATCCATGGTCGCCTGACCGCTGGCGACTACGAGGACAGCATTGCCGCCGACAAGCGCATCGACGTCCTTCGCGACAAGATCGTCTGCGTCGAGGACCCGCAGTTCACGAAGGATTACCACGATCCCGAAAAGCGTTCGATCGCGAATGCCCTGACGGTCGAGTTCAACGACGGCAGTAAGCTCAAGGAAGTCGTCGTCGAATATCCGATCGGCCACAAGCGTCGCCGCAAGGACGGTATCCCGCTGCTCGAAGCCAAGTTCCGCACCAACCTCGCGCGCAGGTTCCCGGCGAAGCAGCAGAGGGCGATTCTCGAGGTCTCGCTGGATCAGGCGAGGCTGGAGAAGATGGCGGTCAACGGATACGTCGATCTGTACGTGATTTAGGGATGCTCTGAAAAAATAGTTGAACCCTTCTCCCTCCCGGAGAAGGGCAGGGATGAGGGACTTTCAGTCAAAGGCTTACCTTAAATTTGAAAGTCCCTCACCCAACGGTCTCCGGGGGAGAGGGCTTTTTCAGAGTGCCGTCTGCATTGCCCCGGCTCGCGACTCGCAACAGCGGATCGTGATGGTTTAGTCGAGCCAGTACCCGGCTCTTTCGCGACGAGCCGGGTACTGTTGCTTCATTCCCGGATGGAATGTTCGATTTTCAGCGTTGCAGCGATGCGTCCGCGGAATGACTGACCGAGCCGCCCGCTGCGGCAGACGATGTGCCCTGGCCCGACGCAGCGGCGCTTCCGGATGCCGAGGCATTGCCCGATGCGTTGCCGCTGACGCTCTGCTGGATGCCGCCGTTGAATGACTGCGAAGACGACACCGGCGTGCTGGTCGAACCTGCGCTGCCCACTGCCGCAAGCGACGACGCGCTGCCGGCGGAACCTCCCGTGGGGTTGTGGGTAAGGCTCAAGTTGCCGCCGCCCGTCGAAGTCTGGCTGGCGTCGCTGCCAATGGAGCGACTTGCTTTTGCCGCTCCGCCTGCTTGCGCGGCCGATGACGCCGCGACGCCGGACGCGGCATCGGAAGGTCCGCTGGCCGCGTCCCGCGCCTGCTGCGCCGTAGCCTTGGACGCGTCCGTCGCATTGTTGCCGAGCGCACGCGCCTGCGACGTCGCACCCTGCTTGAGGTCGCCGAGGCCGCTGCGCGCCGACCGGGCCGCATCGGTATTGGCACCGACGCCGCTTTCAAAGCCGGCGCCGAAAGCGCCGTCCGTCCTCGCGCCGCCGGGAAATGCTCCGAACCTCTGCAAATTCCCGCCGCCGCCGAGGGCGCCGCCCAGGCCAGCGCCGGAACCCAGGGCGCCACCGCCCAAGGGACCGGCCTGGGTCGGCACGCTCAAGAACATCGCGCCGAACAGTGCGGCGCTGGAAACGAACAATTTGGCTTTCATCGTGTCTTCCTCAGGTCTGCTGCGGGGAATCCGCAGCGTTCCCATTCAAGAACGTCCGGCCTGACTGTTTTCTTCCATGCGTGGATTTTTTTCTGCACGCAGCTCAGGGCACTCGCGAAGGATCGACACGAATGGCCATGCCGACCAGGCCGTAGCCGAAAATCGGATCCTTGCCTGCGGAGCCGAGATCGACCGCCGATCGGGCAAGCTCGGCGACCGCGCGTTGCGCGTCCGGTGGGTCCGGCTTGTGCAGCATCGTGGCCAGCAGTCCGGCAACAAGAGGCGCCGCGAACGAGGTGCCGCGCACAAGGACATAGCCCGGCGCCCCACCCGCAGCGGCAACCATATCGGCGCCAGGCGCCGCGAAGGCTACTTGCGGGCCGCGCGCAGCCTCTGGCAAGACGTGCTGGCGAGCATCGACCGCGCTGACGCCGATCACGCCGGCGTACGAAGCTGGATAGAGCGGCGGTGCCGCCGGGCCGTCGTTGCCGACTGCGGCGACGACCAGATGACCGCGGCCGATCAAGGCCTGAATGATCCGTTCGAGCATGCGATTCGGCGGCCCGACCAGGCTGAGGTTGATGACCGGTACCTGCTGCCGAGCCAGCCAGGAAAGGGCGTCGACGATGGTATCGACAGCGCCGCCGGTGGCATCGTCGCAATACACGTCCGCAGCATAGAGTTCGGCTGCGGGCGCCGCGCCGCGAAATCGGCCGGCATGGCCCACCATGAGCGAGGCGACGGCCGTTCCGTGTGCGCTCGGAACGTTTCGACCCGAGCAGCCCCAGGCAACGACCGTGCTGTCGTTGAGCGCCAGCGCCGTTCGATCGATGCCGCCGTCGATGAGCCCGATGCGCATGGCGCTGGAGTGTGCGCTGGCTGCTGTCGCAGCGGCTGGCAGAGGCGTACCGACCGATTCCGGTGCCGTGACAGCACCGCTTTCTGAATAAAGATGGTTGAAATCGTAAGCGCCGCCGGGATCGAGCGCGCGCAGCCGCTCGAGCGCTTCCGCGATGGCGACGCCTGCGGGTGGCCGGAGCGCGACGACGCGGGTATCGAGGCCCTCAAGCCCCTCAAGCCCCCGCTCGCGGATTACGGTGAAGCCGGCGGCGCCCAGCGCGGCAAGCGTTTCGGTGGACGGCGACAGCGCCAGCACTTCGCTGCGGACGATGGGCTCGCCGAGCGGATCGGTCTCGATCACATCCGGATGCCGACGCAGCAATTCGCGAATCTGGAGCGATCTCGACGGCTGCGGCAGCGATTCCAGCGGCCGCTCGGAATTGCGCAGGATCGCGCCGGTATCAAGTCCCCTGCCGGCGGGCAGTGGCAGCGTCGGCAGTCTCAGTTGCGCCTGCGCCTGCGCCGGTAACGCGACGATCAGTCCCGACGCGATCGACAGCGCGGCGGCGACGCGGAGCAGCCGGGCCAGCTTCCCTAAAGGCGTCATGACATCCATCGTGGCCTCGCGCTCCTGCAACGGAAATAAATTGTGGACCCGGGCTGCAAGCAGTCCGGAGGTGAACGGCGCGCTCGGTGCGTGCGTTACGCTAAACGAACGCGGCATGGAAGAAAATCCCGCTCTCCGTCGTTTTCCTGTCAGATCATGAATCCAGAAATCGCCGTCGTTCGCGCCGGCATCATTGATTTACTCCCGCGGCTGCGACGTTTTGCGCGGGCCATCACTCGAAACCCTGAGGACGCGGACGACCTGGTGCAGATAGCGGTGGAAAACGCCCTGACGCGCAGCACTCAGTGGCAGCCCGGCTCGCGCCTCGACAGCTGGATGTTCAGAATCATGAAAAATGCCTGGATCGATGAAGTGCGCGCGCGCGATCGACGCGATCGCGTCTTCGCGCCGGAGGCAGCCGGCGAACACATCGGCGTGTCGGTTACCGATACGCAGATCGACTCGCTGACGGTGCAGGCGGCGATGCAGCAGTTATCGGAGGATCAGCGGATGGCGATCGGCCTCGTCTTGATTGAAGGGCTGTCGTACCAGGAAGCCGCCGCCGTACTCGAAGTCCCGATCGGGACCCTGACCAGCCGCATCGCCCGCGGCCGCGAAGCCCTGCAGGCGATCCTCGCCGACGATGCCCGGAGGCGTAAATGACGTTTTCCGATGAAACCCTGATGGCGTACGCCGACAACGAGCTGGATGCCGATGCGCGGGCAGCAGTCGATGCCGCGCTCGCAAACGATCCGGACCTCGTCCGCCGCGTCGCCCGGCAGCGCGCTTTGCTCAGCAGCCTGCGGGCGGCATTCGATCCCGTGCTCGATGAGCCGGTGCCCGAACGCTTGATCCAGGCCGCGCTTGGCAAGCCGGCAGCGACTCCATCCGGATCCGATCCCGTCCATACCGCCGTGATTGATTTAGCGCAGGTGCGCGTTTCCCGGCAGAAGACACAGCCAGCGCGCCCGCAGCGTTGGCGAACCTGGGCCGCACTGGCCGCGACCCTGATCGTCGGCGTCATCGCCGGGCGCCTCGGCACGCGCGTATCGCCGCCTTCACAAGTGGCCGTGCGCGACGGCCACCTCGTCGCCGGCGAAGTCCTCGCACGCGCGCTGTCGGACCAACTCGCGAGCACGCAGCGGGCAGACGCTCCGGTCAAAATCGGCTTGAGCTTCGTGGCTCGATCGGGCGAGTTTTGTCGCACGTTCACGCTCGCGACCGATCACGCCGCCGGCTTCGCCTGCAAAGACGATCAGACCTGGCGCGTGCAGCTGCTGGCGGAAGCCGCAGCATCGGCTGGCAGCGACACCGGCGCCTATCGCCAGGCAGCCAGCGAAATGCCGCCGATCGTTCTTGAATCGATGAATGCCCGGATCGTCGGCGACCCCCTCGACGCCGAAGCCGAGAATTCCGCGCGGCGACGGGGTTGGCGCCGTTGAGCTTCGACGGCGTCGCGATTCGACCCGCATTGCGCGGAGACCCATAAAGAAGGCGCGATGGATATTGCGTTTCGGCCCCTGACGCCATTGAAATCGGTTCACCGACACCCATTAACGGCTAAGATTCGCGCCGAGGTGAACCCATGCCGTTCTACGAATACACCTGTACCGAGTGCGCAGCGTCGACGACGATCCTGCAAAAGATTTCCGATGCCCCGGCAACCGAATGCCCGACGTGCCACGCCCAGGCATTGACCAAGCAGATTTCCGCGGCCGGCTTTCGACTGAAGGGCGCCGGCTGGTACGAGACTGATTTCAAGTCGGACAAGAAAAAGAATCTTGCCGGCGAGGGCAGTGACGGCGGCACGCCCAAGGTCGACAAGCCGGCTGAAAAGGCGGGCGACAAGCCAGCCGAGAAGCCGGCATCGAAACCCGAAACTGCCAGCACGCCGGCAACACCGGCGGCCGCCGCGCCAGCGCCGAAAAAGCCGACGCCCGTCGAGACGTGAGCGAACCCGAACGACCAGAACCTGCCCCCGCGCCGGAGTCGGGCATCGGTCAGCGTGTGCTGCGTCGCTGGCTGTTCGCGGGGCTGTTGATCTGGATTCCGCTGGCGGCAACGCTCCTGGTGATCCGCTTCCTGGTCGGCATCCTCGACACCAGCTTGCTGCTCATTCCGCCGTCCTTGCGGCCCGATTTTCCCGGGCTCGGCGTGGTACTGAGTGTGTTGCTGGTGCTCGGCACCGGCGCGATTGCGGCGAATTTTCTCGGCAACCGCATGCTGACCTGGGCCGAGGACATGCTGACGCGCATCCCGGTGGTCCGCTCGCTGTACGGCAGCGTCAAGAAGCTGACCGAGTCGCTGTTCTCGGAGAACTCGCGTTCGTTCAAGAAGGTGGTGCTGGTCGAGTGGCCTCGGCCCGGCATGTGGTCGATCGGTTTCCAGGCCGGCGAACCGATCCACGAGATCACGCAGAAGATCGGACACGAATTGATCCCGGTCTTCGTGCCGACCACGCCGAACCCCACCGCCGGCTTCATCATGCATGTCCCGCCAAGCGCCGTGACCGTACTCAACATGAGCGTCGAGGAAGGCATGCGTTACGTGATTTCGCTCGGTGTGGTTTCGCCGAATTCTTCGATCCCGCCGGAAGTCGCGGCCCGCATTGCGCCCCACTGATTCCTGCACGGGGCCGACTGGCAACGGTACAATCGCGGTTTATATCCCCCGATTCATCCCTTGATGATGCGTACTCACTATTGTGGCCAGGTCGGGCAAGCCCTGACCGGCGAAACTGTCCGCGTCTGCGGCTGGGTGCAGCGCCGCCGCGATCATGGCGGCGTGATCTTCATCGATCTGCGCGACCGCGAAGGTCTGCTGCAGGTGGTGTTCGATCCCGATAACGCTGAAACCTTCGCCGCCGCCGAGCGCCTGCGCAGCGAGTATGTGGTGCAGATCAGCGGCCGCGTGCGGGCGCGTCCGGAGGGCACGGTCAACGCCAACCTCGGCACTGGCCATATCGAAGTGCTGGCGGCGACGCTGGAAGTCCTGAATAAATCCGAGACGCCGCCGTTTCAGCTCGACGACGACACCGTCGGCGAGGAAGCGCGCCTCAAATACCGCTACATCGACCTGCGCCGGCCGCTGATGCAGAAGAACCTGCGCCTGCGCCACGAGGTCATCAGCCGCATTCGCGCGTATATGGATGCGGCGGGCTTCATCGATGTCGAAACGCCGATCCTGACCCGCGCCACGCCGGAAGGTGCGCGTGATTACCTGGTGCCGAGCCGCACGCACGAGGGCAAGTTCTTCGCGCTGCCGCAGTCGCCACAGCTGTTCAAGCAGCTGTTGATGATTGGTGGGCTGGACCGCTACTACCAGATCGCGCGCTGCTTCCGCGACGAGGACTTGCGTGCCGACCGCCAGCCGGAGTTCACGCAACTCGACGTTGAGACCTCATTCCTCGGCATGGACGAGATCATGGCGCTGATCGAGGCGATGTTCGTCGAACTGTTCAAGGACATCATGCAGGTCGATCTTGGCGAGCTGCCCCACCTCGCCTACGCCGACGCAATGGCGCGCTACGGTTCCGACAAGCCGGACCTGCGCAATCCGCTGGAACTGGTCGAGATCAAGGACCTCGTCGCCGACTGCGACTTCAAGGTTTTCGCTGGCCCGGCGGTTGATCCGAAGAGCCGTGTCGTTGCGCTGCGGGTGCCCGGCGGCGGCAAGATTCCGCGTTCGCAGATCGACGATTACACGAAGATGGTCGGCCAGTATGGCGCGCGCGGTCTGGCCTGGATCAAGGTCAACGAGTGGGCCGCCAAGGCCCGCGACGGCTTGCAGTCGCCGATCGTCAAGAACCTCTCGGACGCGGCGCTCGCGGGCATTCTCGAGCGCACCGGCGCAGTCGACGGCGACCTGATCTTCTTCGGCGCCGACAAATTCAAGGTCGTCTGCGATGCGATGGGCGCGCTGCGCATTCGTATCGGCGTCGATCACGGCTTCACCGCGCCGGGCTGGCGCGCGCTCTGGGTCGTCGACTGGCCGATGTTCGAGGCAGACGATTCATCGGGTGGGGACCGCTGGGTCGCACTGCATCACCCGTTCACGGCGCCCAAGGTGTTCGATGCTGCGGCCATCGAGAACGATCCGGGGGGCGTCCTGTCTCAGGGCTATGACCTGGTTCTCAACGGCGTCGAAGTCGGCGGTGGGTCGGTGCGTATCCATCGCGCCGACATCCAGTCCTGTGTCTTCCGCCTGCTTGGCATCGGCGACGAGGAAGCCCGCGAGAAGTTCGGTTTCCTGCTCGACGCGCTCAAGTTCGGCGCGCCGCCGCACGGCGGTATCGCGCTCGGGCTCGATCGCCTGGTGATGCTGATGGTCGGTGCCCAGTCGATCCGCGAAGTCATCGCGTTCCCGAAAACCCAGACCGCGCACGATCCGCTGACCAACGCGCCCGGCGCGGTCGATAACCGTCAGCTGCGTGAACTTTCCATACGCAGTACCGTCGCCGCCCTTGCGCCGCGGCCGGATGCCGCAACTCCTGCAGAGACTCAACCCTCATGAAGATTCGTTTCTCCTCGCTTTCGCGCCTGCTGCCGCAGACTGTGTTCGCTTTGCTGGCCTTCGCCGTTGCAGCCTGCAACCCTGTCGGCAAAGGCATCGGTCCGGTGCGACTGGCCGTCAATGGGCCGGGTGGCACGGTCGACGCCGCCACGGGTCGAGCCTTCCAGTGCTTCCGCAGTCCTTTAACCGCAGTGCTGTTTTTCAGCGATGGCTCGGTTGGCGACTTCACCAGCCGCGTGCACTGGACCAGTTCCAATCCGGCTGTGGTGCGCGTCAGCAACGGCGACGAGCCGCAGCCAGCGCCAGCGACCGGCTTCTTCCCGCAGGGCGTGTTGACTCCGGTAGCCTCCGGCACGGTCACCATCACGGCGGATTATCTCGGCCTGACCGATACGATCGATATTTCGGTCGGCACGCCGACGGCGATCACCATTCACACGGTAAGCAGCCAGAGCGGGCTCCAGTCGATCCCGGCAAACAACGCCTTCACGATCGCGCCAGCCACGACCCAGGCGCTGGTTGCGACCGCGATGCTCGACGGCGTCGAAACCAATGTCACCACCAATACCGCCTGGTCGTTCGTCACTCCGGACATAACGATCGCGACGATTGACGCAACCAGCGGTCTGGTCACGGGTGTCGCCGCCGGCGGGCCGCTGGTTGCGCAGGCCAGCTTTCAGACCTGTTCGTTGACCGCGAACACCAATGCCACCGTCGCCAACATCCAGAGCATTTCGATCCAGCCGGAGTTCGGTGCCGCCAACCTGTTCGTCGGCAATAGCGAACGGGTAAACGTGCTGGCCGATTTCGGCAATGGCCCGGAGCAGGACATCAGCCTGATTACGGCGTTGACGTCGTCAGACACGACGATCGCCCCGTTCAACAGCCTGGCCGGCTTGAGTAATTTGCTCAATGCGGTCACTGCGGGCGGGCCCGTAACGATCGCGGCGACGTATACGCAAGGCACGACGGTCATCAGCGCGCCGGCGATCAGCTTGACGACGGCGGCAGATGTCCTGCAATCGATCGCGGTGACGCCGGCAACCGCCAGCGTCGTTGCGGGCAGCGATGCAGTGGTGGCGTTCCAGGCCATCGGAACGTATGCCTCTGGCGCGACGCAGGATGTTTCGCGGCAGGCAGCCTGGGCTTCCAGCGACACAACGATTGCCCGGGTCACTTCATCGATCGCCAACCCGGGCCTGGCGGTTTCCGCGGGTCGAATACCGGGCGCCGTCACGATCACAGCCATCGCACCGACGGCTGCGACCACGACCGCCGCCGCTACGGCGCAGTTCACGACGACGGCCGCGCCGACGCCTTGAGTCGGCGGCGGTGGGGCGGATCGGCTAAAATCGTCGGTCATCGACGCTTGACCGGCGCTATTGCGCGAAGGTAGGTGCTAAGTGGCTGCGGTACTGAAAATCGATCGGTTCAATCTGCTGGATGATGACTCCTGCGATGCCCGCATCGTCGCGGCCAAGAACATTCTCGGCAAGCGCCTGGCGATACTCGGCCATCACTACCAGCGCGACGAGGTATTCAAGCACGCCGACTTCTCGGGCGATTCGCTGAAGCTCTCGCAGCTCGCAGCGAAAACCGAAGCGGAATTCATCGTGTTCTGCGGCGTGCACTTCATGGCGGAAGTCGCGGACATCGTGACCTTCGGCAAGCGCAAGGTCATCCTCCCGGACCTGGCGGCCGGCTGCTCGATGGCCGACATGGCCAATCTCGTGAAAGTGAAGAAGTGCTGGGAGGAACTTTCCGAAGTGCTCGATCCGGACGAGCTGGTCACGCCGGTCACCTACATCAATTCGGCAGCCGATCTGAAAGCCTTCTGCGGCAATCACGGTGGCATCGTCTGCACTTCGAGCAATGCCCGCGCGGTACTCGAATGGTCGTTCGGGAGGCGCGAGAAGGTCCTGTTCTTCCCGGACCAGCATCTCGGCCGCAACACCGGGCTGCGCATGGGGATCCCGCTCGAACAGATGGTGACCTGGGATTTCATGAAGCCGCGTGGCGGCTTGAGCGTCGATGAAATCCGGAATGCGCGGATCATCCTCTGGAAAGGCTTCAAGACGTTCTCGACCGGGCTCAGCTCGGGCGCGTAGGGTGGCAATTTTAGCAGGGTGATGTTGTCGGGCACCTGGAGGCTACCCCCGGTTTGATGCCAACCGGCGCCAGCACAGATCAGGAAAGCATACGCGCCGGGCGTCACCTGGGTGCTGATTTCCTTCAGGTGCTCGTTCATCCCCTCGGTATTGGCGGCTGGCATGATGATGGCTGCTCCCACGCCACGGGCGGGACAGATCGCACCATAGAGGTAGGCGCAGTCATGGCGGTTATCCCGCACCATCGGAGGCCGGGAGCCAATCGGTGCCCAGACATAAGCCTGCGTGCCTTGTTGGCCGACCCGGTTGATCGCCTCTTCGGCGCTCAACCATCCTGGAAACAGACCTCCAAAAGCAGGAAACACCGCCGCTGTCCCGCTTCTGTCCTGACGAAATCTCGGGCGCACCCATCGCATGGCGTTGACCAGCTTGCCATCGCGGTTCCTTGCATCTTCGCGCAACGGCCCCGGGCAGGCTCAGTCAGTTTGACTGGTTCCTGCTTTAGCCCCAAACAGGGTCTAACCTCCTATGCACCCTCCGGATAGAAACCTGAGATCATCCGCCAATTCATGGTATATGCTCCCATGGACCGGGACACTGCCATCAACCTGCTGAAAGCGCATCAGGCCGAATTGCGGCGTCTGGGCGTTCA
>JAYWBB010000057.1:0-6087 GCA_043781855.1 Nevskia sp. | reverse complement strand
TATTACTCCAGCATGGCGTGTATTCAACCAATCCAAGTACTTCTTCACTCCTTCTTCTACAGTCAAAAACTCCCGGTCATACCCAATCGCCTGCAATTGTGAATGATCGGCCTCGGTGAACGACTGATAACGCCCCATCAGATTCTCCGGAAACGGCACATACTTGATTGCCCCCTTGCCGTGCCAGGCAATCACCGCATTGGCGATATCATTGAATGGCTGCGCGCGCCCGGTGCCGCAGTTGAAGATGCCTGAGATCGCAGGGTGATCCCAGAACCAGAGATTCATCGCCACCACGTCGTCGACATGGATGAAGTCGCGGCGCTGGCCGCCGTCGGGATAGCCATCGCTGCCTTCAAACAGACGGCACTCGCCGTCCTTCGCAATCTGATTATTGAAGTGGAATGCAGTCGAGGCCATGCCGGCCTTGTGCTGTTCGCGCGGGCCGTAAACATTGAAGTAGCGCAGGCCAACGACCTGTGAGGTCAGCGCCTGCCGACGCACATACTGGTCGAACAGGAACTTCGAGTAGGCATACATGTTCAGCGGCTTCTCGCAGTCGCGTGATTCGCGGAAGCCGTTCACGCCCATGCCGTAGACCGAGGCGCTCGATGCATAGAAGTAAGGCAGTCGATGCGTCTGACAGTGATGCAGCAATGCTTTCGAGTAACGATAGTTGACGTCCATGACGAACTTGCCGTTCCACTCGGTAGTCGCCGAGCACGCACCTTGATGAAACAGCGCGTGGAGCTTCGGCAAAGTGCCCGCTTCGACGTGCGCGAGGAATTCGTCCTTGTCCATGTAGTCGGCAATCCCGGCCTCGGCGAGATTGCGGAATTTGGTGCCATCGCTCAGGTCGTCGACGGCGATGATGTCGCGGCGGCCGCGCGCGTTGAGACCCATTATGAGATTCGATCCGATGAACCCAGCGGCTCCGGTGACGACGATCACTTTACGTCTCCAATCACGAGGTGTTGCCACGCCGCCAGGATGGCGGCGCGCTCTTCCACGAAGGCAGCATCATCGGCCAGACCGTCGGCCTGCTGCAACGCGCGGCGGTGCAGCCAGCCGCGATAAGCCCTTTCCGCGCGAAGCAGCGAGTCCTTCTGCGCGCCATCGACGCGGCCTTTGGCGGCGAGTGCTTCGAGCTGACGCCAGTTGTCGGTATATTCGATCAGCGGCTCGCAACCGGCGGCATCGCGCAGGCATAAATATTGGGTCAGGAATTCGGCGTCGATCAGACCACCGGCGCCCTGCTTCACATCCCAGCGGCCGGACCGGCGTTTTTCCAGACTCGCGCGCATCTTCGCGCGCATGTCGATGACTTCGTTGCGCAGCTTAATCGCATCGCGCTCGCGCATCAGCACTTCGCGGCGCACTTTTTCAATCGCCTCGCGCAGCGCGCCGTCGCCGGCCACGGGACGCGCCCGCAGCAACGCCTGATGCTCCCAGGTCCAGGCCGACTCGCGTTGGTAGCGTGCGAAGCTGCCCAGCGCGCTGACGACCAGGCCGCTGTTGCCGCTGGGCCGTAGTTGCAGATCGATTTCATACGCGCGGCCGGCCGGCGTCATGGTTTGCAGCAGGTGCACGATGCGCTGCGCCAGCCGCGAGAAGAAATCGGCCGGGATCAGACTGCGCGGGCCGCCGGTCGTGCCCACTTCCAGCGCATCGGTGTCGTAGACGAAGACCAGGTCGAGATCGGAGCCGTAGCCGAGTTCGATCGAGCCGAACTTGCCGTAGGCGATGATCGCGAATGCTGCGCGGCTGCCGTTTAGGCGCCGCGGCTCGCCGAACTGTGTGGCGAGCTGGGCCCACGCACACGCCAGCGCCTGTTCGACGATAGCCTCCGCGAGCCAGGTCAGGCGATCGCTGACCTGCACCAGCGGCAGGCTCTCTGCGAGATCGGCGGCGGCGATACGCAGCGTCATCTCCTGCCGATAGCGGCGCAGCAGCTCCATCTGCGGCTCGATGTCGTCGGCCGCGAGCTTCGCGAACTGCGTGTGCAACTCCTGCTGCAGCGCCTCATGCGAAGGTGCTTCGGTGGCGAGGCGTGGATCGAGCAGCGTGTCGAGCAGGGCCGGCGTGCGCGCGAGCAGTGCCGTGATCCAGGGGCTCGCCGCGCAAAGCCGCACGAGCTGCATGCGCGCCTTGCCGCTTTCGCGCAGCAGGCTCAGGTAGGTGCTGCGGCCGGAAACCGCGTCGATGATTTCGAGCGCGCGCAATGCCGCGGTCGCCGGATCGGCCTGCCCCGCGCACTCGGCAAGAAGCAGCGGCAGCAGTTCGCGCAAGCGCTTCTGTGCCGCTTCCGACAAGGCCCGGACCAGCCGCGACTGCCGCAGATCGGCCAACGCCTTGCCGACCTCCGCCGCGCGCGCGCCGAAGCCCTGTGCCCGCAGGATGCTTTCCGATTCGACGTCGCTGTTCCAGGCCTGACCGACGGCGGCACTGAAGGCGTTATCGGCGGGCGCGCGCTCCGGCTCGGTGAACAGCCGCTGGAATTCCTCGCGTACGCGGCCTCGCGCCGGCGTGAGCAGCGCGAGCACGGCCTGGTAGTCGGCCTGAGCGAGCGCGGCGGCGAGGGCTGCGCGATGCGACTCGTCCTCGGGCAGCGCATGCGTCTGCTGGTCGTCGTAAAGCTGAACGGCGTTTTCGCAGCGGCGCAGCAGCCCATAAGCCGCGTCGAGCGCGTGCGCCGTCTCCGCCGGCAGCAGCCCGCACTCGCCAAGATAGCGCAGCACGGGCCGCAGGCGCGCATCGCGCAGCCGCGCATCCTGACCGCCGCGCGTGAGCTGGAACAGCTGCACCATGAACTCGATTTCGCGGATGCCGCCGGGGCCGAGCTTGAGATTGTCGACAGCACCTTTCGCGAGCGCGTCGCGGTCGATCAGGCCCTTCAGCTCGCGCAGGTTGCCGAGCGCGTTGTAGTCGAGGTAGCGGCGATAGACGAATGGCCGCAGGCGATCGAGCAGGGTCTGCCCGGCCGTGCGATCGCCAGCGCAAGGCCGTGCCTTGATCAGTGCGTAACGCTCCCATTCGCGGCCATGCGTCTGGTAGTACTCCTCGAGCGCGGACAGCGAAAGCGCCAGCGCCCCGACGCTGCCGAATGGCCGCAGCAGCGTGTCGACGCGGAACACGAAACCATCTTCGGTCGGTGTCGACAGCAGGCGGCCGGTCTCGCGCGCAAGCCTGGCAAAGTATTCCTCGTTGCTGAGCGCCCGCGCGCCGTCGGTCTCGCCGGCTTCGGTGTAGCCGAAGATCAGGTCGATGTCCGAAGAAAAATTCAGCTCGCGGCCGCCGAGCTTGCCCATGCCGAGCACGAAGAGTTTCGCCTCGTCGCCCTGCACGTTTCGCGGCACACCGTGGCGCGCCTGCAGCGCGGCGGCAGCGAACCGAATCGCAGTGTCGCAGGCGGCGTCGGCGAGATCGGAGAGTCCGGACAGCGTCTCGTCGAGATCGGCCCAGCCGGCAACGTCGCGGAATGCCAGGCGCGCGAGTTCGCGGTTGCGGAACGTGCGCAGAGTTCGCATGAAGGCCGTTTCATCGCCGGCAACGACGACTTCGCGCAGACGTTCGACGACCGGCGCTGCGGCGCGCTCGAACTCGCCATCGCGCAGCGCCGTATCCGCCCAGTCGCGCTGGCGCTCGAACACCCGCTGGACAAAGCGGCTGGCCGCGAACACGCGGTGCACGGCGCTGGATGAATCGACGAGAATCGAAGGCTGGGCTGCGGTCATCACCGGAGTTTAGGGCAGCGGTACCCAAGGGGCAGCCGGACCGATAAGCTCATCGTCATACCCTTTCCCGGCCATGCTCATGCGTCTGCCCGTTCGCTTCCTCTCGCTTGCTGTCGCACTGGCGCTCGCCGCGACCCTGTCCGGTTGCGGAAAAAAAGCGCCGGCAGCGGCGTCGACCGCACCCGCCGGAACGGCAAACCTGCTGATCGTCAACGGCCTGATCTATGACGGGCTCGGAGGGGCGCCGGTCAACGGCGGCGTTGCGGTGCGCGAAGGCCGCGTCGTCGCAGTCGGCGATGTCTCGAGCTGGACGTCCGGCAACACCCGCGATGCCAAGGGCCTGGCCATCGCGCCCGGCTTCATCAACACCCTGAGCTGGGCCACGGAGTCGCTGATCCAGGACGGACGAGGTTTGAGCGACCTCAAGCAGGGCGTAACGCTGGAAGTCATGGGTGAAGGCGGCTCGATGGGCCCGCTGAACGATGCGATGAAAGCAGAAACGATCAAGCAGCAATCCGACATCAAGTACGACATCGACTGGACCACGCTCGGCGAATACCTCGACGGTCTCGTGAAGCGCGGTATCTCGACCAACGTCGCCTCGTTCGTCGGCGCGACGACCGTGCGCATCCACGAGCTGGGCTACGCCAACCGCGCGCCGACACCGGAAGAACTCGCACGCATGCAGGCGCTGGTCGCACAAGCGATGGAAGAAGGCGCGCTCGGCGTCGGCGCCTCGCTGATCTATGCGCCGGCGTTCTACGCGAAGACCGACGAACTCACCGCGCTGGTGAGGACTGCAGGGGCTTACGGCGGTGGCTACATTGCGCATCTGCGCAGCGAGGGCAATCGCCTGCTCGAGGCGCTCGACGAACACATCGGTATCGCGCGCGACGCCAAGACCTGGGCCGAGGTCTACCATCTCAAGGCCGCAGGCGAAAAAAACTGGCCGAAGATGGCGCAGGCAATCGCGAAGATCGAGGCGGCGCGAGCGGCAGGACTCGCGATCAGTGCCGACATGTATGCGTATACCGCAGGCGCGACCGGCCTCGATGCCGCCATGCCGCCCTGGGTGCAGGAAGGCGGACTCGACGCCTGGATCGCGCGGCTCAAGGACCCGAAAACTCGCGCGCGCGTGGCGCAGAAAATTCGCACGCCGAGCAACGACTGGGAAAATCTTTACTTGAGCGCCGGCTCGCCGGACAAGGTGCTGCTGATCGGTTTCGGCAACCCGAAGCTGAAACCGCTGACTGGAAAATCCCTCGCTGAAGTCGCGAAGCTGCGCGGCAAATCGCCCGAAGAGACGATCATGGACCTCGTCATCGAAGACCACAGCCGCGTCAGCACCGCGTATTTCCTGATGAGCGAAGACAACGTCCGGCTCGGCCTTGCGCAGCCCTGGGTCAGCCTCGGCTCCGACGAAGCCAGCCAGGCGCCGGAAGGTCCGTTTCTGCTGGCGAATCCGCATCCGCGCGCCTACGGCAACTTCGCGCGCTTCCTCGGCTATTACGCGCGCGAAAACAAGCTCATGAGCACTGCCGAGGCGGTGCGCCGCCTGACCTCGCTGCCGGCGAACAACTTCCACCTGAAGCAGCGCGGCTGCCTCGCCGTCGGCTGCGCCGCCGACATCGTGATCTTCGACGCCGACCAGGTGATCGACCACGCCACGTTTGATCAGCCACAGCAGTTCGCGACCGGCATGCGCGATGTCTTCGTCAACGGCGTGGCGGTGCTGCGCGATGGCGAGCCCACCGGCGCAAAGCCGGGCCAGGTGGTGCGCGGGTCCGGCTGGAAGGGCTGGAAAGACACACCGAAAACCCGATCGTGACCCGGAATAAAAGCGATGTACTGATACTTGGCGGCGGTGTCATCGGTCTCGCCTGTGCCCTGTTCCTGCTGCGCGCGGGACGCAGCGTCACCGTGCTCGAACAGCACACCGTCGGCAGCGGCGCGAGCCACGGCAACTGCGGCACGATCACGCCGAGCCACTTGCCGCTGCATGCGCCGGGCACGCTCGCGAAAGCGCTGAAATGGATGTTGAAGGCCGACGCGCCGTTACGCATCAAGCCGTCGCTCGATCCGGCGCTGATCGACTGGCTCCTGCGCTTCGCGAAGCTCTGCAATGCGCGCGACTTCCGCGCGACTGCCGTTGTGAAGGCCCAGCTGCTGCTCGCGTCCCGCCACGGACTGGAAACGCTGATCCAGGACGAAAACCTGGATTGCGAGTTCGAGAACAGCGGCACGCTGTACGTCTACCGTGATCCGTCGGCGTTCGCGAAGGCCGCCGACGACGTGCCGCTACTGCGCGAACTCGGCATTCCAGTCGACACTCTCGACGCCGCCGCGATCCGTG
>JAYWBB010000056.1:0-110315 GCA_043781855.1 Nevskia sp. | reverse complement strand
CTCGGCTCGTCACCGGCATTCTTGACGATCTGGCGCAGCGGCTCCTGGAGCGCGCGATGCAGGATGCGGATGCCGACGGTCTGGTCGTCATTCGCGCCTTTCAGCTTCTCCAGCGCCTTGGCCGCACGCACCAGCGCCACACCACCACCGGCGACGATGCCTTCCTCGACGGCGGCACGGGTTGCGTGCAGGGCGTCTTCAACGCGGGCCTTCTTTTCCTTCATCTCGACTTCCGTCGCCGCGCCGACCTTGATCACGGCCACGCCGCCAGCGAGCTTGGCAACACGCTCCTGCAGCTTTTCCTTGTCGTAGTCGCTGGTCGCATCTTCGATCTGCTTGCGCACTTCGTTGACGCGCGCTTCGATGTCCGCACCCTTGCCGGCGCCGTCGATGATGGTCGTGTTCTCTTTCGAGATCTGGACCTTCTTCGCGGTACCGAGATCGGCGATCGTCGCCTTCTCAAGGCTGAGACCGACTTCTTCCGCGATGACCGTGCCGCCGGTCAGGATCGCGATGTCCTTCAGCATTTCCTTGCGGCGATCACCGAAGCCCGGCGCCTTGACGGCGGCGACTTTCAGGATGCCACGCAGGTTGTTGACCACAAGCGTGGCCAGCGCTTCGCCTTCGACATCTTCCGAAATGATCAGCAGCGGGCGGCCCGACTTGGCCACGCCTTCCAGCACCGGCAGCAACTCGCGGATGTTGGCGATCTTCTTCTCGTTGATCAGAATCAGCGGATTTTCCAGCTCCACCTGCTGGCTGACCTGGTTGTTGATGAAGTACGGGCTGAGGTAGCCGCGGTCGAACTGCATGCCTTCGACGACGTCGAGCTCGTTCTCCAGCCCCGAGCCGTCTTCGACGGTGATGACGCCTTCCTTGCCGACCTTGTCCATCGCGGTGGCGATGATCTCGCCGATGGCTTCATCGGAGTTGGCGGAGACGGTGCCGACCTGGGCAATGGCCTTGCGGTCCTTGCAGGCAACCGACTGCTTCTTGATTTCGGCGGTGACGACTTCGACGGCCTTGTCGATGCCGCGCTTGATGTCCATCGGGTCGGTACCGGCGGCAACGGCCTTCAGGCCTTCGGCGAGAATCGCCTGGGCCAGCACGGTGGCGGTGGTGGTGCCGTCGCCGGCGGCGTCGGAGGTCTTGGAAGCGACTTCCTTCACGAGCTGCGCGCCCATGTTCTCGAACTTGTCCTTCAGCTCGATTTCCTTGGCGACGGAAACGCCGTCCTTGGTCACGGTCGGGGCGCCGTAGCTCTTGTCGAGGATGACGTTGCGGCCCTTCGGTCCCAGCGTGACCTTGACCGCATTGGCGAGGATATTGACGCCGTTGGCCATGCGGCTACGGGCGTCGTCGGCGAATTTGACTTCTTTGGCTGCCATGTTCTGTTCCTTTAATGTTTTGAGAGGCGGAAGGGCTTACTTGCCGTAGACGGCGAGAATGTCGTCTTCGCGCAGCACGACGAGGTCATCACCATCGACCTTCACTTCGGTGCCGGAATACTTGCCGATCAGCACGGTGTCGCCCGCCTTCACGGCCGGCGCCTGGAGCTTGCCGTCATCGGTGGTCTTGCCGGGGCCCACGGCAACGACCTGGGCCTTGAGCGGCTTCTCAGCGGCGCTGTCCGGGATCAGGATGCCGCCAGCGGATTTCTTTTCTTCTTCGAGACGCTTCACGATCACGCGATCGTGCAGGGGACGCAGCTTCATGATGTTCACTCCGTACAATGTGGTGGCGACGGTTCCAGAGGAGGCACGAGGCTGACTGACGCATGCGCCGGAGACCTCTTGTTAGCACTCTCCTTTGGAGGCTGCTAATTGTTGGGGAGCGCGTCGCGGCTTGCAAGGGGCGCTGCGCTATTTTTTTATCGACAGCGAGATGTGATCGCTGACGAAGGACATGAAGAGCGTCCCCCAGTCGCCAACCGACCCATGATCAGGCTTCGTCGGCCCGGGTTTCCGCAGGCAGGGTGAACACGAAGCGAGTGCCCCGACCGTCCGGTCCCGCTTCGGCCCAGATTCGCCCGCCGTATATCTGCACGACCTTGCGGCAGATCGCGAGCCCCATGCCGGTGCCCGGGTATTGTTCGGACGTGTGCAGGCGTTTGAACATCAGGAAGATGTCGTCGCGCCCATTCTCGGGAATGCCGATGCCGTTGTCGGTGATCGCGATCCGCCACTCGCGGCCCTCGCGTTCGGCGGCGACGTCGATCTGCGGCGCCGCACCGGGTGCGTGGAAGCGGACGGCGTTGCCGAGCAGGTTCTGGAACAATTGCCGGAGCAAGCGCACATCGCCCGGAACCGTCGGCAGTTCGCCGCATCGGATCTCCGTGCCGGTCGCGGCGATATCGGCGGCGCACTGGCGCTGCGCCCAGGTGAAAACCTCGCGCAGGTCGACGATCCCGGTGTCGGCGTGTTCACCGGTGACGCGCGACAGTTGCAGCAGGTCGTCGATCAGCGTCCGCATTTCCTTGACGCTGTCGCGGATCGCGTCGAGGAATTCATCGGCGTCGGAATCGAGTTTTCCGCGATAACGCCGCTCGACCAGACCAGTGAAGCTGGCGACGCTCCGCAGCGGTGCCTGCAAATCGTGCGAAGCGATGTAGGCAAAGCGTTCGAGTTCGGCGTTCGATTCGGCCAGACGGTCTGCCTGCCGTCGCGCTTCAGCCTCGAACCGGGCGCTGCGCTGCGCCTCGATGGCAAGGTTGTCGTTGGCGAGGGTCAGTTCCACCGTACGCTCGGCGACCAGTTCCTCGATCCGCGCCGTGCGGCCGATCACCACCAGCAGGAATACGCCGAGCAGACCGGTGAACAGCATGCCCGCCGCGAGCAAGGTCCAGGCTTGCAGCGAGCGATGGGTGACGAAAAACTGTGCCGGCAGGGACAGCTCGATCGTCCAGGTCCGGCCGGCGACGTTCAAGCTCAAGGTCCGCTGCAAGCTGGCGGGTTTCGGGTCATAGGCCGGGTCGCCGTAGATCAGCGTGCTTTCGCCGCCGTCGCCGCGATCCGACAACCGCACGATGACGCCCTGCGCTTCGATGCGGCGCAGCGCTTCCTGCATCAGGTCGGGCACGCGCAGAACCGCTGCGGTGTAGCCACGCAGACCGTCGCCGCCCGCCGCCGGCGTGCCGAAAACCGGCATCGCGATCAGCAGGCCGAAGCGGTCGCTGGGTTCCTGCAGCAGCCGGATCGGCGCGCTGGCCGCCGGTTTGCCGGTCGTTCGGGCCCGCGTCAGCATGGCCGCCCGGCGACTCTCAGACGCCAGGTCGAACCCGATCGCCGGCCGGTTGCTGGCGAGCGGTTCGATGTAGGCGACCGGGGCGTAGAACCGGCGCGAACCGGCGTCGATGCGCCGACCCAGCGCATCGAGCTCGCCGATGCGGTAGCCCTGCGCTCGCATGGAAGCCTCGAAGGCACCGCGCTCGGATTCCCCGATCAGCGGCGACCAGCTCAACGCCTGCAGGCCCGGCCCGCGTTCCAGCAGCCGGCCGGTGAATTGGTCGAACGCAGGGCGATCCGCCGACGGATCGACCGTATACAGCCCGTTGGTTGCCTGCAGCGCGTCGAGATACTTGTCGAAGTCGCGCCGCAGGCTCACCGAGAAATCGTCGCCCCAGCCTTCGAACTCGGACTGGATACGTTCCGCCTCGCGCTGGCTGATGTGGACGAACAGCATCACCACCAGCCCGAACATCACCGCGAGCGGCATCGTCACGTAGAGCTGGCGGCGGCGCCAGATCGGGTTGTGGCCGATCGCCCAGACCAGCAGCAGCGGCGTGAAGATCAATACGCCGATACTGTCGCCGACCCACCACGTCCACCAGTTGAACAGCAGATTTTCGTCGGGGATCAGGCCGCGCAACCAGAGGCTGCCGACACCCACGGTGGCGCCGATCAGACAGGCCAGCGGTCCGCCGAGCGCGAGGATCCAGACTACTTCCAGTTCCTGTTCGAGCAGGTTGCGGTAGCCGACCAGGCGCTGGATCAGCGTGGCGCCAACGCCCGCCTGCAGCGTTGCACCGGCGCCGATCATCGCCGGCAGCACCAGCAGCAGCGGCGAGAAGCCGGCGGCGCCGACATGCACGCTGGTCGCGGCATTCATCAGGAACGAGCCGAGCCAGACGCCGGGCAGCGCGCGCTGCCCCCAGAGCAGGATCGCCGCGAGCGCAAGGCCGGCCGGCGGAAACACCGCCGTGGCGTAACCGGGCGGAATTGCCAGGAGCAGGCCGAGGCGGCCCGAGACGTAATAGGCCACCGCGATCAGCGCGATTTCCCCGGCGAACTGCGCGCCGTGACGTCGAGCCACCGACTCAGCCCGGATTCCGACCATCGGCGCTCGCCGGATGCGCCGGCCGCGCGGTGCGTTTGGCCGCGTACATTGCGTGGTCGGCGTGGGCGAGCAGGGCTTCCAGCGTCGTGCCGTGCTCCGGCAGGAGCGCGACGCCGACGCTGGCGCCGATTGCGATCGGACGGCCTTCGACCTCGGTCAGATCGGCGATGCTGCGCGCGATCCGTGCGGCGACGTGCGCCGCATCGGCGGCGCCGGCCGGGAACAGCAGGAGCGCGAATTCGTCGCCACCGACACGCGCCACCAGATCGCCGTCGCGCACGGCTCTGCCGAGCACGCGCGAGACCTCGCGCAGCACAGCGTCGCCGATGGCGTGACCCCAGGTGTCGTTGACGTGCTTGAAGCCATCGAGGTCGAGATAGCAGATCGCCACTGTCTGACCGCTGCGCTCGGCACGCTCGAGGGCAGCCGAGGCGCGTTCGTTGAACTGCTGCCGGTTCGGCAGGCGCGTCAGCAGATCGTGGCTGGCGAGAAAACCTTCCTGCACCAGCCGTCGATCGAGTTCCGCGAGCAGCCGATGACGCTCGACCGCATGCTGAATCACGCGCGGCAGGGCATTGTCGTCGTAGCGACCCTTGACCAGATATTCCTGTGCGCCCTGGCGCAGGGCGGCGACCGCGACGCGCTCGTCGTTGAGTCCGGTCATCACCACGATGGCGACCTGCGGATGCGCCGCGCGCACACGGTCGACATTCGCGATGCCGCCACCGTCGGGCAGGCCGAGATCGAGCAGCACGCAGTCGTAGGTCACGCGATCCAGTTCGTCCAGCGCGGCCGCGAGCGTGCTGACATGATGCAATTGCGGCCGGCGTTCCTCAGGGACTTCACGCAGGTGTTCGGCGACCAGCCGGGCGTCGCGCCGCGAGTCTTCGGCCAGCAACACGCGCAAGCGGGTGGTATCAGGCGCCATGGAAGCTCTTGCATGCGCCTGCGCCTGAGCTGCCGTCGGGCTTCGGCGGCAGCACGGTCTGGCAACACCAGTATTCATGCAGCGAACGGACCATGCGCGTGAACTCGGCGAAGTCGATCGGCTTGGCCAGATAGCCGTTGGCATGCAGGCCATAGCAGGCGACGACATCGTCGGCATGGGTCGAGGTGGTGAGAATCACGACCGGCAGCAGGCGGAGCGCGGCGTCGGTCCGGATTTCGGCGAGCACCTCGCGGCCGTTCTTGAGTGGCAGATTGAGATCGAGCAGCACCAGATCCGGACAGGCCAGACCTTGATACGGCGGCAGCCGGCGCAGCATGCGCAGTGCTTCGTCGCCATTCGGCGCGATCTGGATTTCGGCGTCGATAGCCGCCTCGCGGATCGCTTCGCGGAGGATGCGAACGTCGCGCACGTCATCTTCGACGAGAAGAATCGTGCTGGTGCCCGGGCGGCGCGACGAAGCCGGCGCTTTCATCGGGCGCAGACCCGGCAAGGGGACATTTCGGTCGGAATTGGGTGCCGGCATCGGGGTGAACGTCTGGAATTTGACTGGGGCGGAGGGGCGCTTGCGACTTGGAACGCCAGCGTACGTCGATGATCGACACGCCATCGCAGCGGCTTTGGGGATTTTGCCACGACGCTACAATGCCGCACCGCAACAACCGCTCCCGGAGTCTGCAATGAAACCCTACGGCCGCAAAGTCGCGATCCTCGGCGGCATGCGCATTCCGTTCGCGCGGCAGAACACCGCCTACGCCACGCGCAGCAACCAGGACATGCTGACCGCCGCACTCAAGGGCATGGTCGACAAATTCCAGTTGCACGGCGAGCGGCTCGGCGAAGTGGCGGCCGGTGCGGTGCTGAAGCATTCGCGTGATTTCAACCTGACGCGCGAGAGCGTGCTGTCCTGCGGCCTGTCGCCCGAGACGCCGGCCTACGATCTCCAGCAGGCTTGTGGTACCAGTCTCGAAACCGTGATCACGGTCGGCAGCAAGATTGCGCTCGGGCAGATCGAAAGCGGGATCGGCGCCGGTGTCGATACGGCATCGGATGCGCCGATCGGCGTCGGCGAAGGTCTGCGCAAAATTTTGCTTGAAGCCAATCGCGCGAAGGACGCGACCGGGCGGCTTCGAGCTTTCGCGAAATTCCGGGCGAAGGATCTCATGCCGCTGATTCCCGGCAACAACGAGCCGAGAACCCGCCTCAGCATGGGTGCGCACACCGAGCTCATGGCGAAGGAATGGCAGATTCCTCGCGCTGAGCAGGATCAGCTGGCCTATGAGTCGCATCACAAGACTGCGCTCGCCTACGACAACGGCTTCTACGCCGATCTCGTCGTCCCGTATGCCGGCCTCAGCCGCGACAACAATCTGCGCGCGGATTCGACGGTCGAAAAACTGGCGGCCCTGAAGCCGGTGTATGACCAGGTCAACGGCACCCTGACCGCAGGCAATTCGACCCCGCTGACCGATGGCGCAGCCGCCGTGCTGCTGTCCTCCGAAGATTGGGCGAAGGCACACGGCTTTAAACCGCAGGCTTACCTCACGGCTTACGAAACCGCCGCAGTCGATTTTGCCGGCGCGCGCCAGGACGGCCTGCTGATGGCGCCGGCCTTCGCGGTGCCGCGCATGCTGGCGCGCTGCGGCATCAAGCTGCAGGATTTCGACTTCTACGAAATCCACGAAGCCTTCGCCGCGCAGGTGCTCTGCACGCTGAAAGCCTGGAGCGATCCGAAGTTCTGCAAGGAACGCCTCGGCCTGGACCAGCCGCTCGGCACCATCGACCGCAACCGCCTCAACATTCGCGGGTCGAGTCTCGGCATGGGTCATCCGTTCGCGGCAACCGGCGCGCGCATCGTTGCCACGCTTGCAAAAATCATCGCCGAGAACAAAGGGGGCCGCGGGCTGATCTCGGTCTGCACGGCAGGCGGCATGGGCGTGACGGCTATACTCGAAGGGTAAGCAGCGTCACGCGCCTTGACGGCGCAGGAGAACTCAATGCGCTACACCGTTACTGCCGTAATCCGGCCCGGCGAGCAGTCCGGGTATGTCGCCGAATGCGTCGAGATTGCCGTCACGACCCAAGGTGAGACACTCGACCAGACCGCGAGCAACCTTCGGGACGCCGTGGCCTTGCATCTTGATGGCGAGGATTTGCAGGCGCTCGGCTTTGGCGCGAATCCTGCGATCATTTTTACCTGCGAGATGGAACCCGTGCATGCCCTAGAGCGTGCAACAGAATGAATCACGTCTGCGGCGAACGAGCGGCGCTGCGCTCGTCGCCTTGTTCCGGCAGTCTGGTTTCTCGATCGTCGGACAGAAGGGAAGTCACATCAAGCGCCAGCGGGAGATCGAAGGTGGGGATCGTCAGACCTTGACGGTCCCCAATCACGCGGAACTCGATACCGGCACCTGCCGCGCAATCCTCCGGCAGGCGAGCCGGTATATTCCGGAAACCGAATTGCGCTCGCACTTCTATACGGACTAAAAACCAGTTTCGGGGGAAACATTTGATGAGCCTGTTCCGCACCAAAGCAATTGAGACCGATCTCGGGAAAAACACCGGGCTCAAGCGCAGTTTGAATGCCTTCGACCTCACCATGCTCGGCGTCGGCGCGATCATCGGCGCGGGGATTTTCGTGCTGACCGGCGTCACCGCAGCCACGCATTCCGGCCCGGCCATCGTGCTGTCGTTCGTGCTCGCCGGGGTGGCCTGCGCCTGTGCGGCGCTGTCGTATGCGGAGATGGCGGCTTCGGTCGGTGGCGCGGGCAGCGCCTATGGTTACGGCTACGCCACGCTCGGCGAACTGCCGGCCTGGGTCATCTGCTGGATGCTGATCTGCGAGTACACGGTTGCGGTCGCGGCGGTGTCGGTGGGCTGGTCGGGTTATCTCAACAATGGCTTGCAGGCGCTGGGCTTTGGACTGCCGGATTTCCTGCTGCACGGACCGTTCGATACCAAGGCTCCCGGCCTCATCAACCTGCCGGCGGCGCTCATCATTCTGGTGCTCGGGGTGCTGCTGGCGTCGGGTGCGAAGGTCAGCGCGCAGCTCAACGCGATCATCGTCGCGATCAAGCTGGCGGCGGTCGCGCTGTTCATCGGCGTGGCACTCTTTCATCTCCAACCCGCGTTGTGGTCGCCGTTCATTCCGCCGGCGGAAATCGACGCTGCGACCGGCGTCGGCCGCTTCGGCTGGCAGGGCATCGTCGACGGCGCGTCGACCATCTTCTTCGCCTATCTCGGCTTCGATGCGGTCTCGACCGCAGCGGAGGAAACCAGGAATCCGCAGCGCGATCTGCCGATCGGCATCCTCGGCTCGCTGACGCTGTGCACGGTGCTCTACATCCTGGTTTCGGGCCTGCTGACCGGCATCGTTCCGTATCGTTCGCTCAACGTCGATTCTCCGGTCTCGTTCGCGCTGTTGCAGATCGGCCAGAACTGGGCGGCGGGTCTGATCTCGATCGGCGCGGTCGCCGGACTGACCACCGTCATGCTGGTGATGTTCTTTGGCCAGACGCGCGTGCTGATGGCAGTCTCGCGCGATGGCTTGCTGCCGCGTTTCCTGAGCACCGTGAACCCGGCCACCGGCAGCCCGACGCGCTCGATCATGATCTCGGGCGCGGCGATGCTGTTGCTCGGCGGCTTCGTGCCGCTGAACAAGCTCGCGGAACTCGCGAACATCGGCACGCTGGGTGCGTTCGTCGTAGTCTGCGTCGGCGTCATCGTGCTGCGCAACAAGCAGCCCAACCTGAAGCGGCCGTTCAAGGTGCCGCTATATCCGCTCGTGCCGGCGCTCGGCGTGCTGCTCTGCGGCTATCTGATGGTGACGCTGGCGCAGTTCACCTGGATCGCCTTCGGCATCTGGCTGGTGATCGGGCTGTTCATCTACTTCGGCTATTCCCGCAGCAACAGCCTGCTCGCCACAGCAACCTGATCCGGAGCGAGCGATGGATCAGTTCTGGGCGGCGGTCGACGCCGTCAACAACACGCTGTTGTCCGCGCCGATGCTGATGGCGCTGCTCGCTATCGGGCTCCTGTTCTCGTTCTGGACCAAGTTTTGCCAGTACCGCTCGCTGACGCACGGCATCGCGCTCGTCGCTGGGAAGGGCATCGACACCTCGCACGGCGAAGGCGCGCTGACGCATTTCCAGGCGCTGACCGCGGCGATGTCCGGCACAGTCGGTCTGGGTGCGATCGCGGGCATGGCGATCGCGGTCGATTTCGGCGGGCCGGGCGCGGTGTTCTGGATGTGGGTGGTCGGCCTCGTCGGCATGGCGCTGAAGACCAGCGAAGTGACGTTGTCGCTGCTCTATCGCGACACCAGCGAGGAGGGCAATCCGCACGGCGGCGCGATGTACGTCGCGCGCGATGGCCTCGGGAACATGAGACCGGGCCTCAAGCCGTTCGGGAAATTCGTCGGCGGCGCATTCTGCTTCAGCTTGCTTCTGTTCGCGTTCACCGGCGGCAACATGTTCCAGACCTGGAGCGTGGCCGACACGACGCGCGAATATTTCGGCGTGCCGACCTGGATCAGCGGTGTCGTCATCGCCAGTCTTGCCGGCATCGTCATCCTCGGCGGCATCAAGCGCATCGGCAACGTGACCAAGACACTCGTGCCGTTCAAGTGCGGCGTCTATGTGCTGGCCGGCATCTACGTGATCCTGCATCACGCGAGCGATCTGCCGGAACTGTTCCGGCTGATTTTCCAGGGCGCGTTCTCGCATACCGATGGCGTCGGCGCGTTTGCCGGCGGCACTTTCGGCAGTGCCTTCATGTGGGGCATGAAGCGCGCGCTGTTCTCGAGCGAAGCCGGACTCGGCACCGCGCCGATCGCGCACTCGGCAGTCAAGACGCCGGAGCCGGTGACCGAAGGCGTGGTCGCCGGACTCGAACCGTTCATCGACACGATCTTCGTCTGCACCGTGACCGGCCTCGTCGTGCTCTCCACCGGCATCTGGAACCGCGCGCCGGCCGCTGTCTGGCAAAGCCCGCCGGCGATCGTCGAAGCCGCGCCCGGACAATGGCAGCCGGACCTCGCAACGATTCCCGATCAGACCGGCGCGAGCAGGGAAGACTGGCAAGCCGGTGCGCCGCTGTTCGTGATGGTCGATAACGGCGGTGCGCGCAAGCGCCTCTACGGTGTGCTCGGAGCCGATGCCAGGTCAGTCCACTGGATGCCGCTCGCGAGCAATACCGAGCCGAAGATTCTCGATGCCGGCGTCTATGCCGACTACCGCGGCTCCACCCTCGTCGCCAAGGGCTTCGACAGCGTGCAGCCGGGCCTCGGTCGCTGGCTGATCACGATCGCGGTCTGGGTGTTCGGTCTGTCCTGCATCATTTCCTACGGCTACTACGGCGAGCAGGGCGTGATCTACCTGTTCGGCGCGTCGTACGTGACGCCGTTCCGCGTGCTCTGGTGCGTGGCGGCTGCGGTCGCCACCTTCGGCTTCATCAAGACCAGTGGCCAGCTCGATGCGATATCGACCGTCGGCCTGGGCTTCATGTACGTCATCAACCTGCCGCTGCTGCTGATCCTCGGCAGCAAGGCGATGGCCGCGTACCACAGCTATTTCCGCAGGCTGGTACGCGGCGAGATCGCGCGGCCGGCGTAGCCCACAGCCCGGTGCGTTTCGCCGGTAACATGCGCGGACAAAATCTCCTGGCCTTGCCCTGCTAATGAATGAACTCGCCCGCCGCAGCCATGCGGCGACGCCGAAGACCGGCGTGCTGCTGCTCAACCTCGGCACGCCGGATACGCCGACGCCGTCGGCGATCCGGCGTTATCTCGCGCAGTTCCTCGCCGATCCGCGTGTGGTCGAAATCCCGCGTGTGATCTGGCTGCCGATCTTGTATCTGTTTGTGCTGCCATTCCGGCCGAAGCGGCTGGCGCATGCCTATGGCCTGGTGTGGACCGACGAAGGCTCGCCGCTACTGGCGATCTCGAAGAAGCAGGCCATTGCCCTGCGCACCCGGCTCGCTGCAGAGTACGGACGCGACGTGCCCGTCGCCCTCGCGATGACGTACGGAACGCCAAGCATCGCGCAAGCGCTGGCGGAACTGGAAACGCAGGACGTGCGGCGCATCGCGGTGCTGCCGCTGTATCCGCAGTATTCGGGCTCGACCACCGCAGCCGCTTTCGATGCGGTATTCGCCGAAACGCGCAAGCGACGCTGGTTGCCCGAGCTACGCACGATCGGCAGTTATCACGATCATCCGAGTTATATCGCAGCACTCCAGAACAGTGTGCGCCGGCATTGGCAGACACAGGGCCGCGGCGATCATCTGCTGATGTCGTTTCACGGTGTGCCGCAGCGTTATATCGAGCAGGGCGATCCGTATTACTGCCACTGCCAGAAGACCGCCCGGCTGCTGGCCGAGTCGCTCGAACTGGGCGCCGACGATTACACGGTCGCGTTCCAGAGCCGCTTCGGCAAGGCAGCCTGGGTGCAACCGTATACCGATGCGACGATAGTCCAGCTCGCGCAGCGCGGTGTGAAAAGGCTCGACACCCTGTGCCCCGGCTTCGCCGCCGACTGTCTCGAAACGCTGGAAGAAGTCAGCCTGCGCTACGCCGCCGATTTCCTTGCGGCCGGCGGTGCGGCGCTGCGTTACATCCCGGCGCTGAATGCCCATTCGGAGCACGTGGATGCGCTGGTCGGCATTCTTGCGCCGCTGTTGAACGAGGGCTTGATGCCGCGCGCCGAGGAGACCGAAAGCACTGCCAGAATCGAGCGCGCCGCCACCTTGGCACCGGTGTTCTACGGCCGCGCCTGATCTCATGGCCGCAGCAATTGCATTGGAACACATTGAAAGCGGTACGCGCCGCCCCCAATTGAGACCGGCAGGCCGCGAATAACGATACCCCCGCTGCGGCCGCACCAGGACTCATCAATGCTCGATCTGCTGCTGCAATACGGCCTGTTTCTCGCGAAGACGCTGACACTGGTCGGTGGCCTGATCGCCCTTATCGTCGTCGTCGCCGGTCTGGTCCGCGCCGGGCGCGAGCAGGTTGGCGAACGGCTCGAGGTCAAGAACCTCAACGAGCGCTTCGAGCGCATGGCCGACATTCTCAACGACGACCTGCTCACGCAAGCCGAGCACAAGCTCGAGGCCAAGCGCCTGAAGGCCGCGGACAAGGCCAAACGCAAGGCCGAAAAACGCGGTGAAACGCCGCAGCGCTCGCGCCTGTTCGTGCTCGATTTCGACGGCGACATCGAAGCCTCGCAGGTCTCGGCACTGCGCGAGGAAGTCAGCGCCCTGCTGCAAGTCGCGCGTCCCGACGACGCGGTGCTCGTGCGTCTGGAAAGCGGCGGCGGCATCGTCCACGGCTACGGTCTCGCGGCCTCGCAACTCAAGCGTATCCGCGAACGCGGACACAAACTCCACGTGTCGGTCGACAAGGTGGCGGCCAGCGGCGGCTATCTCATGGCCTGCGTCGCCGACCAGATTCTCGCCGCCCCGTTCGCGGTGCTCGGCTCGATCGGCGTGGTCGCGCAGATGCCGAATTTCCATCGACTGCTGAACAAGCACGAAATCGACGTCGAGCTGCACACGGCCGGCGAATACAAGCGCACGCTGACGATGTTCGGCGAGAACACCGACGCCGCGCGCGCCAAGTTCAAGCAGGAACTCGAAGAGATTCAAGGTCTGTTCAAGTCTTTCGTCGCCGACAACCGGGCCAGGCTTGCGATCGAGCGCGTCGCCACCGGCGAGCACTGGTACGGCACGCAGGCGCTCGAGCTGGGCCTGATCGACACGATCCAGACCAGCGACGACTTCCTGCTGGCGCAGGTCAAGGAGCGCGACGTGTTCGAGATTCGCTATCGCGTCAAACGCGGCCTGCGCGAGCAGCTATTGAGCACGCTGACCCGCGTTGCCGGGCTGTCGATCGGTGGCTGGCGCGGTCCTGTGGCAAGAATGCAAAGCTTTTCGTCGCTGGACGCATCCCGCTTCGAGTCACGCCCGTAAACTGCATCGTTCCGACCTCAGGCATGAAACTTGATGACGCGCCGGCGGTCATAGCGCCGCGTTCCCCTGAGAACGCATCAGAATCCCGACACCAAGGACTCATCCCAACATGGCCATACGTTCCTCTCTGAAAACGGCCGCTGTCGCTACCGCAGCCGGGCTGCTCGCGACCGTGGCGACACTGACGCTTTCCACCACGTCGCCGACGCCGGTGCAGGCCGACATCCCGGCCAGCGTGCTCGCCGCCAGCTTGCCCGGTCAGGTGCCATCGCTGGCGCCGATGCTGAAGCCAGTGCTGCCGGCGGTGGTCAACATCGCGGTCAGCGGCAAGGCCGAGGTGCAACAGCAGAACCCGCTGCTGAACGATCCCAACTTCCGCCGCTTCTTCGGTCTTCCGGACGGCCAGCAACAGCAGCAGCAACCGCCTGAAACCGAGGAAACGCAGGCGATCGGCTCGGGTGTCATCGTCGATGCCGACAAGGGTTACGTCATCACCAACAACCACGTCGTCGCGCAGGCCGACAAGATCGTCGTGCGCCTGTCCGACGACCGCGAGTTCACCGCCAAACTCATCGGCACCGATCCGGCCACCGATCTCGCGGTGTTGCAGATCAAGGGCGCGAATCTCAAAGCCTTGACGCTGGGCGATTCGGAAAAGCTCGAAGTCGGCGATTTCGTCGTCGCCATCGGCTCGCCGTTCGGCCTGCGCCAGACTGTGACCTCGGGCATCGTCAGCGGCCTCGGCCGGCAGGGTCTCGGCGATGGCTACGAAGACTTCATCCAGACCGACGCTTCGATCAACCCCGGCAATTCCGGTGGCGCGCTGATCAACCTCAAGGGCGAACTGGTCGGCATCAACAGCCAGATCCTGTCGCGCTCGGGTGGCAACATCGGCATCGGCTTCGCGATTCCGACCAGCCTCGTGAAATCGGTCATGACGCAGCTGATCGAGACCGGCACCGTCACGCGCGGCCGCATCGGCATCCAGGGCGGGCAGGAACTGACACCGGAACTGGCCAAGGCCTTCAATGTGCCGGATGGCCATGGCGCGCTGATTGGCAAGGTCGTGCCCGATTCACCGGCATCCAAGGCCGGCCTGCAGGACGGCGACATCGTCGTCGAAGCCAATGGCAAGCCGATCAAGGATTTCCAGCAGCTGCGCTATACGGTCGGCCTGCTTCGCGTCGGCGACAAGGTCAACATGAAGCTGTTGCGCGACGGCAAACCGCGCGAGGTGACCGTTGTCGTCGGCAAGAACGTCGATGACAAAAAGGTTGCCGCCACCGACCTGCACCCGGGCCTCAAGGGCGCAACCTTCGGCCCGCTGGCCGGAGCGTCGGCGGATGCCGCGCGCGCGGCCGGCGTCAAGGGCGTACAGGCGCTCACGGTCGAGCCCCGCTCGCCGGCAGGCAAGGCCGGTCTGCGCCCGAACGACGTGATCATGAGCGTCAACCGCAGTCCGGTCAGCTCGGTGTCCGAGTTCGAAAAGCTCGCTGCAGTGAAGGATGGCCAGCTCCTGCTGCACGTGTTGCGCGGCAGTGCGGCGTTCTTCGTGTTGCTCGATCCGTCTTAAGCCTCACGCGACGAGAGCGGCAAAACCGGCGCGGGCGTTTCGCAAGAAACGCCCGCGTTATACTTTGAGCGTCCCTGCATCGCCTGCCATGCTCCAAAGCGAACTCGAACAACTCGAAGAACGTGTCCAGCGCCTGATCAATGCCTATCGTCAGGAGCGCCTGGAAAAAAAGCGCGCGCTGCAGGAGCGCGATCGCCTGCTCGCGCTGAACGGCGAGCTCAAGCGACGCATCGAAGGCGTCGTCGAGCGCATCCGCGTACTCGAGTCGGATCCGAACCCCTGAGCGCGACCCTGATGAACCCCATCCTCGAAACCGGCCGCAAGAGCGATCCGCTCACTGTCACCGTGCGCATCATGGCGCGCGAATACACGGTGGCCTGTCCGCCGGACGAGCACGAGGCGCTCGTCGCCTCGGCCGATTACCTCAACGAGCGCATGACCGCCATCCGCCGCCGTGGCAAGGCGCTGGGCGCGGAGCGCGTCGCGGTGATGACGGCGCTGAACATCGCGCGCGAACTGCTGGCGCTGCAGGGCGACGAGGCGGTGGCGAAGCAGGATGCGATCAGTGTCGAGAAGCTGCGCCAGATCGGCCTGGACATCGACCAGACGCTCGTCGGAAGCGACTGAATTCCCGCGCCTGACTGTGGTATTTTGAATCCGTGTCTCCTGCGGTGTTCGTTGTCCTTCAGGAACCCTTGAGCCTAATTGCAATGCAAAGGGAACCTTATTCACGTAGGGAGTGCAGGTCCGCCCCGCAGCGGAAAGCCCGAATACGCGAACCGGTGCCCACTTGAGACCTCGTCTCAAGGTCGAAGACGGATGACGGCACAGGCGGGAGACACACTTTTTTCCGAACCCGCTGCGTGCAAGACCGCGCTGCGTCGAGAGGCGCGCTGGCTGCGCAGCGCCCTGCCCCGCAGACAACGAATCACCGCCGCACGCCTTGCGCCGCGTGCGCTGCTGCGGGCGTTGCCGCGCTGCTGCTCGATTGCGATCTATCTCTCGGTGCGCTCCGAGCTTTCGACCGAGCCGTTACGCCGCGCCCTGCAGCGCGCCGGGCATCGCGTGCATGCGCCCGTGATCCTGCCCGCCCGCCGCCTGTGCTTCACCCCGCTATACGGGAACACGCGGCTAAAGCGCGGACGGCATGCACTGCCACAGCCGGCCGCCACGTGCGCGCTGAAAACCGCACGCAAGCTCGACGTGATCCTGCTGCCGCTGCTCGCCTTCGACCGGTACGGCGTGCGGCTTGGCAACGGTGGCGGCTATTACGACCGGGCGCTCGCGCAGCCGCGCATCGGCGGGCGGCCGCGTCTGATCGGCTACGCTTACGCCGCCCAGGAAACCGCCGCACTGCCCTGCGAAGCCTGGGACGTGCGGCTCGACGCCGTCGTCACCGAATGCGGCCTGCGCCATTTTTCCGGTATCCGAAAACGCCCATGAACCACTGGCTGATGAAGTCCGAACCCGATACCTTCTCGATCGACGATCTTGCGACGCGCCCCAGGAAGACCGAGGCTTGGGACGGCGTGCGCAATTACCAGGCGCGCAACTTCATTCGCGACGGCATGAAAGTCGGCGACCGCGTGTTTTTCTATCACTCGAACTGCGCGGAGCCCGGCATCGCCGGTCTCGCGAAGATCGTCTCGACGGCTTATCCCGACCCGACGCAATTCATCAAGGGCCATGCCCACGAGGACCCGACGGCCAGGCCCGAGGAGCCGCGCTGGTTTCTCGTCGACGTGAAGTTCGAGCGCAAGCTGAAGCGTGTCATCACGTTGAACGAGCTGCGCGAACACGAGGCAATGCTCCACGGTTTCCAGCTCATCATGCGTGGCAACCGCCTCTCCGTAATGCCGGTGCGGCCCGAGCACTTCGCTTACATCCTCTCGCTTGAGTAGCGGTATCTCAGGTGGTTGGTGCAATCACGGCGCGGCCGGTGTCCGGAGCCGCGGACGCCAGCGCCGGACTTCAAGCGTCCGCGATCAGCCGCCGTCCGGTTTCGCGGGTCTCCTCGAAGCGCGAGAGAAATTCGTCGCGCGCGACCGGCTTGCAGAACAAGTAGCCCTGCACGGTGTACTCGCAGAGATCGGGCGTGGTGCAGACGGCTTTGTCGGTTGCGTCATCGTCGCTGCGGGAAACCAGGAAGGTGAGCTGCTCCGGCGTTTCCACGCCCTCGGCAACAACCCGGATGCCGAGGCTGCGCGCCAGCGCGACGATCGCCTGGGCCATGGCCGCATCGCTGGCGCTTTCCGGCAGGCGATCGATGAAGACGCGATCGATCTTGAGCGTGTCGATCGCCAGCGCCGTGACGTACGACAGGCTCGACAGGCCGGCGCCGAAATCCCCGATCGCGATGGAGACGCCGAGGGCGCGGATACGGCGCAGGCGTTCGAGCGTTTCCGAGGGGTGCACCATCAGCACATCCTCGGTGATCTCCAGCTCGAGCGCGCGCGGTTCGAGGCCGCTTTCCTCGAGCGCGGACTGGATCATCGCGATGATCTTGTCGTGGCGGAACTGGCGCGACGACAGGTTCACGGCCAGCTTCAGCGGCCGGCCGGTCTGCCGCCGCAGACGCTGGCCATCGCGACAGGCGCGGCGCAGGACCCACTCGCCAATCGGCAGGATCAGGCCGTTCTCCTCGGCGACCGGCACGAAGTCGGCCGGCAGGATCCGCCCGCGTTGCGGATCGTCCCAGCGCAGCAGCGCCTCCACGCCGACGATCTCGCCGGTGGCGATACAGAACTGCGGCTGGTAGTCGAGTTCGAATTCGTTCTGGTGCAGCGCGCGGCGGATGGCGATTTCGAGGTCGAGCCTGGCGCGGGCCGCGAATTCGATATCGCGACTGAAACTCTGGTAGCGATTTCGCCCGGCGGATTTGGCGAGATACATCGCGCTGTCGGCGTTGCGCAGCAGGGTGTCGGCATCTTCGCCGTCGGCTGGGAAGCGGCTGATGCCGATGCTGGGGGTCACCGTCAGCTCGTGCGTTCCGATCGACATCGGCTCGGATACCCGCTCGACGATCGCCTGCGCGACGCGCTCCACGCCGCCGGTGTCGTCGACATTGCCGAGCAGCACGACGAATTCGTCGCCGCCCATGCGTGCGACGGTATCGGACGCGCGCACGCAGCTCAGCAGGCGCTGCGCGACGCCGATCAGCAACTGGTCGCCGACGTGATGGCCGAGCGAGTCGTTGACGCGCTTCAAGTGATCGAGATCGAGCGCCAGCACCGCGAGCTGACGCTGCTCGCGACGCGCGTGATCCAGCGCCACGCGCAACCGGTCGTGCAGCAGCGCGCGGTTGGCCAGCCCGGTGAGAAAGTCGTGATGAGCGCCATGCTGCACGATCTCGTCGCGACGCCTGCGCTCGGTGATGTCGTAGGCGATATTGAGAAAGCCGGTAATGACCTGGTTCTCGTCGCGCAGCGCCGACACCGACAGACTGACCGGGAAGCGCGAGCCGTCCTTGCGCACGTAGTGCCACTCGCGCTCCTCGGTCGTGCTGTAACGCGCCTTGACCAGCAGCGCTTCGGCGGAGCGGTGGATCGGCACGCCGAGCTCGGCCTCGAGCACGCCCCGCCGTTCCGCGAGTTCGCCGATGACATGCAGTGCGTCAATCGTCGCCACGTCGACGAGTTCCGAGGCGGCGTAGCCGAGCATGCGCTCGGCGGCCGGGTTCATCGACCGGATCACGCCGCTGGGATCGGTCGCGATGATCGAGCACGGCGCGCTTTCGAGAATTGCCGACTGGAACTGATGGGCCCTGGCGAGTTGTTGCTCGGCCTGACGGCGTTCGGTCAGATCGCGCGTGACCTCGGAGAAACCGATCAGCTTGTTCTGGTCGTCACGCACGGCAGTGATCACGACGTTTGCCCAGAAGCGCCGGCCGTCCTTGCGCACGCGCCAGCCTTCCGCCTGGAAGCGCCCCTCCTCCGCCGCCGACCTGAGGTCGTCCGCCGGCTTGCCATGGCGCATGTCGGCGCGCGGATAGAACACCGAGAAGTGCCGGCCGACGATCTCGCTGCTGTGGTAACCGACGATGCGCTCCGCACCGCGGTTCCAGGACACGATGTGACCGCCGATGCCGAGCATGAAGATGCCGTAGTCGGCCACGCCTTCGACCAGGAGCCGGAAGCGCTGATCGAGTTGTCGCGCAAGCGTCTCGACCTGGCGCCGTTCGGTGATGTCGGCGAACGAGACGACGACCCCGCGCTCCTGCCCCGGCATGAGACCGGCGGTGAGGGCGGTATTGACGCTGATCCAGTTGGTCCGGCCACCTTCGCGTCGAATGCCCATGACGACGTCGGTCTCCGGGACACCCGTGCGCAGCGTCCGCTTGGGCGGAAAATCCTCGCGTAGCCACGCGGTGCCGTCCTCGCGGATCACGCTGACGCTCCTGCTGGATGAAGGCTGGCCCTCCGCACCTTCCGCCGCCACGCGAAGCAGGCGCTTGGCGGCGCGGTTGCGTGCAATGATCTTGCCGGTGTCATCGAACAGCGCCACGCCTTCCTGCAGCGATTCGACCACGATCTGATAGCGGCGCTCGGCGAAGGCGAGCCGGCTCGTCAGCAGGCGGATGGCGCCGCGCAGCAACATCGCGCTGAGGGCCGTGACCACCAGGACCATCAGCAGCCCCCAGAACAGGCTGCGGCCGATCGGCCGGTACAAGTCGGCCGCGTCGGTCCTGATCGCCGAGGCGAGCCCGGTGTCGCCGACCGGGCCATAAGCGGCGATGCCCATCGTGCCGTCGGCCTCGTGAAAAGCGATCGAGCCGACGCCCCCCCGGAACGCCATCGCAACCGGCAGCAGTGCGCCCTCGTCGGACAGCGGCAGGGAGAACGGCGAATGGCCGTCTCGACTCGGGAAACAGGCCGGCCCGAGCGCGCTCGGGCCGCACAGCAGGAGATCGGCGCTGTGGCCGACCGCGCTCGCCGACAGCAACTTTCCGCTCAAGTCGATCAGCGGCTGTTCGGTCACGACTTCGGCAAACTCGCCGCCGGTATCGCGGACGCGGTGCCGATTGCGCAACACCAGGCCATCCTGCCAGAGCAGGCTGGCCGCGCCTGGCGTATCGAGATGCAACGGCACTTCGAGCGCAGGGTTGTCGACCGGAGTACCGGCCACGATCAGCCGGCGGCCATCCAGCGTCGTCAGCGCGATGCTGCTGAAGCCGTGCGGCAGAAAACTTTCGACGACGAGCTTCGCGCCTTCGCGCGCGGCCATGTTGCGCCCGTCGTCGCTATATAGCCGCAGTTGCCGCGTGAGATTGGGCCGCGTCGTCATGATCGCGCTGCGCGCGCTGTACTGTTCCAGCATCGTCAGGAGCGCGTCGACCCGCGCCTGATGCGCCAAGGTCAGGCTGCGGCCGAGCGCCTCCTCGCCGTCGGCTTTGAGCACGCAGATTCCAACCAGCCCGGTCAGCAGCGGCACCACGATGAGCGCGGCCACGCCCATCGCCGCAATGCGCCGCTCGTCACTGGGCTGCGCAAGGCCGTCGCGCCAGACCAGCCACAAGCTCACCGCGACCGTCAGCATTCCCACCGAGGTGTGCAGCGCCATGCGGGTGTACGGGTACCAGCTGTACAGCAGGCCCAGTTGCAGGACATGGCCAAGCAGCGCGAACAGGCCTGAGCTGAACACCAGCGCGATCAGCACCTGCGCGATTTCATCGAGCCATTCGCGGTCGCGCCAGCGCCGCAGGATGATCACGATCGCCGCGATGGCAAACGCGGCCGTCGCTGCGAACGACATCTGCCCGGGAACCGGATTGATGTTGTCGATCCAGCTGTGCAGGGAAGGCAGATTGATGCCGAGCGAGACCCGGAACACGATCTGCGCCAGATTGACCAGTGTCAGAACAAGTTCGACCACCGCGACGGCAGCGCCGACCCTGAGGCCGCGCGGTGAAGACTGCAACATGAGCAGCGACGCCGTGCCCTGCAGGATGAAACACACGGCCGTGCTCGCCACCATGCTGACCATGCCTGCCAGTACCTGCGTCAGCACCGGAATACGAAACACCCAGCCGGCGATGACGAGCATCCCCAGCATGATCTGCGCGAGCGCAAGCCCGCGCGCAAGCGAACGATTGCCGCTCACGAACGTGAACCTATGCGCGCGCAGACCTTTAGGTCCGCGCCCACGGACGAAATCCATTTCGTCATAACCAACTCAAGTCATCACGTGGAAGCCACACGAAATATCCGTATTTCACCGAAGGTAAGAACGAGACTGTGTCGACTTTTTGGCGCTTGCCGAGCGCGCGCAGACGCGCGGTAGTGGGTGTACGAGCAGACGGTCGATCGACGGACGAACTTTCAGCGGTGCCACCACCGACCCCAATAATCTGTGCGACCTGGCTGGTCGTTCAGGTTGGCAGGCTTTTGTGCGTTTGCAGATCGTGGCGCAGGTCAGCCGCCAATGAACAGGCGGTACGCCGGGTTGTCGGTCTCTTCCCAATAGCGGTAGCCGAGTTCATCGAGCGCGCGCCGGCACTCGGCACGCTCGGCTTTCGCTACCTGCAAGCCGCAAAGCACGCGGCCGTAAGCCGCGCCGTGATTGCGGTAGTGAAACAGCGAGATGTTCCAGCGCCCTCCGACAGCCTGGAGAAATTCGGCGAGTGCGCCCGGTCGCTCCGGGAATTCGAAGCGATAGAGACGCTCGTCCTTCAATCCCGGTGCGCGGCCACCGACCATGTAGCGGACGTGGACTTTCGCCATCTCGTTGCCGGTCATGTCGACCACCGCGTAGCCATCTTCACGTAGTCCTCCGATCGTTGCGTCGCGCACTTCCGCGTCGTCGAAATGCACACCGGCGAAGACGTGCGCCGCGCCCGCGCTGGCATAGCGGTAGTTGAATTCGGTGATCGGCCGGCGACCGAGCTGCTTCAAGAAACGCTTGAAGCTGCCGGGCTTCTCGGGAATGGTCACGGCGAGGAGCGTCTCCGCACCGTCGCCAAGTTCGGCGCGCTCGGCAATGTGGCGCAGACGGTCAAAGTTGAGATTGGCGCCGGAGATGATCGCGACATAGGTCTTGCCCTGAGCGCGGCCCGCCAAACTTTGTTGAGCCACCCATTTCTTGACGCCGGCCACGGCCAGCGCACCGGCCGGCTCCGGCAGTGCGCGGTTCTCGGTGAAGACATCGCGGATCGCCGCACAGATTTCGTCGATCGACACGCGCAGGCAATGGTCGACCACTTCACGACAGACCCGGAACGGCTCGGCACCGGCCTGCCGCACGGCGACGCCATCGGCGAACAGGCCGACCTGAGCGAGCTTGACGCGACGTCCGGCTTCGAGCGCCTGCGCCATGCAATCCGAATCTTCCGGCTCGACGCTGATGACCTGCACGGCCGGCCGCACGGCCTTGATCCAGGCGCCGACACCGGCCAGCAGGCCGCCGCCGCCGGTGCAGACGAAGACCGCATCGAGCGGCCCGTCGCCGATCTGCTCGAGGATTTCCCTGGCGACCGTGCCCTGCCCGGCGATGACCTCGGCGTCGTCGTACGGCGGGATCATCGTCAGACCCTTTTCTTCGGCCAGGCCGATCGCGTGCGCGGCGGCGTCGTCGTAGGCATCGCCGTGCAGCACGGCGCGGCCTCCCAGCGCGCGCACTGCGTCGACCTTCACCGAAGGTGTCGTCCGTGGCATCACGATCCAGGCCGGCACAGCGAGCCGCTTCGCCGCCAGCGCGACACCCTGCGCGTGATTGCCGGCCGAGGCGCAGATCACGCCGCGCGCGCGCACGTCGGGCGGCAGCTTGACGATCTTGTTGAACGCGCCGCGCAGCTTGAACGAGCGCACGCTCTGCTGGTCCTCGCGCTTGAGCAGCACCTTGTTGCCGAGCCGCGCCGAAAGCTTCGGCGCCGCTTCCAGCGCACTGACGATCGCCACCTCGTAGACCTCGGCGGCGGCGATGCGGGCTTTGTACTCGGCGAGCAAGTGCGCACGCGCGGCTGCGGCAGCGACGGCGGCTTTGGGCTTGGAATCGGTCACGGCGGCTCAGCTGGAGAGCGAACCGGGCCGGCTCGCGTTGCGGGGTCGCGTATCATACCGTCCGCATCGCTCGGCCCTTTGTTCGACAGGCAAAACCCTTGATTGCAGACGCTCCCCTCATCGCCTTCATCGGCGGCGGCAACATGGCCGCGAGCCTGATCGGCGGCCTGATCGGCGCGGGCCATCCCGCTGACGCGATCCGCGTCGCCGAGCCCGACGCGGCGCGCGCAGCAACGCTCGCGAAGCGCTTCCGGGTCACGACGTCCGGCGACAACGCCGCGATCATCGACGGCGCCGCCGTCATCGTCGTCGCGACCAAACCGCAGCAGGTGGCGAGCGCCCTCAGCGGTTTGCGGCCCGCCGCGGGAACGACCGTGCTGTCGATCGCCGCCGGCGTGCGCATCGCCACGTTGCGCGCACTGCTCGGCGACGTCGTCGTGGTCCGCGCGATGCCGAATATGCCGGCGCTGTTCGGCGCCGGCATCACCGGGCTGTTCGCCGACGCCGACGCGAGCAGCCTCGCGCGCAGCCACGCCGAGCGCTTGCTCGACGCGGCCGGCGCGATCTGCTGGGTCGCGCGCGAGGAATTGATCGACGCCGTGACTGCTCTCTCGGGCAGCGGCCCCGCCTATTTTTTCCTGTTGACCGAGGCGCTCGGCGAGGCCGGCGTGAAACTCGGGCTCGACGAAGCTGTGGCGCGCAAGCTGGCATTGCACACCTTCACCGGCAGCGCGCGGATGGCGCAGGACAGCGGTGTCGATGTCGCGACGCTGCGCGCGCAGGTCACCTCGAAGGGTGGCACCACCGAAGCTGCGCTGGCCGTGCTCGAGGCGGGGGGATTGCGCACACTCTTCGGCGAGGCGCTCGCGGCTGCGGCCCGGCGCGGGCAGCAGATGGGCGACGAGCTGGCGGCGGGGATCAGGAATTAGCGAGCAGCGGATCAGCCAGTGATTCCCTTCTCCCTCCGGGAGAAGAGCTTTCCGATTTTTTTGGAGTTGCTTTGCGTTCAAGGAGCCATCGCCATCATCAACGTCTTTTACAGCCTGTTCGTGACCGTACTGGATCTGGTGATCTGCGCGTTCCTGTTGCGCGTGATCCTGCAACTGGTGCGTGCGAATTTCTACAACCCGATCTCGCAGCTGATCTGGAAAGTCACGCAACCGGTGACGGTGCCGCTGACGCGCTTCCTGCCGCGCTGGCGCAATGTCGATATCGCGGCGGTGCTGGTGCTCGGCCTGATCGCGATCCTCGACATCGTCATCGTCGGCGGCCTCTACGCCCGGAGCCTCGATGCCGGTCAGACGGTCTGGTTCGCGCTGCTCAAGATCGTCAGCCTGGGCTTGCGGCTCTACACATTGTGCCTGCTGGTGGTAACGATCCTTTCCTGGGTTGGCCCCGGCACGTCGAACCCGGCGGCGAACGTGTTGTGGAGCATCACCGAGCCGGTGCTGCGCCCGGTGCGGCGCATCCTGCCGCCGATCGGCGGGCTGGATCTCTCGCCGATTCCGGTGATGATCGTGTTCCAGGCGCTCGATACCTGGATGCAATCGCTGCTCGGACTGTTTCATTGAGATGAGGGCGGTGGCCGCAAACCCTGGCGTCGTCAATTCGGTCGGCATCGTCACGCCGCGCCGGATCGCGATCGAGCGAGCGTTGACGCTGGCCTGCGGCCAGATTCTGCCCCGCTTCGATCTCGTGATCGAAACCTATGGCGAACTGAACGCCGCGCGCTCGAACGCGGTGCTGATCTGCCACGCGCTGTCGGGTGACCACCATGCCGCCGGCTTCCATTCGGCGGACGACCGCAAGCCGGGATGGTGGGATTCGGCGATCGGCCCGGGCAAGCCGATCGACACGCGGCGTTTCTTCGTCGTCAGCCTCAACAACCTCGGCGGCTGCCGCGGCTCGACCGGACCGGTGACGGTCAACCCGGCCACCGGCGAACTCTGGGGCCCGGATTTCCCGATCGTCACCGTGCGCGACTGGGTGGCCTCGCAGGCCCTGCTCGCCGACCATCTCGGGATCGACTGCTGGGCTGCGGTCATCGGCGGCAGCCTCGGCGGCATGCAGGTCATGCAGTGGACCATCGACCTGCCAACCCGTATCCGCCACGCGCTGGTGATCGCCGCGGCACCGCGCGTCTCGGCGCAGAACATCGCGTTCAACGAAATCGCGCGGCAGGCGATCCGCTCCGATCCGGAATTCTTCGAGGGCCGCTACGTCGCGCACGGCGTCAAACCGGAGCGCGGGTTGCGGCTGGCGCGCATGCTCGGGCACATCACCTATCTCTCCGACGCGGCGATGCGCGCGCGCTTCGGCCGTCTGCTGCGTGACGGCGACGGCGCGTTCAATTTCAATTACGACGTCGAGTTCGAAGTCGAAGGCTATCTGCGTCATCAGGGCAACAGCTTTGTCGACCGCTTCGACGCCAACACCTATCTGCTGATGACCAAGGCGCTCGACTACTTCGACCCGGCGCGCGAATACGGCGACGATCTCGCGGCCGCGTTCCGCGCGGCGCAGGCGAAATTCCTGGTCGTCGCGTTCTCGGTCGACTGGCGCTTCGCGCCGGCACGCTCGCGCGAGATCGTCAGTGCGCTGGTCGCCGCCGGGCGCGAGGTGTCATACGCGGTCATCGACTCGCAACTCGGCCACGACGATTTCCTGATGCCGATTCCGCAGTATCACGCGGTGCTGCACAGCTACCTTGATCGCGTGGCGCTGGAGAGCGGCGCGTGAACACGTCGATGAAACCTCTGCGCCCCGACCTCGCGCTGATCTGCGACTGGATCGCCCCCGGCTCGCGCATTCTCGACCTCGGCTGCGGCGACGGCACGCTGCTCGCGCATCTTGCGGCAACCCAAGCGGTGCGCGGCTACGGGCTGGAGATCGACGACGCCAACGTCGCGGCCTGCCTCGCGGCCGGCGTCAACGTCATCCAGGGCGATATCGACGACGGCCTCACCGATTTCGCCGACGGCTCGTTCGACTACGTCGTGATGACGCAGGCCTTGCAGGCGCTCGCGCGGCCGGACAAGGTGCTCGCGGAGATGTTGCGTGTCGGCCGCGAGGCGATCGTGACCTTCCCGAACTTCGGCCACTGGCGCGTGCGCATGGCGCTTTTGCGCGGCCACATGCCGCGCACGCCGGCGTTGCCGGCGCAGTGGTACGACACCGATAACATCCACCTCTGCACGCTCGCCGATTTCGAAGCACTGTGCGCGGCCAGCGGCTGGCAGGTGCTCGAACGCGCCCTGCTCGACCGCACGCATCGCGACGGCCTCAGCATCCGCACGCTGCCGAACCTGTTCTGCGAGCTTGCGCTGTACAAGCTGCGCCGGCCCCGCGCGGCCTGAGATTACAGAGCCGCATCCAGCCGGATCTTCGCCAGCACGCAACGATTCTTGCCGGCGCGCTTGGCCGAGTACATCGCCTGATCGGCCGCGAGGATCAAGGCATCGCAGACCTTCGCATGCTGCGGAAATATGGCGATTCCGAGGCTGGCGCCAATTTCTATCGTCAGCGGCCCCTGAGGGGTGTCGATCACGTAGGGCTTGCGCAACTCGCCGCAGATGCCCTCGCAGAGCCGCATCGCAGTGGCCGGTGTGTCGATGACTTCTTCGAGAATCACGGCGAATTCGTCGCCGCCGAGGCGGGCCACGGTGTCTTCGCTGCGCACGCGCTGACGCAGACGCACCGCGATCGCCTTCAATAATTCGTCACCGACCTGATGGCCATAGGTGTCGTTGACGGGTTTGAAACCGTCGATGTCCATGTAGCCGAGCGCGAACGAGCGGTCGTGCCGTTTGCTGCGGTCGATCGCCTTCTCGATGCGGTCCATGAACAGCATGCGGTTCGGCAGATTGGTCAGCCCGTCGTGGGATGCGCGATGCCAGACTTCCGCCTCGGAGCGCTGGCGCAGTTCGATCTCGCGCTCCAGCGCGGCGGCGTGCGCCGACACCTGATCGAGCGCCCACTGCAATTCGAATTTCCGGCGATACAACTCCAGGAAGACCTGCACCTTCGAACGCAGGATGACCTCGTTGACCGGCTTGGCGATGTAGTCGACCGCGCCCGCGCCGTAGCCCTTGAGCCGGTTCAGGTCGTCGTAGGCGGCGCTGATGAAGATGATCGGCGTCTCGCGGTTGAGGACGTCGTCGTTGAGCAGATTGGCGACCTCGAAGCCATCCATGTCAGGCATGTTGACGTCGAGCAGGATCAGCGCGAACTGGTGATCGAGACAAAACGCCAGCGCACCGTTGCCGGAGTCGGCCTCGATCAGTTCCGCCGGCACTTTCGCCAGCAGGCGCCGCAGTGCAACGCGGTTCGCCGGATTGTCGTCGACGACCAGAATCTTCGGCTGTGCGGTGCTGCGGGGATCGGTCATGGGCAGAGTTCGTTGAGGCGGGCCGCAATGGCTTTCAGAGGCAGTATTTCGTCGGCGCCGGCGACTCGCAGCGCCGCTTCCGGCATCTGCGGCGCGACGGCTTGCGCCGGGTCCTGCACGATGCCGCAACCGTCGCCGCAGCGGATGCAGCGGAGACCTTTCGCACCGTCCTCGTTGGCGCCGGTCAGCACCACGCCGACCAACCGCGCACCGAAGGCATTCGCCGCAGACTCGAACAGCACGTCGACCGCAGGCCGGACGAAACAGACCTTGGAGTCGACCGACAGCGCGAAGTGACGATCGCGTTCCAGATACACATGATAACCGGCGGGCGCGAGATAGACGACGCCCGCCTCAGGTTTTCGCCGCTCGATGGCTTCGAGCAGCGGCAGCGGCGAGACCCGGCCCAGCAGCTCGCAGAGGAGATCGCTGTCTTCGCTGCCGGTATGACAGACGATGACCAGCGGCACCTGCAGATCCGCGCGCAGGCCGGCGAGCAGGATCTGCAGGGCGTGCAGGCCGCCGGTCGAGCACCCGGCGACGACCAGCGCGATCTTTTGCCGTGTTTTCACGAGGCCACAGTGCCAAAGCGGTAAATGCGCGCGCGTGTCGAGCGCGACGAATTCACGCGCAGCGGGCGCAAAGTCGAGAGTCTCCTTCGTCCCGATGCAGAGGAAGCCGCCGCGCACCAGGCTGTCGCGGAACAGGCCGACCACGCGACCCTGCAACGGGTTGGTGAAATAGATCAGCACGTTCCGGCAAAGGATCAGATGCGCCTCGCAGAACACACCGTCGGCGACCAGGTTGTGATTCGCGAAAGTGATGTTGCGCTTCAGGCTTTCGTCGAACTTGATGTGCTCGTATTTGGCATGACAGTAGCGGTTGAGCGTATGCGCGCCGCCGGCCGCAAGGTAGTTTTCGGCGTAGAGCCGTGCCTCGCTGACGGGAAAGATGCCCTCCTGCGCCTGGGCCAGCGCCGCATCGTTGAAATCGGTCGCGAAGATTTGCGTGCGTTGGTAAAGACCGGCTTCTTCCAGCAGGATCGCGAGCGAATAAACCTCCTGCCCGCGCGCACAACCGGCCTGCCAGATATTGATGTGCGGATACGAGGCGAGCACCAGAAATACTTCGGCTGCCAGCGCCCTGAACACCGGCGGATTGCGGAACATTTCCGATACCGGCACCGAGAGCCCGGCCACGGCCACCGGCAGAAAAGTATCGTCATGCACGATGCGCTCGATCAGTTTCCCGATACTGGTCAGGCCATGGGTCGAGGCGAGATTCAGCACGCGACGTTTCAGCGAAGCGCGCGCGTACTGGCTGAAGTCGTAGCCGTGGCGCAGTTGCAATGCCTGGACGAACAACTCCAGTTCGACGTCTTCGGGATCGGGGCGCGACATGAGCGGGGCGAACTGGTAAAAAGCCTATCGTAGCGTGCGGCGCCACTGGTGCCTGTTCCAGGAATGTTCTGGCCAACGCTTGCTCCCGCCTCGTCCTCCGAAGGGGCTTTTCTATTTTTCCGCGTGCCCCTGAACGCCGCCCGGGCGCCCGGCGAAGCGCTGCAAGACTTCGGCACGACGCTCGTCGAGCAGCGCTGTGCGGCCGTCGCGATAAAACAGGTTGTGCGACTCGAACGGGATCATGCGGCCGTCCGGCTGCACGATGTGGATGCAGGATTTCTTCAGTGCGCGAATGTCCATCGACACCGCATCCATGAACTGCACGATCAGAACGCGGAAGACGTTGCGATAGCCGAGCGCCGCAGGCGCTTCGATCTTCGGCAGGCAACACATCAGCCTGAACAGGCAGCCGGCCTGCGACTCGGGCGAGTGATTGGTCGAGAACAGTTTGAACACGGCGTCGCGCAGCGCCGGATCGCGCTCGAAAACGATGGTGCTGGTCTCGCCTCTAATCAAGGTTTCCGGCATGACCTAGCGCGACAACGGCACCACCTTGCCGTCGTCGAGTTTCAGCGCATAAGCCATCGCCAGCGTGTCCGGATTGCAGGGGACGGGCAGGACATCATCGAGCGTGAACAGCCCGCTCTGCTCAGCGATGCGCCGACGGATTTCGCTGACTGTGATGCGGTTGGTCCTGGCGTCGTAACCTTCGACGCGGCCGGCATCCTGAATCGGCTGCAAGGTGACGCCGCGCACGCAGGGCTGCTTCAGTGCGTAGTCGATGATGGCGCCAATCTCGTCGTCGTTGACGCCTTTCTTCAGGGTCACGACGAGCGTGGTCGAAATATCGAATTCATTGAGATTCGCGAGCGCCTGCTCGCGAATACGCCGCAGGTCCGCGCCGCGCAGCTCCCTGTGCACGCTGGCGCGGAACGAGTCGAATTGCAGGTAGACCTCGAAGCCCGGCTGGTACGTCGCGAGGCGCTCGGCGAACGCGCGATCCTGTGCGATGCGGATGCCGTTGGTATTCAGCATCAGGTGCCGGATCGGCCGCGCTTTTGCAGCGTCGAGCACCTTGAAGAAATCCGGATGCAGTGTGGGCTCGCCTCCGGAAATCTGCACGACATCGGGATCGCCCTCGTTCGCGACGATCGCATCGAGCATCGTCTCGATCACCGCCAGCGGCCGGTGCGTGAGTCGGGAAGGCCCCGACTCGGCGTAGCAGACGGGGCAACTGAGATTGCAGTGGTCGGTGATTTCAAGCACGGTCAGACAGGCATGCTGCATGTGATCCGGGCAGAGGCCGCAATCAAGGGGACAGCCGCAGGTCATCGCGGTGTTGAATCTTGCGGGTAGTTCCGGTGGCTTGATGAAGACTTCGCGGCAGGAGCGGTAATAGGCTTCGTCGTCGGCAACCAACACGCGCTCCATGCCGTGTGCGGGGCACCATTTGTCCATGTAGACGCTACCCTGCTTGAATACGATCTTGGCTTCGATCACGCGCAGACAGGTCGTGCATAGCGCCGAGGTCGTGTCGTAAAAAAGATACGGGCGGACCTTGCGCATCGTCAGTGCATGTTTTTCAGATCGAGATTCATCAGAATCAGCACGCAGATGCCGGCGCTGACCACGAGCAGGCCGAGCAGCGCGAGAAAGAAGATTTTCAGCCAGCGCTTCCAGTCGCCTTTGGCTTTCACGGTGGCGAAGATCGCGGCGGTCAGCAGCAGGATCGTCGGCAAGGTCAGCAGGATCATCTCGGTTCTCCCGAAACCGGTTGCTGCAGGAACTGCCGGGCCATCAGCGGTGCGTACAACAGCAGCGTGACGAGACACAGCATCTGGATTCCGCTCAAGCCCCCGGGAAACGCGAACGGGACCGGCTTCAGCGAGTCTAGCGAAAGCCGCCACGCGAGATAGCTGCACAGCATGAGCTTGAACAACAGGCCGGGACGATCCGCCAACCGTTGCTGCAAGAGACGCAAACCCCACCACAGCAGCGCGCAGAACAGGATTTCGTAGAGCTGCGCCGGATGGCGGCGGACGCCGTCGCCGAGGTCGACGCCCCAGGGCAGCGTGGTCTCGATGCCGTAGGTGCCCTCCTGCAAGCCGGCGATTGCGCAGCCAACGCGGCCGATCATCAGGCCGAGCAGGATCGGGAACACGAAGCGGTCGCCGGTGGACTTCGCGATGCCGGCAATTTTCTTCGCGATTTCGACACCGATCAGGCCGCCTACCAGGCCGCCGACCACCGACTGGCCGCCCGGCAGCAGCGTCAGCGGCTGGCGCCAATGCTGCATGAAGAGGTCCGGCACCTGCAGCCAGAACGCGGCCTTGTTACCGATCGCTGCCCGGCAAGGCAGCCGATGACGACTGCGTAGTTGCCGGACGCCAGCAGCCCCGCCTCGCCGCCCGGCGTTTGAGCATCAGGTAGTAGCGCGCGCCGATCATCAACGCGGCGGTTTCGAAAATCTGATGCCAGAGCAACGGCGCAGTCACGGCGATCATCGGATCGTCTCCGAATTGCGTCAGACACTAGCCAACGTGCTGCTTTGCGAACCAGAGCCCGACGAACGCGCGTGGATCGCAGCGCTTGCCGGCGGCCATCTGCGCCATCAGCCAGCCCGTTGCGCCGTCAAGCGGCACGAGATGCACAGTGATGTTCTCGCCCTCGACGCCGCCACCGGGATGAATGCGCACGAGCCGGGTCGCGAGATAGAAATGCAGCAGTTCGGAGGACATGCCGGGCGCGGTCGGGCCGGTCACGAGGTGCTCGATGCAGCCGGCGCGGAAGCCGGTCTCTTCCTCGAGCTCGCGCAGCGCGGCGGACTCGAAGAGTTCATCGGCATGCGCGGCCTCGTCGCCGATGATGCCGGCCGGCAACTCCACCGACTGTGCACGCAGCGGCACGCGGTACTGCTCGACCATGACCAGCTCGCGCTGATCGGTCACCGCCACGATGAACGCCGCGCCCCTGGCGTTGGTGCGCGCGACGTATTCCCAGTTGCCGCTGCGCAGCAGGCGCAGGAAGCGGCCTTCGTAAAGTGTTTCGATGGTCAAGCGTGCAACTCCAGGTGATCGATATCGGCTCAGACCGTGGCACTGCGAAAGAGGTCGGCGAACTGCACGCGCAACTCGGCCTTGCGAATCTTGCCGGTTGCCGTCATCGGCAACACGTCGAGAACCACTAAGCGCTTCGGCGCCTGGAATCCGGCCAGGCGCGCACGGCAGTGCGCGAGCACGACCGCTTCGTCAAGCACCACGCCGGGCTTCGGCTGCACGATGGCGCAGACGACTTCCCCCCAGTACGGATGCGGCAGGCCAATCGCCGCCGCGATCGCGATGCCGCCGTGCCCGAGCAGCACTTCTTCGACCAGCGCCGAGGCGACGTTCTCGCCGCCGCTCTTGATGATGTCTTTCTTGCGGTCGACGAACTGCAATTGGCCGCAGGCATCGATGAAGCCGAGATCGCCCGAATGATGCCAGCCGAATTTGCGCACTTCCGCCGTCGCTTCCGGATTGCGGTAATAGCCGTTCATCGCCATCGGGCCGCGCCAGCAGATTTCGCCGATCCGCCCCTGCGGCAGCTCGCGGCCGTCGTCGTCGAGCACGGCCTGATCGGTCACCGGCGTCGGCATGCCCCAGCAATTCGCGCCGGGGTTTTCGGTCGGCGTGCCATCCTGGTGGATCGTCGGGCAGGGCGTGAATTCGGTCTGGCCGCCGGGTAAATCGAACGGACAGCCGAAGGTCTGGCGCAGACGATCCAGCATCTCCGGGTCCATCGTCGCCATGGCGTAGGTGCAGCGTTGCAAAGCGCTGTAGTCGCGTTTATTGACATCCGGCACGCTGAGCATCGCGCGCCACATCATCGGCAGGCCGACGAAGTTCGAGACGCGCTCCGCCTCCATGATGCTGACGACACGCGCGGCGTCGAAGCCGCGCAGGCAGACGAAACGACCGCCCAACAGCAGCGTCATGATCTGCGCGACTTCCGCCGCGATGTGGAACTGCGGCAGCACGCTCAAGGCCGTGAACGGCCGCCGGTAGCCGTAGCCGATGGCATTGCTGAAACCGGCGAACAGCAGCGCGCTGTGCGAGGTCATCACGCCCTTGGGCTTGGACGTGGTGCCGCTGGTGTACATGATCTGCGCCACGTCGCGGTCGTCGATCACGATATCGTCGATCTCCGCATCCGACTGGCCCGCGATGAGGCTTTCGAGCGTCGTGAAACCGGGACCGGGCGCGGCGCCGGCGATGATGCGTGGCAGCTCCGCCGGCAGTTGCGCGTTGGCCGCCGCGAACGCCGTCCAGAGCGGCGCTTCGACGATCAGCGCCGCAACGCCGGCATGCTTCAGCGTCCAGGTCACCTCGTCGGCGGACTGCGCGTAGTTGATCGGCACCATGACGATGCCGCTCTTGAAGCAGGCCCACTGGCTGGTGACGAAGTCGATGCCGTTGCCACAGATCAGGCCGAGACGCTGGCCCTGCCGCAGTCCCAGCCCGCGCAGGCCGCGCACCAGCCGGTTCACGCGGGCGTTGAGCCTTGCGAAGGTCCACGGCCGACGTACGCCGCTGGAGTAATCGATGAAGCCCTCGACACTCGCCGAATCGCGCGCCCGCTTGCGCAGCAGATCGCCGACGGCGGCGCGCTCGATCAGGTTCAGTTGCAGGGCCTCGTCCATCGCGTCCTCCGGAGTATCGGTGGGCAGATGAAGCGTGCTCACCCTACTGCGATTCCGGCAACGGCGTTGCCAGCGCCCAGGTCGGCCTTGGTCCCTGCGCCAGATGCGGCAGCAAAAACGCCAGGGCTTCGCGCGCCTCTTCCTCGAAGCCGAACGGCGGGTTGACCACGAGCAGCCCGCAGGCGCGCATCTGGCCTTCGCCGGGCGCATCGTTGTCGATCTCGATCGTCAGCACCGGCCGCGCGGATTCACGCGCGACGCGGCGCACAAAACGTGACGCGATGTGCCGGTTCTTGAGCGGATACCAGGCGGAATAGATGCCGCCGGCAAAACGCGCGACGGACTTCTGCAAGAGATCGGCCATCGCCTCGAATTCGTCGGGACGCTCGAACGGCGGATCGATCAGGATCAGGCCGCGCTTCTCGGCCGGCGGCAGCAGCGCATGCGCTTCGTAGCCGTCGCGCACATGGACGACCGCCTGCGAGAAACCGCGAAACCCGAACTTCAGTTCGTCGGCGACCTCCGGAATTTTTTCGCAGAGCAGCAGACGATCCTTCGGTCGCGCCAGCTTCTGTGCAAAACGCGGCGAGCCGGGATAATTGCGCAGGCCGCCATCGGGATTGGCGGCGCGCACAAGCCGCAGAAACGTCGCCAGCGGCTCCGGCGCGTTGGTCACGGTCATCAGTCGCTCGATGCCGTCGCGCCATTCGCCGGTGCGCTGTGCGACCTCGCTGCCGAGATCGTAATCACCGGCGCCGGCATGGGTATCGACGAACACCCAGGGCTTGCCCTTGCGACTCAGCGCATTCAGGAGGCCGACGACGAGAACATGCTTGAACACATCGGCGAAGTTGCCGGCATGGAAGCTGTGGCGGTAATGCATGGCGGCAGAGTCCTGGGCGGACCGTGATTATGCCGCGCCGGGCACGCCTGCCCCTGCGTCGCTCATAAAAAAAACGATGTGGCAGCCGCCAGCCGCGTCGCCAGAGTGAATCCCGGCATTCTTCCGGGGTTGTGGAGACTGCCGGTACCGCGCCTGCCCAGGGACGCTCTGGAAAAATGCTTCAAACCCTTCTCCCTCCGGGAGAAGGGCAGGGATGAGGGACTTTCAGTCAAGGACTTGCCTGAGCTTGAACCTCCCTCACCCAACCCTCTCCCGAAGGAGAGGGCTTTTTCCAGAGTTTCCCTGGAACGAATACTTCGCCGAAAACTGGATGCGATCCAGATCGCCCGTCAGGTTGCCGACCGTATCGCGGCGCGCGTGACGGTACTCGCCGCCCAGCGTCAGCTTCGGAATCGGCGAGTACAGCAGGTTGATCGCCGCGCTGCGGACGTTGCGCGTCACACCGGCACCAAAGTCAGTGCCGAGGCCGACTTGGCCCGTGTTGGCGTGGTACGCCGACATCAGCACGTTGGTGCGCCACTGCTCGCTCCACGGATGGCGATAGGCGATGAAGCCGTTGATGATCTCGACCGGATGCAGCTTGCCGCCGGCGTCGACACCGGCATCGCCGACGGTGTTGATCGCGAGATAGCGGCCAATGCCGTCGCCGCCGCTGACGGTGAAACGGATGTCGTCTTTGCCGAAGGTCGGAATCTTGCCGGCGAAGCTGAGGCCGTAGCCGATCGCGGTGTCATTGACGCCAGCCACCGCCGGCGTGGTCGGGGTCGCCTCTGCGGCGAAGGTGTTGCGCGCAGTGAGCTGACGCACCACACCCGATAATGTGTAATCGCCAAAGCCGGTATTCGCGTGTACTTCGCGACGAGGTCCGGCACGGTGTTGTCGTCGGTATTCACAAACGCCGCACCGCCGCGCGCCGCAACCGTCGTCTCCGGATTTTCGAGCGCAACCGCGAGCCCGCCGACCGTATAGCGGATCACCGGCTGACGATTGAACACCGTACCTTCAGACGGCCAGGCGACGAAGTCGAGCGTATCCGGCAGCGCGACCAGATTCTGCAACGTCGACCAGTCCTGGCCGAACGTCCAGCGGTCGAACGTGATGAAGCCGCGGCGGAAGGCGGGGTTATAGGCGTTGGTCACCGCTTCGTTGCCCGCACCGACACCGGCCTGATGGCTGATCTGGCCGCTGATGAAGTCGAATTCGACATAGGCGCCGATCTTGTGCCCGAGCACATTGCCGTCGCCCTTCAGGAACAGGCGCGTTTCCTTCGCGCTGAAGTCGGTATAAGTGCGCGCGTTCTCGACTGCGGCAACCGGAATCGAATTCGGCAGGTAGAAATCACGGCCCGTGCTTTGCACCACGCCAGCATCGCTGAATCGGCTGGCGATGACATCAAGCTTGACGTAGCCGCCCCAGGTGACCTTGAAGTCATCCGGCTTTGCGTTCGTACCAGCCTGCGCCGCCGGCACAGTGGCCACCGTCGCCGGGGCTGGCGTGACGCCCACGGCCGCCGGCGCGGCAGGCTGGGTCTTCAACTGTTCTTCGAGCGCATTGATGCGGCGCTTCAGATTCTCGATCACCGCAGCGGTATCGTCGGCGGCAGCCGCAGACGCGGCGAAACCGGGCATCGCCAGCCTTACGCCGCAACAGTTCCGGGTGCTGATGGCGCTGGCCGATGGCCGATTGAACAAGCAGATTGGCGGTGATCGCAACGTCACCGAGGCAACGATCAAGGCGCATGTGACCGCAATCCTGCGCAAGCTCGGACTCTATAGACGCACGCAGGCGGCGTTGCTGGCGCAGCGTTTGTTGCGGGCGGAGGCGGGGTCGATTGTGCCGATGTTGAGTGGTGGAGAGGATGAGGATTGAGGTTTGATTGGCGACCGCTTGCGCCTACTTCTCAGGGACACCGGATCTGGTCGATCCGCAAACCTTGCGCATTTTCTTGACGCGTCGCCGAAAGATATTTTTCCACTTGCGATGCTGGGGTAACTGCGCGCCGATGACGATCATCGACACGACGCTGTCCTCGATCCAGTTCACGGTCGACCGCTACCACAATCGGCGAAGCCGGCGGAACGGCAACGATCGCCGCCAGCTGGATCCGCGGCAGCGATGGCGCGGTCAGCGCCGCCTTGCTAGCAGCAACGGCTGCGCCAGCAGCGGCACGCAAAACTAGGCCGATGACAATGCCGCCGACAAGAGCTTCACGGTCGCGATCCCGGAAGACACGCCGCGACGGTACTCCCAAAAATTCCGAAGGGAATTTTCGGCCGCCGCCGCAGTTGCCGTTTCATTCGCCATTTGCCGCCACGGCACGCTAGTATTCGGCCATCACAGGGACGCACGTAAGCCGGTTCTACGGTATCTGCGGCAGGCGTCCCGACATTTCGATTGAGGATGGACGATGGCAAAGAAACACATGGGTGCGCTGGGTGGTGACGAGGATCTGGGACCGGTCGCCGAAATCAACATCACGCCGATGGTCGATGTGATGCTGGTGCTGCTGATCATCTTCATGGTCACCGCGCCGCTGATGATGTCGCAGCTGGCGGTGACGCTGCCCAAGGCCAGCTCGACGCCGAGCGACAAGCCGAAGGACCCGCTGATCGTGTCGGTCGATCTCACCGGTCACTACTTCATCGACCGCGACCGCACCATCGGTCCGATCGAGGTCTCGGCGGCGGAGTTGCAGCCGCAGCTGATCGCGATCGCGAAAGAAGATCCGGATAACCTGGTCTTCGTCAGCGGCGACCAGAAGATCGACTACGGTCGCGTCGTCGATCTCATCGGCATCGTCGGCAACTCCGGCTTCGCCAAGGTCTCCTTGCAGTCGAAGCAGGCGTTCCTCGAGCCGGCCGCAACCCGCTGATTTCGCCGCTCCGCGCGACTCGGACCGTCTTATTTCGCGGCCGCTCAGGCGCTCGCGGCCGTGACGCCGCGTGCGCCGAGCTGCCGGCTCATCAGCGCCCGCAGCGCCGCCGGCTTGACCGGCCTTGGGCAATAACGCGTAACCGTGCTGCGCGGCGGTGGCGCGCGCGGCCTGCGTGTGGTCGGCGGTCAGCACGATGCCGGGCACGGCCACGCCCCAGAGCACCTGAAGATCGGTCATCAGCTTGATGCCGGTGGTCGCGCCTTCGGGTCCGGAATCGAGATGGAAGTCGATCAGCGCAAGGTCTGGGATCTCGCCACTTTCGCGCCAATGGCGCTCGGCTTCGCGGTGATCGCGCGCGGTGACGACGCGGCAGCCCCATTTGCCGAGCAGCGCGGCCAGACCTTCGAGCACGGCCGGTTCGTTGTCGAGACAGAGTACGAGACTGCCATTGATGCGATCGGCACTGCGTCGCGCCACGAAGGTTTTGGCGGTGGTGACCGCGTTGGCGTCGCCGATCGGTACCGTGATCGAGAACACGCTGCCGTGGCCCGGCCAGGAATGCAGTGACAGCGGGTGATCGAGCAGGCGCGAGAGGCGCTCGGCAATCGCGAGGCCAAGACCCAGACCGCGCTCGTTGACGCCGTGGTCGAGGTGGAGCCGGCGGAATTCCTCGAAGATTTTCTGCTGCTGCGCTGGCGCGATCCGGGGCCGGTGTCCCAGACTTCGATGCGCAAGAGTGTGCTTCCCATGCGGCGCGCGCCGATCAGCACGCGGCCTTCGCGTGTATAGCGCACGGCGTTCGAGAGGAAATTCTGGACCACGCGGCGCAGCAGCGCCGGATCGGTATGGATCACCGCGCGTGACGGTACGACGCGCAACTCCAGCCCGCGTGCGGAGGCGAGTGCGGTGAATTCCGCAGTAAGCGGTTCGAGCACGCGGGCGACCGGGAAGTGCTCACGCTTGAGTTCCTGCGCGGCGGCGTCGAGCCGCGAAATGTCGAGCAGCGCGCCGAGCAGGCTTTCGGCGGCGGTCAGCGAGTTTTCGACCTGATTGACCAGGCGTGCCGTAACGTCGGGCAGCTCCGTGCGCTCGATCGAGGCGACGAACAGGCGCCTGCGTTCAGCGGCTGCACGAGATCGTGCGAGGCCGACGCCAGGAAGCGGGTCTTGGCGAGGTTTGCGCGCTCGGCGGCGAGCTTGGCTTCGTCGAGTGCGCCGGTGCGTTCGGCGAAGCGCGTTTCGAGCGTCTCGTTGCTGTTTTCGAGCTGCTGCTGCGCGCGCCGGTAGGCGGTGACGTCGGAATAGCTGGTGACGAAACCGCCGCCCGGCATCGGGTTGCCGCGCACTTCGATCACGATACCGTTCGGCAGCTCGCGCTCGTGGGTGTGAACGTGACCGGCGCGCATGTGTGCGAGACGGCGCGCCACCTGCTGCTCGCCGTCGCCGACACCGAACAAGCCGCGGTCGGCGTTGTAGCGAAAGATTTCCTCGATCGGCCGGCCGACGCTGACCAGGCCATCCGGGTAATCGAGCAGTTCGCTGTAGCGACGATTCCACGCGACCAGACACAGGTTCTTGTCGACCACCGAAACACCCTGCGACAGGTGTTCGAGCGTGGCGCGCAGCAGCTCGCGATTGAACTGGATCTCATGCGACGTTTCGTCGAGCAGGCGGATCACGTCTTCGAGCTGCATGTCGCCACCGCGCAGCGTCGAGGACAGCACCAGGCGCGCACTCGAAGCACCCAGCGCGCCGGACAGCAGATGCTCGGTGAAGCGCGCCAGTTCCGGCGAGGCGCGCTCGTCCGGCTTCAGGGCCGGCCAGCCACGACGCTCCGCGTAACCCTCGAGTTCGGCACGCGCGCGCTCGGCGCCGAAGAAGCGCTCGAGCAGCACCAGCAGATCGCCGACCGTTGCTGCGATCTTGTTCGGCGCCAGCCTGGCCGGCGTCAGCGCCTGCGGGTCTTCCATGAAGCGGCCGGCCTGGACGCGCTCGCTGAGGCCCATCGGAATCAGCCAGGGCATGAAGACGTAGAAAAAGAGATTGAAGCCCAGACTCCAGACGGCGCTGTGCGTGATGTCGTCGAGGCCGTCGTAGCCCAGCAGGGCCTGTGGCCGCAGCCATTCGATGGCGAGCGGACCGTGCGCGAGAAACTCCGTACCGCTGCCCATCGCGGTCAGCAGCGTCGGCACCAGCAGGGTGTAGATCCAGATGGAAAAGCCGGCCGTCAATCCGGACAACGCGCCGTAGTAGGAGCCGCCACGCCAGACCAGACCGCCGACTACGCTCGGTGCGAACTGCGCGACCGCCGCGAACGACAAGAGACCGATCGTCGAGAGCGAACCGGGACCGTTGAACAGGCGATAGTAGAGAGAGGCGGCGGCGACGATCGCGACGATCGCGATGCGGCGAATGTTCTTGAGCAGGCCGCTGAGATCGCCGCGATCGGCGAGCCGCAGGCGTTTCGCGGCGATCAGCACCGGCATCAGCACTTCGTTGCTGAGCATGGTCGACAGCGCGATGGTCGCGACGATGACCATGCTGGTCGCCGCCGAGAAACCGCCGAGGTACGCGACCAGCGACAGCCCGTCGTGGCCGTGCGCGAGCGGCAGGGTCAACATGAAGGTATCGACGACGCTGCCCGGCGGCAGATGTTTGAGACCGGCGGCGGCGATCGGCAGCACCAGCACGCTGATCAGCATGAGATAGATCGGGAACACCCAGCGTGCGCGGCGCAGATCGCTGCGTGCCGTGTTCTCGACGACCAGGACATGAAACTGCCGCGGCAGGCAGAGGACCGCGATCGCTGCGAGCGCGGTCTGCGCGACGAAGCCTGCGCGCCAGGCATCCCGCACCAGCGGCGCGCTCATCTGCGGCAGCTTCGCGGCATGCGCGTAGGCGTCGCCGACGCCGACGCCGACGCCAGCGTAGATGCCGTAGCAGACGTATAGCCCGACGGCGATAAAAGCGAGCAGCTTGACCACCGACTCGAATGCGATCGCCAGCACCATGCCGTGATGATTTTCGCTCGACACCACCTGCCGCGTGCCGAACAGGATCGCGAACGCCGCGAGCAGCAGCGCAATGAGCAGCGCGCCGTCACTGAAGAAGCCAGCCGCCGCCAATGGCGCGGCGGCATCGGCGCGCGACCGCACGAGCACATCGAAGCCGAAGGCTACGGCCTTCAATTGCAGCGCGATGTACGGCACGATGCCGACCACCGCGACCAGCGTCACCAGCATCGCGAGTTTCTGGTGGCGGCCATAGCGGGCGCCGATGAAGTCGGCTATCGACGTAATGTTGTGACGCTTGCTGATGCGGATCAGCTGCCCGATCAGCCGGGCCCCGAACGCGAACAGAAGGATGGGCCCGAGATAGATCGGCAGGAAATCCCAGCCGCTGCTGGCGGCACGACCGACAGCGCCATAAAACGTCCAGGACGTGGCGTAGACACCGAGAGCGGGGCTGTAAGTCCAGGGCTTGCGCGCCGGCGCGCCCTCCGTGGCGGCGCGGCGATCGCCGTAGTACGCCACGGCGAACAGCAGCGCGACGTAGGCCGCAGAGATCAGGAACAGCGACCAGCCCTGCAATATCGCGCGTCTCCCGATCGATGCGCCGCGTGCTTTCCTCGCGGCCGGCGGCCGGAAGCTTAGACCAAAGTCCTTGGACCAAGCGGGCGGACTCCGACTAAAGTCGCGTTCCCCATGCAGAAGGCGTCGCCTAGAGTGACTGTGGTTCAGTCGAGCCGCATCGCGGTTCGTTCGGGCCTCATAACAAATTTCCGGGAGGAGAACAAAAATGGCGACAATGACCGCAAGCGGAACCCCTGCCCTGTCGAGGTCCGAAGTAAGGCGCGTGATCTTCGCGTCCTCGCTCGGCACCGTCTTCGAGTGGTACGACTTCTACCTCTACGGCTCACTCGCCGCGATCATCGCGAAGCAGTTCTTCGCCGGCGTCAATCCGACGAGCGCCTTCATCTTCGCGCTGCTGGCCTTTGCCGCGGGCTTCGCGGTCCGGCCGTTCGGCGCACTGCTGTTCGGCCGTCTCGGCGATCTGGTGGGCCGCAAGTACACCTTCCTGATCACCATCCTGATCATGGGTCTGTCGACTTTCCTGGTCGGCCTGCTGCCGTCCTTCGCGTCGATCGGCATTGCCGCGCCGATCCTGCTGATCGGCCTGCGTCTGTTGCAGGGCCTGGCGCTAGGCGGCGAGTACGGTGGTGCCGCGACCTACGTCGCCGAGCACTCGCGCGACGACAATCGCGGCTATTCCACCGCGTGGATCCAGACCACGGCCACACTGGGCCTGTTCCTCTCGCTGCTGGTGATTCTCGGTTGCCGCCTGAGCATGACGCCGGAGGATTTCGAGAAGTGGGGCTGGCGCATTCCGTTCCTCGTGTCCTCGCTGCTGCTCGCGATCTCGGTCTACATCCGCTTGCAGCTGAACGAGTCGCCGCTGTTCCAGCAGATGAAGAACGAGGGCAAGACCTCGAAGGCGCCGTTGACTGAATCCTTCGGCGAGTGGAAGAACCTGAAGATCGTGATTCTCGCGTTGTTCGGCGCTACCGCTGGCCAGGCCGTGGTCTGGTATACGGGTCAGTTCTACGCGCTGTTCTTCCTGACCCAGACGCTGAAGATCGACGCGACAACCGCGAACGTCATGTTGGCGGTCGGTCTTGCGCTCGGTACGCCGTTCTTCATCTTCTTCGGCTGGCTGTCCGACCGCATCGGCCGCAAACCGGTGATCATGGCCGGCTGCCTGATCGCGGCGGTGACCTATATCCCGATCTTCCAGGGCATCACGCATTACGGCAATCCGGCGCTGGAAGCGGCGCAGACCAGCGCACCGGTCACCGTCACTGCCGACCCGGCGACCTGCCACTTCCAGTTCGAGTTCTTCGCGAATCCGAACAAGCCGAACTACAGCTCGTCCTGCGACGTGGCGACGGCAGCACTGGCGAAGAGCTCGGTGTCGTACCAGATCATCCCGGCACCCGCCGGCACGGTAGCGACCATCAAGATCGGCGCAATCGACGTGCCGAGCTTCGACGGCACCGCGCTCGACGGCAAGGCGTTCAAGGACGCCAACGGCACGTTCGGCAAGGGGATCGGCGAACAGCTGAAGACCGCAGGCTATCCGGCGAAGGCCGACCCCGCCGCGATCAACAAGCCGATGGTCGTCTTGCTGCTGTTCGTGCTGGTGCTCTACGTGACGATAGTCTACGGCCCGATCGCGGCCTGGCTGGTCGAGATCTTCCCGACCCGCATCCGCTATAGCTCGATGTCGCTGCCGTACCACATCGGCAATGGCTGGTTTGGCGGCTTCCTGCCGACGATCGCGTTCGCGCTCGTCGCCTCGAACGGCAACATCTACTACGGCCTGCGCTATCCGATCATCGTCGCGCTGATCACGCTGGTCATCGGCACGCTGTTCCTCAAGGAAACCAAGGGCACCTCCCTGCACGCGGACAATCGTTAGGCCGGGGCCGAGAAGACGAAAGCCCCCAGCCTTGCGCCGGGGCTTTTTTTGCGCGCCGTGATCCGGCGCGAAGTTTGCTCCAGCGCGGCGCGGTCGGAAATGCAGTCGACCCGGCCGTGCCGGTGGCAGAATACTTCCGCCGAACCAGAAAGCTTATGTGAGGAGAAGCCGAAATGAGCAACAACATCCAGTCCGTTCTGGCCGAGAAGCGCGTGTTTCCGCCGGCTGCGGCCTTCGCCGCCAAGGCGCGCGTCAACGCTGCGAAAATGGCGGAACTGCGCGCTGCCGCAGAAAAAGACTACGTCGGTTTCTGGGCCGGCCTCGCGCGCAGCGAGCTGAGCTGGGATACGCCGTTCAAGACGGCGCTCGACGACTCGGCGGCGCCGAACTACCGCTGGTTCCACGACGGCAAGCTCAACGCCTCCTACAACTGCCTCGACCGTCATCTCGAAAAGCGCGGCGACAAGATCGCCATCCGCTACGAGGGCGAGAAAGGCGATACCAGGAACTGGACTTATCGCGAACTGCACGCCGAGGTCTGCAAACTCGCCAACGTGCTGAAGTCCTTCGGCATCAAGAAGGGCGATCGCGTGGCGGTCTACCTGCCGCATTCGCCGGAGGCGGTCATCGCAATGCAGGCCTGCGCGCGCATCGGCGCAACGCATACCGTGGTGTTCGGCGGCTTCTCTGCGATGGCGCTGAAGGACCGCGTCGAGGACACCGGCGCACGGTTGCTGATCACCGCCGATGGCAGCCACCGCGGCGGCAACGTCATGGACCTCAAGAAGACCTGCGACGAAGCCTTGGTGATGGGCTGCAAGACCATCGAGAAGGTCATCGTCGGCCGCCGCTCCGGCCAGGCCATCAGCATGACCGAGGGCCGCGATCTCTGGTGGCATGAAGTTGCCGCGCAGCAGCCGGCGACCTGCGAACCGGTGTTCGTCGAAGCCGAGCACCCCTTGTTCCTGCTCTATACGTCGGGCTCGACCGGCAAGCCGAAAGGCGTTCAGCATTGCACCGGCGGCTACCTGCTCGGCGCGATGGTGAGTTGCCAGTGGGTGTTCGATCTGCGCGACGACGATCTGTTCTGGTGTACGGCGGATGTCGGCTGGGTCACCGGCCACTCCTACGTCGCCTACGGGCCGCTCGCATGCGGCGCCACGGTGATGATCTACGAAGGCGTGCCGACCGTGCCCGACGCCGGCCGCTTCTGGAAAATCTGCCAGGACCAGGGCGTGACGATCTTCTACACCGCGCCGACCGCGATCCGCGCCCTGATGAAATCCGGCGAGGAGTTCCCGAACCAGTACGACCTCTCGAAACTGCGCCTGCTCGGCAGTGTCGGCGAGCCGATCAATCCGGAAGCCTGGATGTGGTACCACCGCGTGATCGGCAAGGAGAAGCTGCCGATCGTCGATACCTGGTGGCAGACCGAAACCGGCAGCATCATGATGTCGCCGGTGCCGGGCGCGACACCGACCAAGCCCGGCTCCTGCACGCAGCCGCTGCCCGGCCTCTTCGCCGACGTGGTCGACGAAGCCGGCGACCCGGTCAGGGGCAAAACGGCGGGCGGCTATCTGGTGATCACGCGGCCCTGGCCGTCGATGCTGCGCACCATCTGGGGCGATAACGAGCGCTACATCAAGACCTACTTCGGGCAGTTCGAACCGCGGCCGGACACTACGCGCCCCGCCTCCGAAGGGCGGAAAACCTGGTTGTACGTGGCCGGCGATTCCACACATCGCGACGAGGACGGGTACTACTGGATCATGGGCCGCGTCGACGACGTGCTGAATGTCTCCGGCCACCGCCTCGGCACGATGGAAGTGGAGAGCGCGCTGGTCAGCCATCCGCGCGTCGCCGAGGCGGCGGTCGTCGGCCGTCCGCACGAGATCAAGGGCGAAGCCGTCTTCGCCTTCGTGATCTGCAAGGGGCCGCGTCCCGAGGGCAAGGAAGCCGAGGCGCTGATCAAGGAACTGCGCGACCATGTCGCCAAGGAGATCGGCGCGATCGCCAAGCCGGACGACATCCGCCTTGCCGATGGCCTGCCGAAAACCCGCAGCGGCAAGATCATGCGCCGCCTGCTGCGCTCGATCGCCAAGGGCGAGGAGATCACGCAGGACATCTCGACGCTGGAGAATCCGGCGATCATCAAGCAGTTGACGATGAAGGTGTGACGGGCACAGCCCACCCGTCGCATTTGCGGCGGGTGGGCTGTAGTCCCGTCTCGCGAAGCGCCAGTGCGCGGCGTTACGATGGCCGCTGGCTCATGTTCGCGAATACGTCCGGCAAGAAAATCGCCGACACGATTCTGCCGCCGGCCGAACGATTGGGGGGACACATCGATGGCGAGTGCGCTTGCGGTGCTGCTGCTGATCGCCCTCGGCGGCATTGCGGCTTTCGCGCTGAGCCGGAAGCAGCCGTCGCGTGAGGGCGCGCAGACGCCCGGCCTTGAACCGTTGCCCGATCACGCGCAGGTCGATGCCGCGCGCAAGTTCGGCGTGATGATCGTGCCGGCGCACGATGCCTGCGCGCAGGCGCGGATCATCGAGCAGGTCTGGTATCCGGAAGACCGGACTCCGACGCTGCCGCTCGATGGTTGCGACCGGCCGGCAATCTGCCGTTGCCGAGTCGTCCGCGTGCTCGACCGCCGCGCGGGCCCGCGCCGCATGCTGTCGGATGAGCGCGACGTGATCCGCTTCGGCGAGACCCAGAACCGGCGGACCGGACCGGATCGACGCAAGGGATGAGGCGGCTGCGCGGGCCGTTCCTGAGGCGCGCCTTGATTGGCCGATCGCGAGCCTCAGCGACGCGTGCAGTCGGCGATCCATCGCATGGCAACCTGCCCATTGGGCGCTGCCCGAGGGTCAGGGTATGCTCCCGGCTCATCGGGCCAGAGACAGTAAAAAAACTGCCCGTTCAATGGTGAGAATCGATGGACGATGCGGCGACCAGCGGCACTGCGATGCAGTGGTCGACGACGGAATCTTTCAATGGTAAAAATCGATGGACGATGCGGCGACCAGCGATGGTGTCGATGCGGTCGACCGTTTCATCGGTCGGCTCTATCTTCATCTGGCCCGCTGGCCCGCTGGACTGCCTGACCGCACGCGAGCGCGAAATCGTCACGCGATCGCCCATGGCCTGAGCTTCAAGCAGGCCGCTCGGCGCATCGGCATCGCTCCGAGCACGGTCGCCAATCATCTTTACCGCGTCTATCGCAAGCTCGGCGTTCAGCCGCAGCGCGCTCGCCGGGCTGGTCTATCCAGGCAGTCATTGCGAGTGAGGCAAAGTCTGAGGAATCCAGCCCAGAATTCAACTCCTGAAGTCAGCACTGGCGGGCTTTTTTCGCATGTTACCCTTCGTTACATTCAGTAAAAGAACCCGCCGCGAGGCGGCTGGTCGAAGCCCTCATGCGCAACTTGGCCCCCGATGAATTGAAAGCCCTGCTGGATGCCGGCGGCACGGTGCTGCTCGATGTCCGCATGCCCGAGGAAATCGGGATCGCCAGTCTGCCCGGCTCGATCAACATTCCGCTGGACGAGTTGCCGGCGCGCATCGGCGAATTAAACCCGGAAGCGGCCATCGCCGTCTTATGCCATCACGGGGTACGCAGCGAAATGGGCGGCCGTCTGCTCGAACGCAACGGATTTGCCCGGGTTGCGCATCTAATCGGGGGGATCGACGCCTGGTCGCAGACGATCGACCCGCAGATTCCCCGCTACTGACAACGCTGCATCAACAGGGAAGCTTCATGCTCCGCTCCGCCTTCCGCGTTCTCATCGCCAGTGCCTTCGTCCTGCCCGGCTATGCCAGCGCCAACGATCTGCTCGACAGTTACCGTGAAGCCCTGAACCAGGACACGACGCTGCGCGCCGCGAAGTTCCAGCGCGACGCCTCGATCGAGGTGCGGCCGCAGGCGTTGTCGGCGTTTCTGCCGCAGCTCAATGCGCAGGGCAACCTCTCGCGCGAGCGCAACGAGATCACGACCACGAACACCCGCATCATCACCGACCCGACCAACCCGGCGGCGGCGGTAACCACATCGAACACCTTCGCCTACTACAACACCGTCGACCAGTATCAGGTGACGCTGACGCAGACCATCTGGAGCTTCGAGACGTTCCGGCGCCTGAAGGAAGCCAGTGTCCAGGTCGCACTCGCGGAGGCAACGTATCGCAGCGCGCAGCAGACGCTGATCCTGCGCGTGGCGCAGGCCTACTTCAATGTACTGAGCACCACCGACGCGGTGCGCACCAACACCGCCGAACGGACCGCCAACGAGCGTCAGCTGCTGCAGGCGAAGAAACGCTTCGAGGTCGGACTGGCCGCAATCACCGACGTGCAGGAAGCGCAGGCCAGCTACGACACCAGCGTGTCGACCCTGATCGGCTCCGAGCGCACGCTGTCGAATGCGCAACGCGCGCTGGCGGAAATCACCGGCCGTTACGCCGACACCGCGCAGGCGCTGCAGGAAAACATCCCGCTCGCCACGCCTGATCCGGCCACGCCCGATCAATGGCTCGACGCCTCGCGCAAGGAGAACTATGACGTGCAGGTCGCGCAGCTCAACAGCGAGATCGCCGACCGCGAAGTTGGCGCGATCCGCGCCCGGCATTACCCGACGCTGGGCCTGCAAGCGAATTATGGCGAGAACATCAACAGCAGCAACTTCAACAGCGACTCGGCGCGCGCCGCCGTCGGCCTTGTGCTCAACGTGCCGATCTACAGCGGCGGCCTGACCTCTTCGCAGGTCCGGCAGGCGGTCGCCACAGCCGATCAGACGCGTGCCAACACGCAAGGCACGCTGCGCGCGGTCGAGCGCCAGACGCGCGACGCCTATCAGGGTGTGATTTCGGGCATTGCTTCGGTCCGCGCCAACCAGCAGTCGGTGAAGTCGAACCAGACCGCGTTGGAGTCGAGCCAGGTCGGCCTGCAGGTCGGCACGCGCACCGAGGTCGATGTGCTCAACACGCTGCGCAATCTTTATGTCGCGCAGCGCACCTATTACCAGTCGCGTTACGACTACCTGATCAGCGTGTTGACCTTGAAGCAGCAGGCCGGACGTCTCAGCGAAGCGGATCTCGCGAGCATCGATACGCTGCTGACTTCGACCGCGAACATTCCGCCGGTGCCGGTGCCAACCGCGCCGAAGTAGATCGGCGCGCTACCGAAACGCCGTTGCCGCTTGCGGCCGCTTCTGCAGGCGTTTCATCGATCCGTGGGCGCTGCGGCGACTAGGTTTCAAGTTCCGGCAGCCGCATCAGCGGTCCGAAGCAGGAATCCTCGGAGGGCTTCAGGCAGATCCTGATCTGGTCGCCCGAGGGGTGGACCTGGATGTAGTACGTCACCTTCTCGCCGGTGTTGTCCTTGGTCGAGTCGGCGCAGTCCTTGCCGCGGTTGTCCTTCACGACCTCGTCGACGAATTTGTAGAAGCCGTGCCGGTCGGGCTTCGCCGAGACCGTGAACCGCGTTTCGGTTACTTCCTCGCCGCTGGTGACATGACCAGTGTGGTTGGCGCGCCATTCATAGACTTCCTTGCAGTTCTTGCCCTCGGGTGTCCAGGTCCAGGTGCCGATGATCGGATGCTCCGAGTCCCGCGCCGGGACAGCGAGCGGTGCAGCAACGAAGCTCAGTCCGAGAACGAACAGGCAAACGGTTTTTTTTGACATTCTGGATCTACCAATTCCTAGTTGATTTGCAGGATTTCGGCCCGCGCGTCGCGCGGCACGCGCGGCGGTGGGTTGTAAGGATGAACGTCGGAACGCGGGTCACGGAGCGGTGGCGGCGCCGACGGGCGATAGGGCCCGGGATAGCGCGGATAGTGTGGCCACTGAAGAAAGAATGCATACGGCGGCTGGTAGGCGCTTTCCACGCATTCGCCGTTCGGCCCGAACAGCGAACAGTCGGAGCGATAGCTGCGCGCGGCCAGCGCCGGTGGACGCTCGGCCTCGGTTTGCGCCTTCAGGCGCGCGGCTGAGGCTTCATCGGCCGCCTGCTGTTCGCGGCGATCCCTGGCGACGAGATCGAGATAGCGCGTGTAGCGCTCGACAACCGGCGCCACGTCATCGGCGGGCGGTGGCGCCCCCGGAATGATTTCGCCCTCGCTGTTGTTCTTCGCCTCGCGCGTTCCCGAGGCCGTGTTGCAGGGCTTGTCCTGGAATAGCAGATCGCCATTCAGCGCGTGGCAGCGATAGATCGTGCCCTGCGCGAGCGCCGACGTCGGCAGAGCCGCAAATGCGGCGGGCAGAAACACCGTCAGCACCGCGACCCCATACCGTTTCAACAAAGCCTGCATGAACATATCGACCGCTCCGTGCCGCCGGAATTCCATGCTACGCCCGCGCGCCCCGCAGTTCACGCACGCGCGCTTCGAGGCCGACAGCCGTGACGGCCGAGGCAGGCACCGGCGCCTCGGCAATGAGTTCGATCTGCGCACGAAACCGGCGTGGCAGTCTTGCGCGTCGCAGATTCGAGTGGAGTCGCGACCACATGCTGCCCCAGAGGCCGCTCACCGCCATCGGCACGACGGGCGCCGGTGTGCGCGCGATGATGCGTTCGATACCGGCCGTGAATTCCTTGATGTCGCCGTCCGGCGTCAGGCCACCTTCCGGGAACAGTCCGATGAGTTCGCCGTTCTTCAGCGCCGCATCGATCTCTTCATAGGCGCGTTTGAGCATCGCCTCGTCTTCCTTCGCCGGGGCGATCGGAATGGCGCGCGCGGTGCGGAAGATGAAATTCATGACCGGGATTTTGAAAATCCTGTGGTACATCACGAAGCGCAGCGGCCGGCGCACGCTGCCGCCGACGATCAGCGCATCGACGAAGCTGACGTGGTTGCAGACGACGATCGCCGCCCCGGTCTGGGAGCGTGCACCGAAAGCTGACCCGGGTTTGCATCTAAAAGTGACCGCCCAAGTTGGTTAGGATTGGGGGGTTTTGGGTGTTGTGTTTCTATGCTTGAAGCGGTACGAATCGTTGCTGGTTTCGATGATGTCGCTGTGATGGGTCAGACGGTCGAGCAGCGCCGTCGTCATCTTGGCGTCGCCGAAGACGTTGCCCCATTCCGAGAAGCTCAGATTGGTGGTGATCAGCAGGCGGGTGGTTTCGTACAGCTTGCTGATCAGGTGAAACAGCAGGGTCCGCCGTTATGACTGAATGGCAGGTAGCCTGCCCTGGCTCTACACTTGGGGACCGGGACGTTTTCTCGGGCGTGGCGCGCGATGCCGACCATCTGGTCGAACGCATTGCCTCGCGGCTGCAGACGACCACGCGCAGCCCATCGGCGCTGAATGCGCTGGCGCTCGGCTCTTGAGGAACCCTCTGAAAGCCCTCTCCCTCCGGGAGGGGGTTGGGTGAGGGCGGTTCAAGTCAAGAAAAGTCCTGGATTGAAAGTCCCTCATCCCTGCCCTTCTCCGGGGGGAGAAGGGTTCAAGTACTTTCCAGAGTTTCCCTAAGCTCGCGTGGCGTGAAATTCAAGAAACGCGCGCAGCGTGCCAGCCGGGTCTTCCACCTGCGGATAATGCCCGACCGTTGGCAGCAGGACCACGTCGGGATGCGGCACCAGCTCGCGATAACGCGCCGCCATGTGCGCGCCGGAAATCGGATCGAGCGCACCGTTGATGAAGCGCAGCGGCACGTGTGTCGTCTGCAGCGCGCCGACCCAGCGCGCGCGGTTGGCGCGACGCTCGGGGATGTAGAGGATCAGGCGATGCATGATCCGGCTGCCGTCGTTGTGCGCAATCAGCTGCCAGAACAGGTGCAGCTCTGCCGGGGTCGGCTGGGTCTCAGGGCCGAACACTGCGCTGAACTTCGGCATGAAGCGGCGTTCGTTCATCAGCCATGAAACCAGCGGCCCGAACGGCGTCAGCAGCAACTTCTGCACGCGCACCGGCCGGTGCGATTCCGGGAACAGGCCGCCGTTGAGCAGGCAGATCGATTGCACGATCAGCGAAGTGTCGCCCACGGCCTGCCGGTCCTCGTGCCGTGCGAGCAGCTCCTGCGCAACGGTGTCGCCGTAGTCGTGCGCGAGGATGTGGTAACGCATGATGCCGCGCTGCCGCAGCAGATCCTCGAACAGATCGGCCTGATCGAAGATCGAGTAGTCGTAATGTCTCGGCTTCGCCGAAAAGCCGAAGCCGATCATGTCCAGCGCCAGCACGCGCGCGAAGCGTTCGCCGAGCGCCTCCCACATTGGCTGCCAGTCGAACGAGGCCGTGGGAAACCCGTGGATGCAGACCAGCGTCTCGCCAGCGCCTTCGCACCGAGCCTCGTTGACGAAGATCGTGTGACCGCGATGCGTCGTTGTCTCGCCAGCGGCCTGCCAGGCGGTCAGCGCGGCGGCATCGAACACCGCCGTCATTCGCGGTACGACGTATCGATACGGTCGAGCTTGCGCAGCAGGCCCGGCCAGGTCAGGCCGGCGCCGAGACCCATTGTGGCCTGCTGCATCTGGGCCTTGCCGCCATCGAGGATGGCCTGCGGAATCGGCAGCAGGTTTTCGTTGTTGCCGCCGCCGCCGGCCTGCGCCCGAATCTGGATCGCGCAGGCGCTCTCGAAGATGTACATCGCAACCCAGGCTTCCGCCGGATTGCGGCCGACGGTCAACAGCCCGTGATTGCGCAGCATCAAATAGGTGTTGTTGCCGAGATCGCGCACCAGGCGCGGCTTCTCGTCATCGAGCAGCGCGACACCTTCGTAGTCGTGATACGCGAGCGAGGACATCACGAAAATCGACTGCTGCGAGATCGGCAGGAAGCCGGTCTTCTGCGCCGACACGGCGATGCCGTTGAGCGCATGCACGTGCAGCACGCAGCCGGCGTCCTCGCGCGCGGCGTGAACCGCGCTGTGGATCACGAAGCCGGCCGGATTCACCGGGTAGGGCGAGTCCATGACTTTCCTGCCGGCGAGATCGACCTTGACCAGACTCGACGCGGTGATCTCGTCGAACATGAAGCCGTAGGGATTGATCAGGAAATGATGCTCGGGGCCGGGCACACGCGCGGAGATATGCGTGAACACCAGGTCGGTCCAGCCATACAGCGCGACCAGCCGGTACGCCGCCGCCAGGTCGACGCGCTGCGCCCACTCCTCTGCTGAAACCCTGCTGCGCACTTCGGGGATTGCCAGCTTCTCGATTGCAGTCATGGCCCGCACCTCGTCTTGTTTTTTGCCTTCGCTATATAGCGTGCCGGACAGAGTACCTCTCGTGACCGGCATGGGTCGCATTTCCCACGCGGCATGACCCTGCTATCGCGTGCGGCCGGACACTGCGGCCAGCGCTTCGAGACAGAGTCGCACATGCGCCTCGCTGCAGCTTTGACCCATGAGGCCGATACGCCAGACCTTGCCAGCGAAATCACCGAGGCCGGCGCCGATTTCGAGACCGAACTCGTCGAGCAATCGCTGCCGTGCGGCCGCTTCGTCGATTCCGGCTGGTACGCGAACCGCGTTCAACTGCGGCAGCCGTTCGGCTTCCGGCACGACCAGTTCCAGGCCCAGGCCAGCAAGACCCTTCGCCAGCTCCCCGTGCAGCCGCGCGTGTCGCGCCCAGCTCTGTTCAAGGCCCTCCTCGTGCAGCAGCCGCAGCGCCTCGTGCAGGCCATACAGCGCATTGACCGGCGCGGTGTGATGGTAGGTGCGCCGGCCGCCGCCACTGGCCCAGTAGTTCATCACCATCGTCAGGTCGAGGAACCAGCTCTGCACCGGCGTGCGCCGTTCACGCAGTCGCTGGATCGCGCGCGGCGAGAAGCTGACCGGCGACAGACCCGGCGGGCAGGACAGGCATTTCTGCGTACCGCTGTAGACCGCGTCGATACCCCAGGCGTCGATCTCGAGCGGCACGCCGGCCAGCGAGGTCACCGCATCGCAAAGGCTCAGTGCACCAAAGCGCTGCGCCAGCCGCGCAAGCTCGCGCGCATCGGACAGAGCACCGGTCGAAGTCTCGGCCTGTACGAAGGCCAGCAGGCGCACGCCGGGGTTCGCCGCCAGCTCCGCTTCGACTTTTGCGCAATCGATCGCGCGGCCCCAGGGATCGCTGACCGTGACCACGCGTGCACCGCTGCGCTCGGCCATGCTGCGCATGCGTGCGCCGAACACGCCGTTCTCGCAGACGATGCAGACATCGCCCGGTTCCAGCAGGTTGACGAAGCAGGTCTCCATGCCCAGCGAGCCGGGGCCGGAGATGGGGAACGTCAGGTCATTGTCGGTGCGCAGCGTTTGCCGCAGCAGACGCTTGATCTCGTCCATGAGCCCGATGAAGGCCGGATCGAGATGGCCGATCGTCGCCTGGGCCATCGCCGCCAGAACGCGCGGGTGCACGTCCGAAGGGCCGGGGCCCATCAGCACGCGGCGCGGGGCGACGAAGGCAGGGACAGCGGCGTGAGTCGGGGGCATCGAAGATCCTGATTGCGCGACAGGGGCGTGCAGTACACGGTGTCGGGGCCGGATCCGTCAAGCGCGAGCGACCAAGGTCGCATCCGGTCTTGGAAAGCCGGCGCGGTTGCGGCATCGTGCGTGCATTCAGGGAGTTCACCGAATGGTCAAAGCCAGCGCCGCCTATTTCACACCCGCCTCGCTCAAGTTCCTGCGCGGGCTCGCCAAAAACAACAGCCGGGAATGGTTCTCCGCGCACAAGGGCGAATACGAAGATCACGTCAAGTTCCCGTTCCTGCGCCTGATCGGCGATCTTGCCGAGCCGCTCAAGACCATCAGCCCGCATTACGTCGCGAACCCAAAGCCGGTCGGCGGCTCGATGTTCCGCATCTATCGCGACACCCGTTTTGCGGCCGACAAGACGCCGTACAAAGCCTGGGCCGGCGCGAGTTTCTACCACGCAGCGACGCGCGCCGTGACGCGCGGTGGCGACGCCGATCAGGGCACGATGGGCCGGCTCGACGCGCCGGTGTTCTATCTGCACGTCCAGCCCGGCGAAAGCTTCGTCGGCGGCGGCCTCTGGCATCCGCAACCGGAGACGCTCAAGCGCATCCGCGCGTATCTGCTCAACAACCCGGCAAGCTGGAAGTCCGCAACGCGTTCGGCGACTTTCCGGAAAACCTTCGGCGACCTCGGCGGCGACAGCCTCAGCCGCCCGCCGAAGGGTTTTGACCCCGCGCACGAACTGATCGAAGACCTCAAGCGCAAGGACTACGTCTGCGGCGCGCCGCTCGACGACGAGGCGCTGCTGTCGCCCGATCTTCTGAAGACCGTGCTGCGTCATCACAAGTTGGCGAGTCCATTGATCGACTGGCTCTGCGGCGCGCTCGATCTGGACTTCTGAAAAGCCGAGCCATTGAATAAGGACCTTACGTCCGGACTAATCTGCCATTTACATCATGGTGCCCAAACATACATCTATGCAGCGCACGCAGATCTATCTGGATCGCCAGATGCATCGCCGTCTGCGCAGTCTCGCTGTCCACCGTGGCACCACCCTGTCCAACCTGGTCAGGGAGGCGGTGGATCGCTACATGGCAACCGGCGCGCAGGACGATCTGATCGCAATCATCGACCGGGCCTGCGGCCTCTGGGCGGATCGTCCCGAAAGTGAAACCGATGTTCGCGCACTCCGAGCCGGCTGGACGCAACGCGACGCGCGAAGGGCGAAGTGATCGTCGACACCGACGTGCTGATCGACTTCCTGCGCGGCCTTCCGCAAGCCCCCGCTGTGATCAAGGAACAACTCGCATCCGGATCACTGGCAATCTCGGTGATCCGCATTGCAGAACTCGAAGCAGTCCTGCGTGACGGCGAACGCAGCTCACTCGATGCCTTCATCGGCTTAATGCAATGCTTTGACGTCAGTGAACCGGTCGCTCGCACGGCCTGTGCTTACGTTCGCCGCTACGGAAAATCTCACGGTTCCCTCCTGCCCGACGCGCTGATCGCGGCGACCGCCGATCACCATGACGGCAAGTTGATGACACTGAACCGCAAGCATTACCCGATGCGCGATATTGAGCTTTTGATTCCCTACCGGAAAAGCTGAGCGGGAAATTGGACATGGAAGTCACTGTATGAATCCCCTGGATCGGATTTTTGCGCTGCACCGGGCGCTCGACAAACGCCGCGTTGCGCTGCCGATGGCCGACATCCAGCGCGAGCTCGACGATTGCTCGCCCGCGACGGCCAAGCGTGTTGTCGCCTACTTGCGTGACCGCCTCGGCGCGCCGCTGACGTTCGACCGCGAAGCCGGCGGCTATCGCTATCGCTCCGGTGAGAAGTTCGAACTGCCCGGCCTCTGGTTCTCGGCCCGCGAATTGTCCGCCTTGCTGACCCTGGAACAGCTCACTGCCGACGAGCCCTCCGGTCTGGTCGCCGAATCCCTGAAGCCGTTCCGCCAGAAGATCGCGGACCTGCTGGCGCGTGAAGGTGTCGGTCTCCCGGACTGGCACAAGCGCCTGCGCCTGATGCGCGCTCAGGCGCGCTCGCCGGGTGAGTTTTTCACGGCAGTCGCCAGCGCGCTCGCGCAGCGCCGACGACTCACGATCCGCTATCTCGACCGCGGCCGCGAACAGTTCAGCGAGCGCGAGATTTCACCGCAACGTCTGGTGCTGTATCGCGACAACTGGTATCTCGATGCCTGGTGTCACCAGCGCCAGGCGCCACGCCGCTTTGCCATTGAACGGCTGATTGCCGCAAAAACTTTGCAGACCGAAGCGCACGAGGCTGCCCCCGCAGAGGACGCCGACGCGGCCGCCTACGGAATATTCTCCGGCGCCGCCAGCACCTGGGCAGAACTCCATTTCAGCGAATTCGCAACACGCTGGGTTGCCGATGAGTTCTGGCATCCCGAGCAGACTGACCGCCATCTCGACGACGGCAGCATGATCCGGCGCCTGCCCTATAACCGCCCCGAAGAACTGGCGATGGACCTGCTGCGGCATGGGGCTGAAGTGGAAGTACTGGAGCCGCCTTCGCTACGCGCCTTGATCGTGCAGCGCCTGCGCACTGCGCTGGACCACTATGTGAGCGCGCCAACCGACCGCGAAAAATAATTTCGGCGCCGCGTACTGAAGCTCAGGATTTGAGCTTGGGATGTGCTCAGATGCGCAATAAGTCGTCCAATAGACGACGGGACGGGGATCAACATGCAGCGCCGAGAGTTTACGGGGGTGTTTTACAAGCTGGCGACCAGCGTCGGTGCACCGGCGCTGGTCGCCACGCCACTGTCGGCCGTCGCTGCCTCAAGTAGCGTCTTGCTGGAAATCTCACCAACCCCCGGCTTCCAGTATCACCAGAGTGAGACCGCGAGGCTGGGACCGAAGGTCAACTTGCCGCCGACCCTGCGATGCGAGCCCGGCAACCGCTATGACACGCGAGCAGTTGAAGTCAGGGCCGGCGCACACAAGCTCGGTCATGAGCCTCGTGTCGACAATATTGCTGTCAGGCAGATCACGGATCGCGGCGATCGGCAGGCGGCACGTAATGTCCCCGTCGAAAGCAGCTCTAATCCGTCGAAGCGCGTTCGGTTTGAACTTCAGATGGAGACTTGGTGATGTCGACCGACGACAAGTCAGCGAAGAATGAACAATTGGGCAAACTGCCAATTGCTCATTGGCGCGCATTTGACAAAACGCCGCAGCCCCTCCATGTGCATTTACGAAACGTCGGTGAACTTTCCGGCAGACTCGCATCCAAACTCGGCTTGGCACCTGCTGGCGAATTAATTGGCCTGCTGCATGACCTCGGCAAGTACAGTGCACAGTTCCAAAATTACCTTGGTTCTGCACTGGGCCTCGTTGATTCAGACGAAGATGATTACGTTGACGCGAAACAGCTTAAGGGGAAAGTCGATCACTCGACGGCTGGCGCCCAGTACATATGGCGCGAGTTGGGCGGCAAGAACCAGCGGGAGCACATCGCAGCCCAAGTACTGGCGCTATGCGTTGCCTCCCATCACTCCGGATTGATCGACTGTGTCGGTGCCGACACTGTAACTTTTGGAGAGGACGTTTTTTCCAAACGCATGTGCAAGGCGCAGCAGCGAACGCATCTCGACGAAGTAACTTCAGTCGCGGATGCGGGGATTCTGGCACGCGCCAATCTGCTGCTCCGGGACGAGGGAATCGCTTTGACCCTCGACAAACTCATCAAGGGGATTGCTGCAAATAACGCCGGAGACAATGCAACCGGGCCGCAAGTCGCATTGCAACAGGTTGGACTCGCAGTGCGTTTTCTTTTCAGTTGCCTGATCGACGCCGACCGCGTCGACACTGCGGACTTTGAGCATAGTCGAACCAAAGGCTTCCGACCTGCAGGTGAGTACGTGACGTGGCCAATCTTGGTCGATCGTCTGGAGTTTCACCTGAGTACGCTGACACCAATACATCCAATTGATGGATTGCGTCGGGATATTTCCGACCATTGCCGGGATGCGGCGGAACGCGCCGGTGGCGTCTACACTTTGACGGTACCAACCGGCGGCGGAAAGACGCTCGCGAGTCTCCGATTCGCTCTGCATCACGCACAGAGACGCGAACTAGACCGGATCATTTACGTGATTCCATTCACGTCGATCATCGATCAGAACGCACAGGTGGTGCGCGCAATTCTAGAACCTGGCGATGCGCCAGCCGATCACGGCAAGGTTGTCCTCGAGCACCATGGAAGCGTCACGCCAGAGCAGCAGACCTGGCGCGAAAAGATTCTCTGTGAAAACTGGGATGCGCCGGTCGTTTATACGACGATGGTCCAGTTCCTGGAATCACTATTTGGGGCAGGCACTCGCGGTGCCCGCCGTATGCACCAGTTGGCAAATGCAGTGCTGATTTTTGATGAAGTGCAAACGCTACCGATCAAGTGCGTTCATCTGTTCAATAACGCAATCAACTTTCTCGTGGACCAGTGCAACTGCACTGTCGTACTTTGCACGGCGACACAACCACTGCTCCATCGCGTCGCGAAGGACAAGGGTGCTATTCGTCTGGCCGAACAGCACGAACTTATGCCCGACGTGCAGAAGCTATTCGACGATTTGAAGCGGGTTGAGGTTCGAGATGGGCGAAAGCCAGGCGGCTGGAGTCATGATGAAGTAGCACGGCTTGCACTGGCTGAAGTGCAGCGAGCCGGAAGCTGCCTCGTGATAGTCAACACCAAAGATGCCGCAAGAAGCGTGTTCCGGCTCTGCGGCCAGCAGCTGAAGGACGATGATATTTGCCACCTGAGCACCGACATGTGTCCGGCTCACCGAAAGCGGGAACTCGCCCGCGTCAGGCTGCGCCTTAAAGACAGTAAGCCTATTCTTTGCGTCAGCACACAGCTTATCGAGGCTGGCGTCGATGTGGACTTCGGTGTCGTCATCCGCTTCACAGCGGGCCTGGACTCAATCGCGCAGGCAGCTGGGCGCTGCAATCGCAATGGCCGACCGGAGCCGGGCATTGTACATGTCGTCAACCCGCAGGATGAGCGCCTCGCGAATCTGCCGGACATTTTGATCGGACGCGACAAGGCTGATCGAGTATTGGACGATTATGCGAAAGACCCGACACGTTTCCGCGACAACATTGTGGGTCCGCTAGCCTTGGCCGGCTACTACCAGTACTACTTCTTTGATCGAAGAAATGACATGAGCTACCCGGTAGCAGCCAGCGCGATTGGTCACTCGGATACCTTGCTCAATCTACTTTCACTGAACGAGCAGGCCGTCAGAGAATACGGACAGCGCAAGGGCGTCGCACCGGGCGTCTTCTTGCGGCAAGCCTTCATGACCGCCGCCAAGGCTTTCAAAGCGATAGACGCGCCGACGCAAGGTGTTGTTGTGCCTTTTGGCAAGGAAGGGCAGAAACTCATCGCCGATCTCTATGCCGCGTTCGACGTCGAGATGGAATTCAGCCTGATGCGTGCAGCGCAGCAGTATACCGTTAATGTTTTTCCGCACGTCTTACAGAAATTGAAAGACGCAGGAGCGGTGCACGAGGTAAAGCCAGACACCCGGATTCTTTGCCTGAAACACGAGTACTACAGCCATAAATTTGGCTTGGCTACCGAACCCGTTTCTCTTATGGAGACGCTAAATGCCTAACCTGCGTAACAGCATCGAGTTCAAGGTGTGGGGTCGGTACGCTCTGTTCACCGACCCGCTTACCAAAGTCGGCGGGGAAAAATGTTCGTACCATGTGCCCACCTACGAAGCGCTGAAGGGCGTGGTCAAGTCGATTTACTGGAAGCCGACACTGATCTGGCTGATTGACGATGTGCGTGTGATGAAACGCATACGCACACAAACCAAGGGAACGAAGCCCCAGGAATTCGGCGGCGGCAACAGCTTGGCGATCTACACCTTTCTCGCCGATGTCGAATATCAGGTGCGCGCTCACTTTGAGTGGAACACTCATCGTGACGCATTACGTGTTGATCAAATCGAGGGCAAGCATTACGCCATAGCTCGTCGAATGCTTGAACGCGGCGGCCGACAGGATATTTTTCTCGGCACCCGAGATTGCCAAGCTTATGTCGAGCCTTGCGAGTTTGGTACCGGAACAGGCGCACTTGACGATGCTGGCGAGTTGGCCTTCGGCCTCATGTTCCACGGCTTCGACTATCCCGACGAGACAGGCGATGAGAAGCTGCATGCCCGCTTTCAACCGACGACGATGGTTGACGGCATCATTCGTTTTGAACGACCAGACAATTGTCGGCACAAAAAATTCGTGCGGACTATGACGGTCAAGCCCTTCGGTCCTGACCAGAACCTGTTTCCGGTGGACAAGGAAGCGGCGGCGCTCGGGGTACTGGAATGAGCTGGATTCAAAAGCTGCATGAGACTTACGACCATTGCGCCAACTCGCCCGGGATTGCCGGCGGTCAGCTTTGGCCCGTTTCTCATATCGTCAAAAGAGCGCATGTCGAAATCGTGCTCGATTCAGACGGTTCATTTCGCAGAGCCAGGAAACTTGAACGAATCGAAGGGCCGACGCTAATTCCAGCCACCGAATCGTCAGCAGGCCGCACCTCAACCAAACCTGCACCTCATCCCCTTTGTGAAGAACTCAGCTACTGCGCGTCGGACCTTCCTGATCGCGATCCCGAACGCCACAAATTATTTGTCGCGCAGTTGGACGAATGGTGCGCATTGCCACTTGCTCACCCAAAGGCGAAAGCCATCCTGAAGTACGTCAAGACTGGCACGCTATGGTCCGATCTCGGTCAAGCAGATCTACTCCCGATGACCGCTGAGAGCGCTCAGGGGACGAAGGCAAAAGTACCGGATAGAAAGATATTCGTACGTTGGCGAGTTGAACGTGTCGGCGACCCGTGTTCGAGCACGTGGGAAGACCAAGCGTTAATCGAATCTTGGACGGCTTTTGACCTCACACGGACCGGCCGTACAGGTTTCTGCGTGGCGACCGGTGAATCCCGGCGAATAGGTCAGAACCACCCTAGATTCGTTCGCAATCCCGGTGATGGCGGCAAACTGATATCTGCCAATGATTTCGACGGGTATACATTTCGGGGCCGATTTACCGACGGAAAAAATGACTATGGCAGGCAGGCCTGCACTGTCGGATTTGAAGTCAGTCAGAAGGCCCACAGTGCGCTGAGATGGCTGATTTCCAGGCAGGGCTATCGAAACGATGATCAAGTCATCGTGAGTTGGGCAGTCGCGGGGACACCAGTGCCCGATCCGTTCGCTTCGACGTTTGAACTCTTCGGTGCATCCATTGGTGTCACAGATGCAGGCTTTCTCGCGAGCGATACGTCAGAGGCTTTTGCACTCCGCTTGAAATCAGCCATCGCCGGCTACCGAGCAAATCTGAACCCAACCGACGAGGTTGTTGTGATGGGCCTCGACTCGGCGACGCCCGGTCGAATGGCCATAACCTACTACCGGGAACTCAAGGGTTCGGAGTTTCTGGAGCGAATCGAAACTTGGCACTCGAAGTGCGCCTGGCCGCAAAACTTCGGCGCTGGCAAAAGGTTCACAGGCGCACCTTCCCCGCCAGATATTGCGGAGGCTGCATTCGGGAGATGGGACCAAAAATCAAGAAAGGCGCACGTAGATGCCAAGTTGCTCAAGGCGACGCTGGAAAGGTTGCTGCCCTGCATCATCGACGCACAGTCATTGCCGACTGACCTTGTCCTGTCTGCAGTCCGACATGCGAGTCACCGCATAAGTTTTAAGAAAACCCAAGATGGCTACGAAAGTCAGTGGGAAAAGTGCCTTGGCATAGCCTGCGCGCTATTCAGGGGCCGGCACACCGAAATGGAGTATCAAATGTCATTAGAACCGAACCGCACAACTCGCGACTACTTGTACGGGAGATTGCTGGCACTCGCTGACCATATTGAAGGCCGGGCGCTGTATGTTGCAGGAGAAGAGCGTGACACGACATCAGCACGCCTGATGCAACGCTTCGCAGATCGGCCTTTCTCGACTTGGAGAATCATTGAGTTGGCACTAACCCCGTACAAGGCGCGCCTGCGGGCTAAGCGAAAAACGTTTTTGATACAAATGGAGCAACTCCTGGACAACGTAAACGACAAATTCCTGACAGACGAATTCATAAATGAGGCACCACTTACGGGCGAATTCCTGCTTGGTTTCCATTGTCAACGGCAAGAGCTATGGAAAAAGCCTGACGAGACGACTGACGAGCCGGAAATTGACGCGACTAATGACAACAGCGAAAGGATTAACTCATGAAAACACTGAACCACAAGATCGACTTCGCCCTCATTTTTAAGGTGGCCAAGGCCAATCCGAACGGTGATCCACTGAACGGCAACAGGCCAAGAACTGACTACTCTGGCTACGGTGAGGTCAGCGACGTTTGCATCAAACGCAAGGTTCGAGATCGGCTTATCGACAGATATTTGTCACTCGCCGAAGGCCAGCGGGAAGGCTTTGCGATCTTCGTTCAGGCGGACGAACGTCGCATTGATGGTGCAATAAATCTCCGCGCTCGCGCCGAAGCTGTCTTAACGCCAGAGCTCATGGGAAACCGTGATGCAGCGGTAAAAAAAGCCTGTCAGACATGGTTTGATGTCCGTGCGTTGGGTCAGGTATTCCCGTTCAAAGGCAAGAAGCAAAAGAAAGGTAAAGGCGAGACTGGTGAAACAAGCAGCGCGCGTGACGGCGACGGCGTATCAATCCCGGTACGAGGACCAGTCACGATACAGTCGGCTTTCAGCGTGGAACGCATCGACGTTGAGAGCGTACAGATCGTCAAGAGCACAAGCCTGGAGGGAGACGGTGAAAAGCGGCAGTCGGATCAGATGGGCATGAAACACCGTGTAGATCATGGCATCTATGTCTGCTTCGGCAGCATCAATCCGCAACTAGCCGAACGCACTGGTTTTTGCGACGACGATGCCGAAATTATCAAGGCATTGCTTCCAAAACTCTTCGAGAACGACGCGTCCTCAGCGCGGCCTGATGGCAGTATGGAAGTGCTCAAGGTGATTTGGTGGAAACACAATTGCAAGGCAGGGCAGCACTCGTCGGCGAAGGTACACCGGTCCCTTACCGTTAACGTAAATGGATCAATTAAAATAAGTGAACTCGACGAGCTCGTCCCAGAAATCATTGAAGGGTTTTAGTGAACCGCAGGCTCCTGCGATGCCTGCCCGAGCAGATGAACGCGCAAGCCCAGCGGCTGCGCATCGGTTTGCTGGCAACGCGTGTACAGTCGCCGATCCGCCGTGATGACTGGAGCATTCTCCGCCACCGCGAGTGCGAGGTAGAGGCAGCCGTAAACCGGATGCTTGACCTGGATCGCGAGCTGCAATGCTTTCGGTATCAAAGGAATGCTCGGATAGGTATCGACGCTGGCCGCGAGCAGCGCCCTCGCGGCAGTTTGCGCAGTGGCAGCGTCGAGTTCGCTCCTGAGCACTTTCTTCCAAAGAACGTTGGCACATTCGCCGAACAGGATATCCGGCGCCAGCAGTTCATTGTCGAGCAGAGCGTGAGCCGCTTCGGAGTCGGGCTCGGAGACCAGCCATTTGGCGGCGACGCTTGCGTCAACCACCATCCTGGCCCGCATCGCTTGTCACGACTCTCGCGGATCAGAATCTCGGAAGGGGTTTGCGGTTTGCCGGCGCTGAGCGCCCGAACTTCAGCCGCAAGTTTTTTGAATTCGACGCGACGATCCTGCCCGGTAAGGGCCTCACGAACGATTTCGCGCAGTTCCTCGGACATTGAGCGGCTGTTCTTCGCGGCGCGCATGCGCAACCGCTCCTTGAGAGCATCGTCCAGGTTACGCAACATGAGGTCAGCCATTTGAGTACTCCAAGCATGTTGATAGCGATGATATCCCGGCGATTGGCCGTTAATCAGGCATGGCAACCCGGATTATCACCAGCGCTTCGATGAACGAGAGATCACCCTCGGCGCCAAATTGCCGGTAGCATCGGGCGTAACGCTGATACCTAAATCCTGAAGGCGCGCGCTCGCAGATCGAGTACATCGCATGAATACCGAAATAGTCTTTGTCGTCGAAGAAGCGCCGGAAGGCGGGTTTACGGCGCGCGCCGCCGGGCAAGCGATCTTCGTGGAGGCAGAGACGCTGCCCGAGCTGCACGCACACGTGCGCGATGCGGTTGCCTGCCACTTCGAGCCCGACATTGCGCCGAAGCTGATCCGCCTGCATTTCGTTCGCGATGAGGTGATTGCCGCGTGAAGCTGCCGCGTGATCTTGGCGGCGCGGAGCGGGCCAAGGCGCTTGGCAAGCTCGGCTATCGGATCACACGCCAGACCGGCAGCCACATCCGGCTGACGCTGGCGGGTGCCACGGAACACCATCTGACGATTCCCGCTCACGTACCGCTGAAAATCGGCACGCTGGCTGCGATCCTCTCGGAGGCTGCGCAGCATCAGGGCTGGACGCGAGAGCAACTGCTGACTTGCATTTTCGACAGCTGAGCCGATGAGCGACGCGCTCGAACCCATCGCGATCTCTGCGCTCCAGCACTGGAGCTACTGCCCGCGCCAGTGTGCGTTGATCCATGTCGAGCAAGTGTTTGCGAACAACGCTTACACCGCGCGCGGCAACGCCGTGCATGCGCTGGTTGACGAACCCGGCGCAGCGCTTGAAGGCACGCTGCGCATCGAGCGCGCCCTGCCCCTGTGGTGCGATCGGCTCGGGCTGGTCGGCAAGGCCGATCTGGTGGAGTTCGCACGGGACGGCTCCGCCTATCCAGTGGAATACAAGCATGGGCCGAAGCGCCAGCGCGCCCATGATGATCTGCAACTCGCAGCGCAGGCGCTGTGCCTGGAGGAGATGACGGGAAAGCCGGTGCCGCTGGGCGCAATCTTCCATTTCAGTTCGCGGCGACGGCGCGAAGTAATGATCACTCCGGCGCTGCGTGCAGAAGTTGAGACGGCGACCGCCGCCGTGCGCGAGATGCTGACGGCGGCGCGCCTGCCGGCGCCGGTCAACGATGCCCGCTGCAAGCACTGCTCCCTGATCGAGCTCTGCCAGCCGGCCGCGTTGAGCGCGCAAAGCCGTTATCGCAGCTTGCTGGCCGATCTCTACCACACGGTATGACCACTTCGTACACGCTGCTCAACACACTGTACGTGACGACCACGGGCAGCTACCTGCATCTCGACAACGACACCGTGCGCATCGAGATCGAACGCGAGACGCGCCTGCGCGTGCCGCTGCATCATCTCGGCGGCATCGTCTGCTTTGGCGACGTGCTGATCTCACCGGCGCTGATTGGACGCTGCGCTGCCGACGGCATCAGCATGACGCTGCTCGACCGCAACGGCCGCTTTCGCGCACGCATCGAAGGGCCGGTGAGCGGCAATGTGCTCTTGCGCAAGGCGCAGTTCGAGGCGGCGGCCGATCCCGCCCGCGCGCTGGCGATCGCCAAGCCCTGTGTTGCCGGCAAGCTGCGCAACAGCCGCGCGGTACTTCAGCGCGGCGCCCGTGAAGCGAAGACCGAGGCCGATCGCGAAACACTCGATGCCGCTGTGATCAAGTTCGATGCCAGCCTGCGCGCGGTCGCCGTTGCGGAAGACCTCGACGTGCTGCGCGGCGTGGAAGGGGAAGCGGCGCGCGGCTATTTCGCGGCGATCAACCTCTTGCTGCGTGCCGATCAACGCGAGGCGTTCGCGCTCGACGGCCGCAGCCGCCGCCCGCCGCGTGATCGGCTCAACGCGCTGCTGTCTTTCCTCTACACCCTGCTGACGCACGACTGCCGCAGCGCACTGGAAACCGTCGGCCTCGATCCGCAATTCGGATTCCTGCATGTGCTGCGGCCAGGAAGACCGGCGCTGGCACTCGATCTCGTCGAAGAATTCCGTGCGGTGCTGGCCGATCGCCTGGCACTCACGCTGATCAATCGCGGCCAGCTCAAGGCCGATGATTTTCGCCTCGCCGAAGGTGGCGCGGTCCTGATGACCGATGACGCACGCCGCGCGATCAGCATCGCCTGGCAGGAGAAAAAGCAGGAGACGCTGGTCCATCCACTGCTTGAAACCGAAGTACCGATCGGCCTGCTGCCGCAGCTTCAGGCGCGGCTGCTGGCACGCACACTTCGGGGCGACACCGAAGCCTATCTGCCGTTCATCGCGCGCTGATCGACCAGCCCATGCTGGTCATCGTCTGTTACGACGTCGCAACCGAAACCAAGGAGGGGCGCCGCCGCCTGCGCCGCGTCGCCCGCGCCTGCGAGGCCGTCGGCCAGCGCGTGCAGAAATCCATATTTGAATGCCAGGTCGACCTGATGCAGTACGAGGAACTGGAGCGTAAGCTCCTCGACATCATCAGTCTCGACGAAGACTGCCTGCGCTTCTATCGGCTGACCGAACCCGTCGAACTGCACGTGAAGGAACACGGCCGGTTTCGCGCGACCGATTTCGACGGCCCCCTCGTCGTTTGACACCAGCGCGAACCTCAAGCGGCGCCGATTCTCCCGCACAGTTCGCGGCCCAAACATATCCCGGCGACACCTACGTTTCCACACTGGTCGAAACAGTCCCGATGACGCACAATGCTTTCTCCATTCAGGGTTCGCGGCAAGTCACGATTAAAAGTTGTGTATTCAAAGACATGACGGGATGGAGGTCGCCCGCTCAATGTAGAGCGGGCGTGGATTGAAACACAGTTGAATGGGCTCCTGCCGGTTTTGAGGACACCTTGATAAGGTGGAATCAGAAACCGGAGGTAGGTCATGGGTTCGGACGCCTATTCGAGCTGGATGCGGCTCGCCACCACGTTGATGCCGGTGGCGGGGCCGCGCACTTCGACCACGCGATCGAGCCGGCTTGTGCCGAAGAACTCGGCAACCGTGAACGAGCGACGGCCATCGAAGTAAGTCGTGGCGCTGTCGACCGTGACGTTGTAACCGTTGACGGTCAGCGTGCGCGCGACGCCGTCGAATGCCGTGACCGTGCCTTTGACTTCGAACGGCTCACCCGCAGTCGGGTCCGTGATTTCGATCTTCGTCGCGTACTGGCGGCTGCCCTGCACGCGCGTCGAGTCGAACTTCACCTCGACCGGCGTTCCGACGGTGATGGTGTTGAACGCGACGGGCGCGTCGTTCCCTTCGACGATCGTGCCGGCGTCGAGGAAGAAGAGATTGATGCTGACGTTCAGCGTCAGCAGCGTGGTGTCGATCCCGGTGACTGCGCCTTTGACCTCGCCGTCGGCGCGCCCGGAGCCGCCGTCGCGATGGCCGATCTCGACGCGCGTTGCATGGATCAGCGTGGTGTCCGTCGTGTCGACCGTGCCCTGCACGTCGGCGCGCGCACCGTCGGCGATCGTGCCGACGACGGTTGCCGTGGCGTAGTCGACGTGAAAGTTCAGCAGGTCGAAGCGGCGCGTCGCGGTGTTGGTCGCGGAGATCGGGCCGTCGAGGTCGATACGGTTGCCCGCGGGTTCGGTGACCGGCTGCACCTGGACCTGGTCGGCGTTCAGTGTACTGCCGACGATCGCGCCCTCGACCTCGACGCGGACGCCGTTGGCGAGCGTCCCGGTAACCGTCGCGCCGAGGTAGTTGACCGTAGTCGCGCCGATCGTGAAGGTCTGCGCCGCCGTGTCGAGCGCAGCAACCGTGCCCCGTAGTTCGACATTGGCGAAGTCGGCGTCGCCCGGCTGGCGCTGCTCGCGCTCGATGCGCGTGGCCAGCAGGCTGTTGTCGGGTCGGCGCGTGCCGGAGGCTTCGATGTAGTCGTTGATCGCCAGATCGGCCAGCGTCAGCGTCGCGAAGGTCCGGTCCGGATTGCTCGCGACGATCTCGGTCAGGGCATCGACGAAGACCGTCTGTCCGAGCACGGTCAGCGAGGCAGCCGCCGTATCGACCGCCGTGATCGCGCCTTCGATCTCGATGCGGACATCGGCCGACGATGCCGTGACCCGGCCACCCGTTGCGAGCGACACGCTGCCGGTGGCCTGCGGCGTCGTTGTAATGCTGCTGGCAGTCGTGCTGACGCTGCTGACCGCGACACGGACGATGCTGCCCGGCTGGATGTCGGCCGCCGTGCCCGGCTTGCCGTTGACCGTGATCGCTCCGGTGACGGTCAGCGCGGCGCCGGCAACGGTCGGCGCCGTGCTCGTGCCCCCGACGACGCCGGTGATGCTCGCCGGTGCTGTACCGCCTACAACGCCGGCGATCGACCCGCCGCCACCGCCGCAGGCCACCGACAGCGCCGCGACCATCATTACCAACAGGGTTTTGAATTTCATCGTCGTCTCCTCGGGCGGGTTGCCTGTCTCTATTAAATTTCAGGAACCCAAAATCTCGCAAAGGTTCCGCAGCGTTGGCTCAATCCCGTCTCAGGATCGAATGAAGCTTACTGTGCGTCGGTTGCCTCAGGCCAGGCGCACCGCCAGAAGGGACCGTGACCGCCGCCAGACCCAGGCGACGATCGCCAGCGTGATCGTGCCACCGATCAGCACCGAGCGCGTGGCGCCGAAGATCGAGGCCGACAGACCCGCCTGGAACGCGCCGATCTCGTTCGAGGAGCTGATGAAGATGCTGTTGACCGAGAGTACGCGACCGCGCAGGTGATCGGGCGGCATCACTTGAAGAATCGTGCCGCGAATCACGACGCTGATCGAATCGGAAGCGCCGCTCGCGAACAGCGCAGCGGCCGAGAGCCCGAAATTGCGCGAGAGGCCGAACACGAGGATCGAAACGCCGAAGCCGAAGACCGCCAGCAGGAGATTGCGCCAGGTGTGGTGGGTCGGCGGATAGCGGGTGCAGGCGAGCACGGTCAGCATCGCGCCGACGGCGGGTGCCGCGCGCAGCACGCCGAGGCCCTGCGCGCCGACGCCGAGCACATCTTCGGCGAAGATCGGCAGGATCGCGACGACGCCGCCGAACAGCACCGAGAACAGGTCGAGCGAAATCGAATAGAGAATGATGCGGTTGCCGAAGACGAAACGCAGACCCTCGCCGAGCGACTGCCAGAGGCTCTCTTTGGTTTCGCTGCGCAGCACCGGGCGCGGGCGGATCGTCGTGTACAGCAGCCCGGTGGTCGCGAGCAGGCCGATGACGATGGCGAGCGTGATGGTCAGTCCGAAGCCGGCATAGAGAAAGCCGGCCGTGGCCGGGCCGAGAATCGCGCCAGCCTGCCAGGCCGTGCTGCTCCAGGCCGAGGAATTCGGATAGTGCTCGCGCGGCACCAGAAAAGCTTTCAGCGAGCCGACGGCAGGTGTGAGAAATCCACGGGCCAGGCCGAGCGCGGCGATGACGCCGTAGATAATCGTCAGCAGGGCCGTCTGGCTCAAGGTTTCGCGCACGCCGGGACGCATGACCCAGAGCAGCACCGCCGAGCCGGCGATCACGAACGCGAGCGCAATGCGCATGATGCGCAGCTTGTCGTGGCGATCCGCGAGGTGGCCGCCGAACAGCGCCAGCGCGATGAACGGAACCGCCTCGACGAGACCGATCAGGCCGAGCACCAGCGGGTTGTGCGTGAGGCGATACAGCTCGTAGCTGATAACGACTTCCTGAATCAGCAGCGCCATCGTGAACAGGAACGTACCGCCGATCAGGTTGCGGAATTCCGGGAAGCGCAGCGCGGCGAAGGCATCGGCGCGCACCTCGGGAGGCCGTTCAGGCGAAGACATGGCGAGGCGACTGAAGTGCGTCAGGAGGGTTCGTCATGGTCCCCGATTTCGGCGTCGCGCGGTGCCGCATCGTCGGCGAGCTTCAGCGCCAGCGCGTACAGCGGCTTGCGCGCCGCGCCGGTGATCGCCGCCGCAAGCCGCGCAGCGCGCGAGGCTGGCAGTTCGGCCAGCAGCAGGCGCAGCACGCGCTCGCCCTCGGCGGCATCGTCGACCTGCGCCACGCCTTCGATCACCAGCACGAACTCGCCGCGCGCGCGGTTCGGGTCGGCCTTGTGCCAGGCAAGAAGCTCTGCGGCCGGCAACGTGGTGCTCTCCTCGTAGAGCTTGCTCAGCTCGCGTGCGAGGCAGATGCGACGCGTCGCACCCAGCACGGCGACGAGATCTTCGAGACTGTCGCCGATGCGATGCGCGGACTCATAGACGATTGCCGTGCGCGGCTCGTTCGCCAGGGTGGCGAGCTTCGCGCGGCGCGCGCCGGACTTCGGCGGCAGGAAGCCGATGAAGACGAAAGCGTCGGTCGCGAGCCCCGACACCGAAAGTGCGGCGATCGCCGCGCAGGGACCGGGCACCGCGTAGACCGGCACACCGGCCGCACGCGCCGCACGCACCAAGGCATAACCGGGATCGGAAATCAGTGGCGTGCCGGCGTCCGAGATCAACGCCAGCGAGCGGCCTTCGACGACTGCGCGGATCAGCGCCTCGGCGATGCGGTCCTCGTTGTGTTCGTGCAGTGCGACCAGTGGCGTGCGGATGCCGAAGTGACCGAGCAGCGCACCGCTGGTCCGCGTGTCCTCGGCCGCGATCCGGTCCACCCCGTGCAGCACCGCCTGCGCGCGTGGCGCGAGATCGCCGAGATTGCCGATCGGTGTGGCGACAACATACAGGGCTCCGGCGGCGACCTCGGCGCGGGATCCTGTGTCCTTCGGTTCGCTCATGGTCGTCGGTTGCTTCCTGCGTGGGATCGAAACGCGGACCGGCGCGTGGCTGCGCCGCAGTGCGCGCCGCGCCGACGGCGAACGGCAGAACGGCAGAACGGCACAAACGCCATGGCATACTTTAACGGATGACCTCTCCCGCCCTCGTCCGCGCCGTGTCCATCTCCCGTTCGCTCCTGCGCCTGTCCCTGTTCGGCGGCTTGCTGCTGAGCCTGGCGGCCTGCGCCGCCACGACCGGCATCGTCCACCGCTTCGCCGGCGGCGGTGGGGCCGTCGCGTCGACCTCCGCCGCGCCGCCCGCACGTGGTGCGACGCTCGCCGAGGCTGAAGCCGCCTTGACGCGCGGCGATGCCCTCGGCGCCGCCAACATCTATCGGCAAGCCGCCCCGACAGCGGCGCCGGCACTCGCGGCCGACTACCGGATGCGCGCCGCCGAGGCCGCGAATGCCGGTCGCGATCCGGCCCGCGCCGATCTGATTCTCGACCAGATTCCGGCCGCGCCGCTCGACGCCCATCAGCAAGCTCGCTATCGCCTGCTGCGCGCGCAGACCGCGCTCGCGCGCAACGATCCCACGCGCGCACTGCGCCTGCTGCCGGCCGGCAATCCCGGCGGTGAGGCCGCGCTGGCCGAGCAGCAGCTGCTGACCCGCGGGCGCGCGCTGAGCCGCACGGGCGATGCCGTGGGCGCGACGCAGGCGCTGGTCCTGCGCGAGCACTATCTTTCCGGCAACTCGGCAATCGCTGAAAATCGCGAATTGATCTGGTCCGGTCTCGGCGGTACAACGCTCGATGCCGCAGCACTTGGCCGCGCAGCAGCAGCGTCGGCGGTGACGCGTGGCTGGGTCGAGCTTGCGGCGCTCGCGCGGCGCAGCGCGTCCCTGCAGGACTACGACCTCTGGCGCAAACGCTATCCCGGCCATCCCGGCGAAGAGCGGCTGGCCAGTCTTTATCTACCGACGCAAGCCGAGGTCGCGAGCCCGCAGCCGCAGGCGAACCTGCCGCCGCTCGGCACGCCGACGACGAACATCCCGATCACGACCGGCGCCGGCTTCAACGCCATCGCGACGCGCGGCGGCAGGGCCGCGCTGCTGCTGCCGCAGAGCGGGCCGATCTTCGCGCTCGGCGAGTCGGTGCGCGCGGGCTTTGCGGCATTGTCGACATTGTCGGGCGACGGCACGGCGCGAATCTACGACACGGCAACCGGCGGAGTGGACGCGTTGTATCAGCAGGCAGTCGCGGACGGCGCCGGCTACATCATCGGCCCGATCCGCAAGGAAGACGCGATGTTGCTCGCGCAATCCGGCCGCCTGCCGACACCCGTGCTCGCCCTCAACTATCTCGACGCCGGGCGCGCACCGCCGCCAGGCTTTTATCAGTTCGGCCTGGCGCCCGAGGACGAGGCGCGCGCCGCTGCCGAGGACGCCTTCGGACGCGGCCTGAACCGCGCGCTGGCGATGACGCCGAACACTGACTGGGGCAACCGCGTGCTGCTCGCCTTCGAGCAGCGCTTGACCGAATTGGGTGGCCGCGTGGTCGAGTCCGGACGCTACGGCGGCGAGCCGCAGAACTGGTCGGACCCGATCCGCCGGCTGCTGCGCTATGCGCCGATCGACGACAAGAAGAAGGCCGCCGAAGCGCGTGCGCGCGTCGGCCCCGGTGTCGACCCGCAACGCCGCAACGATTTCGATTTCGTTTTCATCGCCGGCCGCGCCTCGCAGGCCCGCGTGCTGAATCCGCTGTTCCGCTACTACCACGCCGACCGCCTGCCGATCTACGCGACCAGTGCGGTGTTCGAAGGCGATGGCGACTCCGATCTTTCCGGCATCCGTTTCTGCGACGCGCCCTGGGTGCTCGACAACGGCGGCGCCTGGGCAACCCTGCACGAGGAGGCGCTGCGCAGCCGCAGTTTCGACAGTGCCCGCCTCTATGCGCTGGGCAATGATGCTGCGCTGCTTGCCAGCCGTATCGCGCAGAACGCGCTACAGCCCGGTGACTCGCTGCCCGGCGCCACCGGCCTGCTGAAGGTCGATGCCTCGGGCGCAGTTCATCGCGGCCTGCTCTGCGCGCAGATGACCCGTGGCCTGCCCTTCGTGCTGTCGGCACCCGGCCTCAGCCCCTGACATGAGCTGGCTGCGTGGCGCCGATGCGGAAACGCGCGCGCTGCGTCACCTCGAAGCGCGCGGCCTGAAACTGCTGGCGCGCAACTGGCGTTGTCGCGGCGGCGAACTGGATCTGGTGATGCGCGACGGCGAAACGCTGGCGATCATCGAGGTGCGCAGCCGCAGCCGCGCCGATTTCGGCAGCGCCTTCGAGTCGGTCGATGCACGCAAGCGCGGGCATCTGATCCACGCTGCGCAGCTATTTCTCGCCGCACATGCCGAGCACCACACGCGCGAAGTGCGCTTCGACGTCGTCGCGCTCGACGGCGGGCAGCTGCAATGGCTCAAGGCGGCGTTCGATGCCGGCGGCTGAAACACAGGGCGAGATTGAACTGCCGCCGGCAGCACTGCGCCGGCTGCGCGAACGGCTGCCGCCGGAGCGCCTGCTGCTCGATCCGGCCGACCGGCTCGCCTACGGTTACGACAACAGCCGTCGCGTCGCGCTGCCGCAGGCGGTGGCGCTCGCGCATGACGCGCAGGAAGTGCAGGCATTGGTCGCGATCTGCGCCGAGCACGCGATCCCGCTGATCGCCCGCGGTCGCGGCACCAATACTACCGGCGCGACGGTGCCGATCCACGGCGGCATCGTGCTCTCGCTCGAACGCATGAACCGGATTCTTCGCGTGTCGCCGGGCGATCGTCTTTGCGAATGCGAGGCCGGTACGCTCAATGGCGATGTCCAGGCCGAAGCCGCGAAGCACGGCCTGTTCTGGGCGCCCGATCCGACCAGCGCTGGCTATTCCAGCGTCGGCGGCAATCTCGCCTGCGGCGCCGGCGGGCCGCGCGCGGTGAAGTACGGCACGGCGCGCGATAACGTCCTCGGCCTGCGCGCCGTGGCCGGTAACGGCAGCCTGCTCAAGACCGGCTGCTACACGACCAAGGGCGTGGTCGGCTACGACCTGACGCGACTCTTGATCGGCAGCGAGGGCACACTCGCAGTCATCACGCAGGCGTCATTGAAACTGCTGCCGAAGCCCGAAACCACACGCACGCTGCGCGCCGCGTATCGCGATGTCGAAGCCGCTGCGGCGGCTGTCGCACGGCTGATGGCGCAGCCCGAAACGCCGAGTGCGCTGGAATTTCTTGACGGCGACGCGCTCGCGCTCGCGCAGGCGTACCGCGATTGTGGGCTGCCTCGCGACTGCGGCGCGTTGCTGCTGATCGAAGTCGACGGCAGTCATACCGCGATCGCCCAGATCGCCGAGGCTGTCGGCGCGGCTGCAGCCGGCGATGGCCTGATCGAGCTGCGAGCCGCGCGTTCCATCGCCGAAGCCGAAGACCTCTGGACGGCGCGGCGGGCGCTGTCGCCGGCCCTGCGCACGCTCGCGCCGAAGAAAGTCAACGAGGATGTCGCCGTGCCGGTGTCGCGCCTGCCGGAATTGATTCGCGGCGTCGCCGCGCTGTCGCGCGAGCACGGCCTGCGCATCGTTTGCTTCGGCCACGCCGGCAACGGCAATATCCACGTGAACCTGCTCGCCAATCCCGACGACCCGGCGCAGATGCGTGCGATCGAGGCCTGTCTGCATGCGGTATTCCGTCTCGTGCTTTCGCTCGAAGGCACCCTTTCGGGTGAGCATGGTGTGGGCATCGACAAGCGCGACTACGTCGCCTGGGAAATCGACGCGCCGACCTTGTCGCTGATGCACGACATCAAGCGCGTCTTCGATCCTGCCGGCGTCCTGAATCCCGGCAAGGCGCTGCCCTATCGCCACTGATTTCCCTCCGAACGCTCTGATGCCCAGCCTCAAAGAACTGATGCAAGCGCCGCTGCGTCCCGGCCGTCTTGACTGGATCGGCCTGCGACCCGCGCACCGGCAGCCCCTCGTCGCCGTACCCGAAGCCGAGATCGTGTTCGGCGCCGGGCTGCGTGGCGACCGTTACCTCGGCAAGGGCGATGGCAAACGCGCGGTGACGTTGATGCAGGCCGAACATCTGATTGCCGTCGCAGGAATCCTTTCCTCGAGCGAGGTCACGCCGTTCCAGATGCGGCGCAATCTCATTGTGTCCGGCCTCAATCTGCTGGCGCTGAAAGGACGGCAGTTCAGTATCGGCACTGCGTTGCTGGAAATGAGCGGCGATTGCGCGCCCTGCTTTCGCATGGACGAAAACCTCGGGCCCGGTGGGTTTCAGGCGATGCGGGGGCATGGCGGGATTACGGCGCGCGTGTTGCGCGGCGGTTTGATTCAGATTGGTGATCCGATATTGGTATCGTCGGGTGACCCGCTGACGTGACCCGCCCAGCAGTGCGCAACAGCGGAAGCAAAAGCGCAGGGCAAGACGCCGCGTCTTTGCCGTTGCCGCTTTTGATTTCGGCCCCCTCTGAGCCGCCGAGCATCGCAGGCGTTGGCGATGAGGCCCCGCATGGGGCGAGGCAGGAGCCGAAGCCTTTTCGTCGGGCCAGGGATGGCCCGTCGAAAAGCCCGCCAGCGCCGAGAAGCGCCGGGCACCGACTCGCGCCTTTGCTTCTTGCGAGTCGGCGGTTCAGCGGGGACCTGATTTCTTTGGTTACTTTCTTTGCGCCAAAGAAAGTAACCCGCGCGATAGCGCGAAACTGCCGCTCAACGCGCGGGAACCATTGGTTGAAGTAAGCCGATGCATCACAGAGTAATCGTGCGCGAAGCGCGCCACGGTACTGCCCTATTTCACTACACGCAGCTTCGGCCGGCCCTTGGGCGGCTCTGGCGGCGTTTCCGGTGCGGGCGATCCATCGGCAGTCGGCGCTTCCGGCTCACCAAACACAATCCCCTCACCGTTCTCCCGCGCGTAGATCGCGAGCACCGCTGCACTCGGCACAACGATCTCATGCGACCGACCGCCGAAGCGTGCCGAGAAGAAGATCGGATCGGCGTCGATGTTGAGATCGCGCACGGCCATGCCGCCGACGTCGAGTGCGATGCGGTTGTCCTTGACGAAGGCCATCGGCACCGAGACGCCGGGCTGGTCGGCGGCGACCAGCAGATACGGGGTATAGCCGTTATCGAGCGCCCAATCGTAGATGGCGCGGATCAGATAGGGCCGACGCGAACGCGAGCTTTTCACGGCCCGCGCCTCAATTTTTGCGTCTTGGCGCTGCAGCGACGCCGCTGAAACAGCGCTGGAACGCCGGCCTCGCGAACAGGCGCTCGCCATAGGCGAGGACGCTGGCCGCCTCGGACGGCAGCGCCACACCCTTGATTTGCAGGCGCCGCAGCAGCACGGCCCAGGCGGTATCGGCCAGCGTGTAGTCGTGGCCGAGGAACCAGCCGCGCGACGGGAAAAAGCGGGCGCCACTCTTGAGGCCATCGAGCAAGGCGCGCTTGGCGGCGGCGGCTTCCGCGCCGCCGGTACCGAGTTTGACCGCGAGCGGAAACAGCTCGTGCTCGATGCGGTGCAGGGTCATGCGCACGCGCGCCCGACCCGCGGGCTCCTGCGGCATCATCGACGGATGCGGATAGCGCTCGTCGAGATACTCGACGATGACGCGCGCGGTCTGGATCACGCCTTCGCGATCGGCGAGTGTCGGCAGCGTCTGCGCCGGGTTGAGCACGAGGAAATCCTCGTTGATCTCGCCCGGCTTGATCGTCTGCAGGGCGGCGCTGTCGACATCCTTCTCGGCCAGCACCAGCCGCGCCCAGTCGCTGTGCAGAGAATCCGGCGCGACGAAAAGTGTCAGGCCGACGTTGGGCGCGGGCTTGAGGATGGGGGCAACGTTCTTCGTGCGACTACGTAGTGCCATGGAGCGCCTCGAGCCGCGCGCACATCAAAGCACGTCGCGCCAGAATTCTTTCTTGAGCAGGTAGGTGAGGATCAGCAGCACAAACAGGAACAGCAGGACCTTGACGCCGGTGTGGAGGCGCGCGTGTTTGCCCGGTTCGGCAGCGTAGTCCATAAAGTTCGTGATGTCGCCGACGAACTCGCGATATTCCTCGGGAGTGAGACTGCCCTGGCTGACCCGCTCGAAGCCGCTGTGACGGTGCGCCTCGAATTTCGTCTCGCCATGGCCGCCGGTGTCGCCGCTTTCTGCGGCGGCGCCCGTTTTGTCGTGCTCGCTGGCCTTGGCCTGCCAGCCCTGAAGTTCCCAGAGCACGTTCGGCATCGACACCCCGGGCAGCACGGTGTTGTTGACACCGTTTGGACGCGTTGGGTCGAGATAGAAACTCTGCAGGTATGTGTAGACCCAGGACGCGCCACGCGCGCGGCCTTCGAGCGAAAGATCCGGCGGTACGCGGCCGAACCACTGCTCGGAGGCGGCCGGCATCGCAACCTTGATCGTGTCGCCGATCTTGTCGGTGCCGAACATCAGATTCGCCTTCAACACGTCTTCCGGAATCTGGAGATCTTCGGCAATACGCGAATAGCGCAGGTATTTCATCGAGTGACAGCTCGCGCAGTAGGCCATGTAGTTGCGCGCGCCGCGCTGCTGCGAGGCGTGGTTGCCGGAGTCCGTGCGGAATTCTTTCAACTCCACCTTGGAATTCGCCTGGGCGGCGCCCGCGATCAGGCTTGCGGCGAGGACGATCGCGAAACGGGAGAGCATGCGATTCATTCGGTCACCCGCTCCGGTACGGGTTTGGTCTTGTCGAGCTTGGAATACCACGGCATCAGCAGGAAGAACGCGAAGTAGAGAATCGTGCCGACCTGCGAGATCAGTGTCACCGTCGGGCTCGGCGGTTGCAGGCCGTAGTAGGTCAGGAACAGGAAGGTGACGACGAAGATGCCGATGGCGGCCTTCGAGATCGGCCCCTTGTAGCGGATCGATTTCACCGGCGAGCGATCCAGCCACGGCAGGAAGAACAGGATTACCACCGCCGCGCCCATCACGAGCACGCCCCAGATCTGCGTGCCGAACGCCGACGGCGTAGCGCGCAGCATCGCGTAGTAGGTGCCGAAGTACCAGGCCGGCGTGATGTGCTCCGGCGTATTGATCTGGCTGGCCGGCGTGAAGTTCGGCTGCTCCAGGAAGTAGCCGCCGCCATCGGGCATGAAGAAGATGAAGGCGCAGAAGATCATCAGGAAGCCGGACACGCCGACCAGGTCCTTGACCGTGTAATACGGATGGAAGGCGATGCCGTCGAGCGGGATGCCGGTGGCCGGGTCCTTCTTCGCCTTGATCTCGACTCCATCCGGATTGTTCGAGCCGACTTCATGCAGCGCCAGGATGTGCGCCACCACCAGCCCGACCAGCACGAACGGCAGCGCCACCACATGCAGCGAGAACAGGCGGTTCAGCGTGGCATCAGAGGGGACGTAATCGCCCTGAATCCAGGTCACCAGATCGGGGCCGATGAAGGGAATGGTGCCGAACAGGTTGATGATGACCGAAGCACCCCAGTACGACATGTTGCCCCAGGGCAGGACATAGCCGCAGAAGGCTTCCGCCATCAGCACCAGGAAGATCAGCGAGCCGAACACCCAGATCAGCTCGCGCGGCTTGCGGTGGCTGCCGTAGATCAGGCTGCGGAACATGTGCATGTAGACGACGATGAAGAACGCCGAGGCGCCGGTCGAATGCATGTAGCGGATGACGTTGCCCCAAGGCACGTCGCGCATGATGTATTCGACCGAGTCGAACGCCGTATCGGCGCCGGCCTTGTAGTGCATCGTCAGCACGATGCCGGTGATCAGCTGGTTGACCAGCACCAGCAAGGCAAGGGAGCCGAAGTAATACCAGAAGTTGAAGTTCTTCGGCGCGTAATACTCGGAGAGGTGATCCTTCCACATCTTGGTGAGTGGAAAGCGATCATCGATCCAGCCGAGCACTCCGGTGGTCTTGTACGGGTTGGGCACGATGGCCATGAGTTCGATCCGGAAATAAAATTCTTGGGGAATTCTTAGGCGGCTTTCGCGGCCGGAGTGTCTTCGCCGATGACGATGATCGTGTCGCTCTCGTAGCGATGCGGCGGCACCACGATGTTCGACGGCGCCGGCACACCCTTGTAGACGCGGCCAGCGAGATCGAACTTCGAGCCATGGCAGGGGCAGAAGAAACCACCCTGCCAGTTCGATGCGATCTCCGGCGCCGGGTGGTCGGTGCGCAAAGTCGGCGAGCAGCCGAGATGCGTGCATACACCTTTCATGACCATGTACTCGGGTTTGATCGAGCGGACTTCATTCTTCGCGTAGTCCGGCTGCTGGGTGACTTTGCTGTGCGGATCGAGCAGGTCGCCCTCGATCTTCTTCATGCCTTCGAGCATTTCCGGCGTGCGCCGCACGACCCACATCGGCTGTCCGCGCCAGAGATAGATGGCGCGCATGCCGGGTTCCAGCGTGCTGATGTCGGCGATCACCGGCGCACCGAGCGCCCTGGCTTTTGCGCTTGGCTTCAGCGATGCGAGGAACGGCCAGACCACGCCCGCCGCGCCGACGGCGCCGACGACCGAGGTCGCAGTGGTGAGGAAGCGGCGGCGGTTGCCGTCGACGCCTTCATTGCTCATTAGTAGTTTCCGATCTCGAAATGCGAGGACGACGGGGCAGACACCGGTGCTTGAGGCTTAAATCGCAGGTGCCGCCGCCGATTATAACTGCCGCATGGTGGCCGCGTCATCGTCGACGAGCTTCCGGACAGGCCTCCGTATGAACGAGGGACGCAAAAGGCGGTTTCGCACGAAGCAAGCGATAAGGAAAGCGGGTGCAAAGCGTCAGCCGTCACGCGCGGCGTTCGACGGCGCATGGCAAGCATACGAACGGTCGCCGTCGCCGGCTTCCAATTGCGGCATCGTCGCTGCGCAGATCGGCAAAGCTTGCCCGCAACGCGGCGCGAACGCGCAACCAGCGGGTAGCCGCGCCGCGTTCGGTGGCTGCCCGGGGATTGCGGTCAGCCGCACCGGACGTGGCCGATCGAGACGCGGCCGCGAGGCGAGCAGACCGCGCGTGTACGGATGCACCGGGTTCTGCAGCAGCGCGGCCGTCGCGCCGGTTTCGACGGCGCGGCCGGCATACAGCACGAGGCAGCGTTCGCAGCTGTCGGCGACCACGCCGAGATCGTGCGTGATCAGCAGCAGCGCCAGATTCAGCGCGCGCTTCAGCTCGTCGAGCAGGTCGAGGATTTCCGCCTGCACGGTCACATCGAGCGCCGTTGTCGGCTCGTCCGCGATCAAGAGTTGCGGCTTGCAGAGCAAGGCCATTGCGATAGTCACACGCTGGCGCATGCCGCCGGAGAACTCATGCGGGTATTGACTGAGACGGCCCGAAGCATCGGCAATGCGCACCGCATCGAGCATGCGCGCGCTCTCGGCGAGTGCAGCCGCGTGTCCCACGCCGCGATGGCGGGTCAGGACTTCGGCCAGCTGTGTGCCGATGCTCAGATAGGGATTGAGACTGCTCATCGGATCCTGGAAGATCATGCCGATACGCGCGCCGCGCATCGTGTCGAGCTTTTTGCGCGGCAGTCCCAGCAGTTCGCCACCCTCGAAACGGATCGATCCACGCACCTCGGCGCGGGGATCCAGCAGACCCATGATCGCGAGTGCCGTCTGACTCTTGCCCGAGCCGGATTCGCCGACGAGGCCGAGTGTGACGCCGGCATCGAGTTCGAAGCTCAGGTCGTTGACTGCGCGCACGCTGCCTTCGCGCGTGGCGTAGCGGATATCGAGATCGCGAATTTCGAGCAGGCTCATCGTCCGGCCTCAGCGCTCGCCCGGATCGAGCGCATCGCGCAGCGTATCGCCGAGGAAGTTGAAGCAGAGCAAGGTGACTGCGAGAAATCCGGCCGGAAAGATCAGGCCCCAGGGTGTCGATTCCATGGCGCGGGCGCCGTCGTTGACCAAGGCTCCCCAGCTCGTCGCTGGCTCCTGCACGCCGAGGCCGAGAAAGCTCAGGAACGACTCGACGAGAATCACCTGCGGGATCGTCAGCGTGACGTAGACGATGACCACACCGAGCAGGTTCGGCACGATGTGGCGGCGGATGATCGCGAGCGGCGCGAGCCCCGAGACGACCGCAGCATCGATGAACTCGCGCCGGCGCAAGCCCAGCGTCTGGCCACGGACGATGCGCGCCATGTCGAGCCAGCTGACGCTGCCGATCGCGACGAAGATCAAGAGCAGATGTCGCCCGAACAGCACCATCAGCAGGATCACGAAGAACATGAACGGCAGCGCGTAGAGGATGTCGACGATGCGCATCATGAAACCATCGAGCCGGCCGCCGAAGTAGCCGGCGATCGCGCCATAACTGACGCCGATGACGAGCGAGACAAAAGTCGAGACGATGCCGACGGCGAGCGACAGCCGTCCGCCGTAAGCCGTGCGCGTGAAAAGATCGCGGCCGAGCTCGTCGGTGCCGAAGAAGTGGCCGCTGCGCAGCGCCGGTGCCCCACCCCAGTCGCCATCGAAATCGATCGCGTCGAATGCATACGGACTTAAAACGGGACCGAACAAAACGAGCAGCACGATCAGCGCGAGCAGGCCGGACGCGACCACCGCTGCGCGATTGCCGCGCAGACGCTCCAGCGTCTGCCGCGTCCGGCTTGCGCTCATGCCGGACGCACGCGCGGGTCGAGCGCGCCGTAGAGCAGGTCGACCAGGAAGTTGAACAGGATCACGACCGCGCCATAGAACAGCACGACGCCGAGCACCAGCGTGTAATCGCGATTCAGAGCGCCCTGCACGAAATAGCGACCCAGCCCCGGAATACCGAAGATCTGTTCGATCACGACCGAGCCGGTGATGAGCCCCGCCGCCGCCGGACCAAGATACGAGAGCACCGGCAGCAGCGCGGGTTTCAGCGCGTGACGCAGTACCACGAGATGCTCGGGCAATCCCTTGGCCCGCGCGGTGCGGATGTAGTTCGCGCTCATCACTTCGATGAGCGAGCCGCGCGCAAGTCGCGCGATCGTTGCGATCTGCGCCGCCGCCAGCGCGAACACCGGCAGCACGATCACGGCCAAGCCGCCGCCGCTCCAGCCGCCAGCCGGCAACCAGCCCAGCGTCACCGCGAACAGCAGAATCATGAGCGGCGCGATCACGTATGCGGGCACCGAGATGCCGGTCATCGCGAGCAGCATCACGGCGTGATCGATGCCGGTGTTTCGTTTCAGCGCCGCGAGCGTGCCGAGCACCACGCCGCATAACAGCGCGAACAGGAGTGCGGCGAGACCGAGCGTCAGCGACACCGGCGCCCCCGCCGCAATCAGCTCCGAAACGCGGAAGCCGCTGTACTGGAACGAGGGACCGAGATCGCCGCGCAGGACACCACCGAGATAACGCAGGTATTGCTTCGTCACCGGCTCATCGAGGTGATACTCGGCCTGCAACGCCGCTTCGATCTCCGCCGGCAGCTGTCGCTCACGATCGAACGGCCCGCCGGGCGCTGTGTGCATCAAAAAGAAACTCAAGGTCACCAGCACCCACAGCGTGGGCAGCGCGATCAGCAGGCGTCGGGCGGCGAAGGCGAGCATTTCAGGGTGCCTCGAGCCGGAGGTCCTTGCTGTAGTGATAGTCGAGGATGTTGTCCTGCCAGCCCTTGACGTTCGGCTTCACCAGATGCTTGGACAGGTAGTAGTAAATCGGCAGGATCGGCGCATCGCCGAGCGCAACACGCTCGGCCTCTTCAAGCAGCGCGCGCCGGCGGCCCGGCTCCGGTTCGAGCGCCGCCTGCGCCAGCAGTGCGTCGTAGCGCTCGCTGACATAGCCCGAGTCGTTGCGGCCATGCGTGCTGCGCAGGATTTCGGCGAAGGCCAGCGCCTCGTCGTAGTCGCCGATCCAGCTACTGCGAAACGCCTGCGTGACTTTCTTCAGCCGGCGATTCTGCAGGAATACCTTCCACTCCTCGTTGATCAGCGTGACTCTTACGCCCAGCGTCTGCTTCCACATCGCCGCGATAACGACGGCGATGCGCTTGTTGTCGTCCTGCGTGTTGTAGCGAATCTCGACATCGAGTGGCCGTACGTCCGAATAGCCGGCCTCGGCATACAGACGCTGCGCCTCGGCGTGCCGCTGCTCGCGCGTCCAGCCCGCCCAGAGCGGCGCTTGCGGCGTGTAGTTCGCGACACCCGGCGGCACCCAGCCATAGGCCGGCAGCGCAACGCCATGCAAAACCTTCTCGACGATGATCTCGCGATCCACGGCCATCGATAGCGCGCGGCGCAGCGCTGTCTGATCCTTGAACGGCGGCCGTGTGAGGTTGAAGCCGTAGTAATAGCTGCCGAGATATGGCGCGAGATGCAGCTCGGGGCCGAGATTCACGCGAATCCATGGCGCCTGCGAAGTCGGGATCGCCGAGCTGATGTCGAGCTCGTCGGCGCGATAGCGCTTGAGTTCCGAATTCAGATCTTCGGTCGGGTAATAGATGACCGTATCGATCTTGGTATGCACGTCGTTCCAGTAATCCGGATTACGTTCGAGCACGACGCGGGACTGCACCGTCCATTCGGCGAGCCGGTAGGCGCCATTACTGACCAGCCGCCCGACCCGTGCGAAGTCGCGGCCGTATTTTTTCAGGCTGGCGCGGTGAATCGGGTACGCCGCAGCATGCGTAAGCAAACCTGGCAGGTACGGCGTTGGCGCGACGAGCCGGATGCGCAGCGTTCGCGCATCGAGTACCTCAACGCCGAGTCGCTCGGGCGGTAGCCGCCCTGAGGTGATTGCCTCGGCATCGGCGATCACGCCGAGCATGTTGGCATAGCCCGAGCCGGTCGACGGATCGACCGTCCGGCGCAAGCCAGCGACGAAGTCCTCGGCGGTCACGGCATCGCCGTTGGACCAGCGCAGCCCCTCGCGCAGGGTGAAGGTGTACTCCAATCCGTCGTCACTGACCGCCCAGCGCTCCGCCGCTGCGGGAATCACTTCGCCGCGCGGCGAGACCCCGGTCAAGCCCTCATACAGATCGCGCAGGATGTTCGCGGTGCTGACGCCGGAGACGCGCTGCGGATCGAGCGTCTCGGGCTCGTTGCCGTTGCCGATGCGGAGTACCGATCCGGCAGCGCCGGCACTATTGCCGAGCAGCATGCAAACGATCAGAACCGGCACGCCGTAGCGGTGCCAGGCGCGTCGCGTTGACGATCGGAATATTCGCGTTTCGGAAGTTTCCCGTTGCCGGAGACAACTGCGCATCCGTGGACTCGAGAGCGGCATGCGGCGGAAAATAACACCTGCGGGCGACTCCCGCGCAATGCGTCTCGCGCACCCCGGATATATGTCAATGTGTCGCAACAACAATGTGCTGCGAATCGCCACGCGAATACGGACGACCATGAAGCCGAGACTGGAATATAAATTGATCGCGGTGGCGGTCGCCGCAATCCTCGCCGCACCGCTTGCGGCGTCCGCCGCAACGCAGGACCAGGAGCTTCAGCAGTTGCGCAACGAAAATGCGCTGCTGAAAAAGCAGATCGAGGACAGCAGGAGTAATTGCAGCACACTGCCGCTCCCGCAGGCTGTCGTTCCCGCGCCCGCCGCTGCGGCAAGTCCTTCGGCGGCTACGCCTGCTGCGTCCGCAAGTGCGGCACCGCCAACGGGGCCAGCCGAAACGCAGACTCCGCCTTCCGGCTACAAACTGGTCAAGATCGAGCCGGTAAAACCGTACTCCGACACAGGATGCGACAAGGGTGCGCCCAGTATCGACAAGCGCTGGAAGCGCAAGGACAACTGGAGCTATCTGCGCGGGGGGATGTCGATGTTGGACGTCGAGGAATTGCTCGGCGTCGAGCACTACAACGTCGCAGGAAGCAGCCGGGTCGGCTGGGAATACGGCAAATGCGAGGCCGCTGCGCGAGGCAGTGTCGTCTTTCAGGACGGCACGGTTCAATACTGGCGCCCGCCCAATTTTTGATCGCCGCAAAATGCCTGATTCGACGGTCAAAGGTCGACTCTAGGGGTGCTCCCGTTGAATCGGTCCATTGCCGCAACCACGCGCAGGATCAACTCCCGCTCAGTCTGATTGAGTCGCGGATTCCAGATGTCGCAAATCAGGATGACGCGCGGCTGGTCGCTATCGTTCCAGGCCTCATGCTCGATGGTGTCGTCGAATACCCAGGCCTCGCCCTCGCGCCACGGGCGCACTTGGTTGCCGACGCGGTAGCGGCATCCCTCCGGTACGATCAAGGGCAGATGGACGATAAGGCGGGTGTTGGCGACGCCGGTATGCGGAGGTATGCGGGTTTTCGGCTGGAGTGCCGAGAACATCGCCGCCGGCGAGCGTCCCGGCATGTTCGGCATTGGCAGGAGCGCGAGTGCTTCCGTAGTCCTCGGGCAGCGAACGCAATTTTTTTCGACACGCTCTCCGTAAACGAACAGGTGCATCGCGCCCCAGCGCGTGGAGCGGTTCAGTTCGGCCCACTGATCGAGCGGAACGCCATCGGCGTAGGCGACATATGGCGCGAAGTCGCGGAAATCATCGACAAGCACCTGCCGAAGTTCTTCGCGGATCGCATCGGTAGAGCGCTCCAGCTCTGGCAGCCACGGAAACTCTTCCCGTTCGTAGAACTCGATGGACGGCAGACCGGGATAGGTGTACTCGGACGGCTCCTGCAGATAGTGCCGCTTGCGCCCGAGGCTGATATCGATGAAGGCATTGATGCGCTTCGCTTCCGCGCTGCTGCCTTTTTCGGCCCTATCGGCAACTTCCGCCCTCAGAAAGTCGGAGAACTCCCGCGTGTAGCGCTCGCTGAACTCGCGGGCATGCCGCAGCGCCTGGCGCGTTGACACATCGAGCGTTTCTTCAAGCGGCGCCAGCAGTACAGCGGGGCGATACGCCGAGGCGGCCTTTCTGGCCAGACCCTGGCGCTCGAGCAGCGAGCCCTTCATCAGCAGCCCCATGAACGACCGGGGCTCAATCTTCAATGCTTCTTCGACAGCGGCCATCGCGCCGGGTAAGTCCGACAATGCACGGCAGGACGCGGCAAAATTAAGCCAGATCGACGAGCTGCTTCGGGAAAGCCGGAGTGCGCGCTTCAGAAAATCCTGCGCAGTCGGGAAGTCTCCGGCCGCCATGGCGCGCACCGCAGCATTGTTCAATTCCCGAACCGGATCCTCAGGTCGCGGATCGGCAGCCACTAGCGAAAACCCCTACCGCGGAAGGACATCAAACGCGACTCCCAGCCGATCGCCGCCTTCGGTGAAGGGTACGGTGCCGTGCCAATAGAACGACGGGAACAAGACGAGACGGCCCACGACAGGCTTCACGAAGCACTCTGGCTGGTCGCGCTCGCCGAGACCATGGTTCGATTCGCCAAGCTTGAGCCAGCCGTCACGAGAGTTGGCGTCTGCTGGCGCGTCCGGCAGGCGCACGTAATAGGCAGAACTGATCCAGCCCTGAGGATGCACATGATTCCCGTGATGGCCGCCCGGTCCCAGACGGCAGGACCATGAGCCGACAAAGCCGAATGCTGCGGACTTCTGTTGGCTCGTCGGGTGCTCTGGATCATCCGGCAGGTTGGCGATGTAGTCAGACACAGCCAGACCGATAGTTTCGCGGACCCGCGCGATGCAAGTGGACTGCTCGGCAAAGAGGGAACCCGTGGTCTGCGTGCCGCCGCGCAGGGTCTGGTCGATCGGCTCGAACTTGAACGTGTGTAGCGCGTCGAGTTCCAGTGCCAATGCCCGGTTGAACGCGGCGCTGTCAGCATAGCCTTCAGGCGCCTTGATGTCGTAAAAGCGCACATATTTGTCGTAATCTACAAGTTGCCCGTATCGGCTATCGCCGAGTTCTCGGTAGACGAGGGCGAGCCCGGCGAGCAGCAGCTGGTCGAACGGATTCCCCACTCGCGCCTGCTCGAAAATCCGTAACGCGTCCTGTGGCCGATGATCGCGCAGGAGCGCAAATCCGAATTCCTGGCGGTGCAGCATGATGTCGGGTTCGGCGCTGATCGCAGCAAAAAATAGCGGATAGCTCTCCTCGAAACGGCCTTGCATGGCCACTGAACGGGCGAGCAGACCGACGATATCGCCCCGCTCCGGCCCGAGCGCATTGGCTCTTCGCAGCAATTGCTCAGCCTCGGCGTATTCGCTGCGCCGGACACGGAATGCCGCTTCCAGTTGCATCAAGTCGGGATCGTCTCCCAGGTGTTCACGGGCGTGGGCGAACGAGCGCAGGTGCAGGTCCGTGCGACCCGCCATCCAGGCGAGCTGGTTGATTTCAGTATGCGTCGCCAAACGTTCCGGCCGCTTTTCGAGTACCTGCCAGTACGCCGCAAGCGCCTGATCAATGCGACCTGCATCGCGCAAGGCATTGGCGGTCGCGAGCGCGACTTCGAAGCTGCCCGGTCGAAGAGTGGCGGCACGGGCCAGCGCGTCCAGGCCTTCATCGAAGCGACGAAGACTGGATAGCACCCAGCCGCGGTAATAATGCGCATCGAAAAAATCCGGGGCGACGACGAGTGCCTGATCAAGCTGCGTCAGTGCATCGTTCAACGCGCCCTGCCCATTGAGGATGGCCCCAATGCGAGTCATGGCCGCAGCAAATGCCGGCTGTTGCGATACGGCAGCGCGATGCGCGACGATTGCCTCGTCTAGTTGCCCCAATTCTTCGAGCACCAGACCAAGGTTGTAGTGCGCATCGATGAAATCTGGTCTCAGGTCCACCGCGCGTCGATGGGCGACTTCGGCTTCCGGCAGCTTTCCGGCTGCGCGCAGCACACCGCCAAGAGAGTTCTGAAAGAAGCCTTCCTGCGGCTCCGACGAAACCGCTCTCCGCAGCAGACTCTCCGCTTCGATGAGGTCGCCGCGTCGCTGGACGACGAGCGCAAGATTGTTCAGAACCGCCGCGTGTGTCGGAAATGCTCTTAGAAGGCTGCGGTAAATCTGTTCTGCCTCGCCGTCGCGGCCGGCTGATTCAAGTGCTTCTGCACGTTTGAAGGCCAGCACCGGGTCCGCAGTCTGGGGTGCCGAAACATCATCAGCTGCTCCGGGCTGGCCGGCTTGAGAAAGAGGATTGTTCATTTCGTCGGGAGCTGGTTGGGGAAGCGAAGGACTTTCTCGCAGTCGCGCAAATGGCGCGGAGGCCGGTTGAGCATTGCACAAGCTGACGCCATTCAGACTCGTCGGAAAAAAAACGGCGGCCCGAAGGCCGCCGTCGAGTTCCAAACCACTTCGATGACGCTTAGAAATCCGCAGACAAGCCGACGAACAAGACACGACCCAGCGAGTCATACACGTTCGGATAGGTATTGGCGTTGCCGAATGGCGGCGACGAAATCGCATTCGGCGCATTGCTCGAAAGGATCGGCGGATTCTGCCCACCCACGTTGCTGATACCAGCACGCAAGGTGACGTTGCGATCTTTCGTCGGCAGCGTGTAAGCGCCTGAGAGGTCAAGATACTGCTTGGCCCCAATGGACCCATCGATGGCGTCTTGCCGACCATTGGTCAGAACTGGGTCCGACGTGTTGGTGTCGAGTTTGGCGGAACCGTAGTAGCGCCAGTTGGCGGACAGCGACAGCCCTATGGGGATAATGTCCCAGGTTGCGCGCAGTTTGTGGCGGTACGTCTGGTAGGGCGTTCCGCAGGTGGTCCCGTACAAACCAGCGCAGTCGTAGACCCCAAGACCTTGCCCGCTCTGGAATTTTGCATTCAGCAAATAGGTTGCAACGTAATTGAACACCACGCGCCCGGTGTTGCCAAGGCCAACGTCGCGCAACCGGATCTGGTAATCCGCCTGGAAATCGACGCCCTTCGTTCTAGCCAAGCCGGTATTGACATTCGGAGTGGTAACAAAGTTACCGACCGCCGTATTGCCACCGAAGAGCCGGCCGGTGGGGCCACGATGAATCTGCGAACAGAGCTGCGGATCGCCGGCGAGGCAGCCGTTGAGGACGGCGGCGAACGGCTGCGTGCCGATACGGTCAGTGAAGCCGATATCGAAGTAGTCCACGGAAATGGACAGACTCTTGATGAACGAAGGCGTGATCAAGACACCTGCCGAGTAGGTCTTCGACTTCTCCACCCGCAGGTGCTGATTACCACTGGTCTGGATATTGCACTGGCCCGAGGAGCAATCCGGAATCGACCCGCTCGTGTATTGCGCCGCTGTCACGCCAGTGAACGCGCACTGCGCCTGAGTCGGCGAATTCGGACTGCCGAGATTGGACCCCGCGCAAGGGTCTGACCCGCCCGCGAGGCCGAAAGCTTGGGGTTGGAATAGTTCAGACACTGCGGGTGCTCGCGTCGCTCTCTGGTAGCTTCCGCGAAAGGTGATGTCACTCGTCGGCGCGTATTTGATACCGCCCTTGTAGCTCTGCGTATCATTGGCGAGGCTGTAATTGGACCAGCGGAAGGCACCATCGAGCCGCAATTCTTTGATCCCAGGCACGTTCTCAATCAGCGGAACCTGCAGTTCACTGAACGCCTCGTGCACCTGATAATGACCACTGGTCGCCGGGCTGGGACCACCGGTCCCGCCGAGCTGGCCGGTTGCCGTCAAGTCGTCCGGCCGATAATCCAGCGCTTCGGTCCGGTACTCGACACCGGCAGCGACCGCGACACCGTTCTTTGCGAACGGGCTAGTGACTCCGTATTGACCCAGTTCGCCCGTTACCGATCCAGTAACGATCTGTTCGACTGTGTTCGCTTGTGCGAAACCATTTCCTCTTAAAAACGCCGCTTGCGCTGGGGTAATAGCACCGAGCTGGAACAGGTCCAACGGTACACAGCCAGCCGGGGAGCCCGGGGCACAAGTCGCCGCGCCGGTGACCGGATCGGCAACGGTGTTTAGAGCGGCACCGGAGTGGTTCAGATTGACGTAATTCAGGTTGCCGATCGCCTGGATGACTTCGCCACGCTGTGCTGATACGTCATAGCTCCAGCCTTTCACGATATCGCCACGACCGCCGATCACGATGCGGTAATCGGTATGAGTCAAATCTGCAATGCGCGGCCCAAGCTCGACCGTGCGCTTCGCCACCAAGAGGTTGGCCGACTGGGCCGGGGTTAGGCCGGCTTGGGTGCACAAGAAATTTTGTTCCTGCGCCGACAAAAGCGAGCTGTTGCAAGGCACGGTCGCGGAATCGAAGAACAGTCCCGACGGCGCGACTTGCGCGAAGGTACGGTCGTTCAGGAACATGGCGCTGCCATACAGCTCAAGGTGTTCGTTGATCTTGTCGTTCGCGAAACCGCCCAACTGGTAGCGCTTGTCCGGGCGCTGCAGGTAGTTAAATGGCGCAAAGTTGAATGTCCGGCCGTCGTCCGCAACGAGCGATCGTGTTCCGGCGGGATCAACAATGCCGTAACCGTCCAGACCTGCACCGGCGCGGTCGTAACTATAGAAACGACCCTCGGCGATCGTGCCCGAACCTCTGCGCAGGTGAACATTGCCGGAGGTGGGCGTCTGAACCGAAATAGCCGAGAACGTGCGCTTGTCTTGAGTCAATGCCTGGAGGTTGGTGAATCCGCCGTAAACCGTGACATTGCCCTTGCCGCCGGCGAAGTTGCTGCCCCAGACCAAGGTGGTTTTGTAGGTAGTGGCGTCACTGTGATCGGTCCGCGTCAATTCGCTGTCGATGTGGAAGCCATTGGTATCGTGTTTCAGACGGAAGTTGACGACCCCCGCGACTGCATCCGAACCGTAAACAGCCGAAGCACCCCCACTCAGGATGTCGATGCTTTCGACCAGGGATGCCGGAATGAAATTAAGGTCAGCGCTTGGCGGGCTTTGGAGGGCATCGCCGGGATTCAGGCGCTTGCCGTCGATCAGCACCAAGGTGTGTTGCGGGCCGAGGCCGCGCAAATCGACCGTCGCCGTGCCTGTCGCGCCGTTGGAGTCACCTGTGCTGTAACCGGCAAACGTCTGAGGCACATTGTTCAGCAGGGTTTCGATGTTCACCGTGCCCTGAAGCTTCAGTTCCTTGTCACTGATCAATATCGAGGAGCTGGTGCCCACCAGGTTGGGCTGCTTGATACGGGTGCCGATAACCTGAACTCCGCCGAGTTGCTGGGCATCAGCCGTTGCATCGCTCGGTTGTGCTTCCTGGGCGTATGCAACATCAGCTGCTGCACCGACGCTCGCCACGAATGCCAGTCTGATGGCAAGTCGCAGCTTTCCTTCCGCGCTCAATTTCATTTAGCTCACTCCCAAATTTAGTCACGAAACGCTATTGAGGTACCGACGATATCTAGCACCTTCGTCTATATGTACCCGTACTCGCCCAGAGTAGTAGCAGCGGCGGATGAAGGTCAAGCATTTATGACGCGATGATGAATCCGCATCAACGCTAAAGAAAGCGGCGACCCGTGACCATCACGATGAAGTCGTTCCGACAGTGACGATAGACTGCGGTTTGAGAGAATTTCGCGCGCCCGCAGGACCGATGCTTGCTGTCCGAAATCTAAAGTCCTTTCTGCGATGCCGTGACGAGATGCGGCGGCAGAAAATAAGTTTCGAGAGCGAGCGGATCGTCCTTCGCGAGCAGGTCCGGGTAGCGCACGCCGGGCAACACTTGCACGGCAAAGATTTCATGCACGCCGGCCGTGAACCGCAGAATCCCGACCAGACTGCCGTCTGTGATGTCGATGACCCAGACGCCGCAATTGCGCTCCGCCGCTTTTTCAGCGATCGGAATGCCGCTGAAGGTCGCAGTCTCGCGAATCTGCGAGAGTCCGACGAAGGCCAGCGGGCCGTGGAAATCCACACCTCGTGTGAAGCCGGGAAATTCGAAGAAAGGAGTTACGTCGCCGGTTGCGAAATCGACCTTCGACAGAGTTCCCTTGCCCGATTCGCAGACCCAGAGTTGATTCGCATGCCAACGCGGCGAGTGTGGCATCGACAGTCCGCGGCACAGCGTGCGACCGGTCGCGAGGTCGATCAGGACTCCGCCATCCGCCTTGCGCTCGCGCCAGCCTCGAGGCTTGTCGCTTTCGCCCAGGGCCGTCACATAGCGCGGCTTTCCGTTGAGCATGCCGAGTCCGTTCAGGTGACAACGATCTTCCGGCTCGTACGCGGTAATGAATTGCGGACGCCATACCGGCGTAAAGCTGTTCGATCCATGAATCGTGCACAGCGCGGAAAAACGCGTATTGATGAACCAGATCTGGCCGTCGCCGCCGAATGCCATTTCATGGATATCGATGTCGCCCGTGATGTGGCTGAAGCGTTGCACATAGCAGGCATCGTGCTTGTCCGCCGGCTCCAGTTTCTGGCAGTTTTGCGGAACGTTGCTGTAGTAAAGGATCTCGCCGGTCACCCCGACGGCAAGTTGCCCGGCGCTGCCGACAGCAATACCCATCGGCTTCCTGGTGTTGCGGAAATGTGTGTTGAGCACTTCGCCCTCGCTGCGGACGATGATCAGCTTGCCGGCCTGATATGTACTGACCAGGAGCGAGATGCCGAGATCGGCGAAGACCCTGCCTAGATTTTCGCTCTGCTCACTGATCATCTCGACGTCCTCGGCTACGGCCGGCGCAGGAGAATCGGATGACGGTGAGGCGACGGCATCCTCGGAGGGCTTCAGCTGATCGGACATGATTTCTCGGATCGCGGATTAACGGACGGTTTGTTGAACTGCATCCAGGGATGCACGCAATTTTGTACCGAACCAGCCGGCTCGGCCACCGGCTGAATAAAGCGCTCTAGCCAAACGAAAACGGGCGCCGAAGCGCCCGTTGATACTTGTGCGGCAGGTCAGGCCGATGCAGCTTCTTCGCCCTGATCCGCCGTCGCCGGGCGATCAACCAGTTCGACATACGCCATCGGCGCACTGTCGCCCGGCCGGAAGCCGCAGCGCAGGATGCGCAGATAGCCGCCCGGGCGAGCGGAATAACGCGGGCCCAGTTCCAGGAACAGCTTCTGGGTGGCTCCGCGATCGCGCAGACGATCGAAGACGAGACGGCGATTGGCGACGCTGTCCTGCTTGGCGCGCGTGATCAACGGCTCGGCGACGCGGCGCAGTTCCTTGGCCTTCGGCACCGTGGTGCGGATCAGCTCGTGAGTGAACAGCGAAACGGCCATGTTCTGCATGGTCGCCTTGCGGTGGCTGGTGGTGCGACCGAGACGGCGGCCGGCGACTTTATGACGCATGTTCTTTGGCTCCTGCCAATTCGAGCAGTGTTAGGCAGCGACTTTGGGCGACGACCAGTTGTCGAGCTTCATGCCAAGCTCGAGGTCGTGCGCTTTCAGCGCTTCCTTGATTTCGTTGAGCGACTTCTTGCCAAGGTTCGGCGTCTTCATCAGCTCGGTCTCGCCGCGCTGCACGAGGTCGCCGATGTAGTAAACATTTTCCGCCTTGAGGCAGTTGGTCGAGCGCACACCCAGTTCGAGATCGTCGATCGGGCGGAACAGGATCGGGTTGAGATCCTTCTTGCTGACCACCACGCCGATTTCCTCCTCGCCTTCGAGGTCGACGAAGATCGCCAGCTGCTCGCGCAGGATGCGCGCGGCGAAGCGGACGGCTTCGGCGGCGTCGATGCCACCGTTGGTGTCGACGTCGAGAATCAGCTTGTCGAGGTCGGTGCGCTGCTCGACGCGGGCACGCTCGACGGCGTAGCTGACGCGCCGAACCGGGCTGTAGGAAGCGTCGAGCTGCAGCGCGCCGATGGCAACGCCTTCTTCCTCGCCGTTCTGGGCACGAGCGGCGGACGGCTGATAGCCGCGACCGCGCGTGACCTTGAGATTGATGCTCAGCTTGCCGCCGGTCAGGTTCGCGATGACCAGTTCCGGATTGACGATCTCGACATCGTGATCGAGCTGGATGTCGCCGGCAGTGATCGGGCCCTTGCCGCTCTTCTCGAGCTTGAGCACGGCCGATTCGCGGGCGTTCATGCGCACAGCGACGTTCTTGATGTTCAGCAGGATGTCGATGACATCTTCCTGCACGCCTTCGATCGCGCTGTATTCATGCACCACACCTTCGATCTGCGCTTCCGTGATGGCGGCGCCGGGGATCGAGGACAACAGAATGCGACGCAGGGCATTGCCCAGCGTGTGGCCGAAGCCACGTTCCAGCGGCTCCAGCGTGATGCGCGAACGGTGAGCGGAGATCTGTTCGACCTCGACGACGCGAGGCTTGAGAAAATTGGCGACGGAACCCTGCATGTATTGAATCCTCAGCATGAAACAAAACCAGACTGCCAGACCGCGATGACGCCCTGACGATTACTTGGAGTACAACTCGACCACCAGGTTCTCGTTGATGTCCGGGACGATCTGATCGCGCTCGGGCAGCGTCTTGAAGGTGCCCTTCAGGCCCTTCTCGTCGACTTCGACCCACTCCGGCAAACCGACCTGTGCGGCAACCGACAGCGCCTGCGCGATGCGGGTCTGGTTGCGGGATTTCTCGCGCACCGACACCACGTCGCCGACCTGGACGCTGTACGAAGGAATGTTGACGCTCTTGCCGTTGACCTGGATCGCCTTGTGGCTGACCAGCTGGCGGGCTTCGGCACGCGTCGCCGAGAAACCCATGCGGTAAACGACGTTGTCCAGACGCTGTTCCAGGAAGCGGAGCAGGTTCAGGCCGGTGGCGCCCTTGGACTTGGTCGCCTTGTGATAGTAGTTGCGGAACTGCCGCTCGAGCAGGCCGTACATCTGCTTCAGCTTCTGCTTCTCGCGCAGCTGCAGCGCGTAATCCGACAGACGCTGCTTGCGCGCGCCGTGCTGGCCGGGCGGCGTGTCGAGCTTGCACTTGGTATCCAGCGAACGACCACGGCTCTTGAGCAGCAGGTCGGTGCCGGCGCGGCGGGCGAGTTTGCAGGTGGGACCGATATAACGTGCCATTTCGATCTCTCCTTACACGCGGCGACGCTTGGACGGACGGCAGCCGTTATGTGGAATCGGCGTCACGTCGGTGATGTTGGTGACCTTGAAACCAGCGGCGTTCAGCGAACGCACGGCCGATTCGCGGCCCGGACCCGGACCCTTGATGCGGACTTCGAGATTCTTCACGCCATGTTCGGCAGCGGCGGTTGCGGCACGCTCGGCGGCGATCTGCGCCGCGAACGGCGTCGATTTGCGCGAGCCCTTGAAGCCGCAGGCGCCTGACGTCGACCACGACAGCGCGTTGCCTTGGCGGTCAGTGATCAGCACGATCGTGTTGTTGAATGACGCATGCACGTGGGCGACGGCGTCGGTGACGTTTTTCTTGACGCGCTTGCGGGCCTTGGCGGCAGCAGCGGCGGCGGTGGGATTTGCCATTGGCTTCTATTGATTCCGGACGACTGATGATGATCGCAACGACTACTTGCGGAGGCTATTTGCGGATGGCCTTGCGCGGGCCCTTGCGGGTCCGTGCATTGGTACGGGTACGCTGGCCACGGACCGGCAGGCCGCGACGGTGACGCTGGCCGCGATAGCAGCCCATGTCCATAAGACGCTTGATGCTCATCGACACTTCACGGCGAAGATCGCCTTCGACCGCAAACTTGGCGATCTCGGCGCGCAACAGGTCGAGTTCACCTTCGGTCAGCGCCTTGATCTGGGCCGCCGGATTGACCTTGGCGCCCGAGCAGATCTTGCGAGCGCGTGTTGCGCCAATGCCGTAGATCGACTGCAGCGCGATCACGGTGTGCTTGTTGGCCGGGACATTGACGCCCGCAATACGTGCCATCGGAGAAACCTCGTTTTTCTTGAGCTACAGCGGCGCGGAAAGCCGCAAAGTATACGGGAAAGAGCTGAACTCTTTCAATCTAAATTTTGGCCGCTGCCCGGAAGCAGCGGCTGGTCGCGAGCGATGCTCGCGCTATTTTCAACCCTGCCGCTGCTTGTGGCGAAGATCAGTGCACAGAATGCGCACGACTCCGTTACGACGGACGACTTTGCAGTTGCGGCAGATTTTCTTGACGGATGCTCGGACTTTCATGGCTGCGACCTCAAATGAACCGGTCACGCCGGCTCGGAGTTGTAATGGTGGACGATCAGCTCGGGCGAGCGATGGTCGGGCGACTCGTATTGCTCAGCGACTTCAGGTTCGCCTTCTTCAGCAGACCGTCGTACTGATGCGACATCAGGTGCGCCTGCAACTGCGCCATGAAGTCCATGACCACGACGACGGTAATCAGCAGGGACGTGCCACCGAACGTGAACGGCACATTGAAATAGGTAACCAGGAATTCCGGCGTCAGGCAGACCAGCGTGATGTAAATCGCGCCGGCAACGGTCAGGCGCGTGAGTACGTTGTCGATGTACTTCGCAGTCTGCAAGCCTGGACGCACGCCCGGCACGAAGGCACCTGACTTCTTCAGATTCTCCGCCGTCTCGCGCGAATCGAACACGAGCGCGGTGTAGAAAAAGCAGAAGAAAATGATCAGGCCGGCGTATAGCAAGGTGTACAAGGCCTGGCCCGGCGACAGCGCATTCGACAGCTGCTGCATGAAACTGTTGCTGCTGCCCTCGGCGCCGAAGAAGCGAACCATCGACGCCGGGAAAAGAATGATGCTCGACGCGAAGATCGGCGGAATCACGCCCGACATGTTGAGCTTCAACGGCAGATGCTGCGTCTGCGCAGCGAACAGCTTGCGGCCTTGCTGACGGCGCGCATGATGGATCGGAATGCGCCGCTGGGCGCGCTCGACGAATACGACGACAGTAGTAACGACGGCGACCAGCACCAGCACCAGGACCGCGATGATCGGATTGAGCGAGCCTTCGCTGATCAGCTGCGCCGTTGCACCGACCGCGCGCGGCATACTCGAAACGATGCCGGCGAAGATCAACATCGACATGCCGTTACCGATACCGCGCTCGGTGATCTGCTCGCCGAGCCACATCAGGAACATCGTGCCGGTCACCAGCGACACAGCGGTCGTGAAAACAAAACCGAAGCCGGGCGCGAGCGTGACGCCACTCTTCTGCAACGCATAGGCTGCGCCGATCGACTGGAACGTCGCGAGACCGAGTGTGCCGTAACGTGTGTACTTGGTCAGGCGCCGCCGTCCGGCCTCGCCTTCCTTCTTGATTTCCTTGAGCTGCGGCATCACCGACGCCATCAGCTGCACGATGATCGATGCCGAAATATACGGCGTGACGCCGAGCGCGAAGATCGACAGTCGATGCAGCGCACCGCCCGAGAACATGTTGAACATGTCCAGGATCGTGCCCTTCTGCTGATCGAACAGGGAAGCGAGCTTCGCCGGATCAATGCCCGGAACCGGAATGAACGAGCCGATGCGATAGACGATCAGCGCACCGAGCAGGAACAGCAGACGGTTGCGGACTTCGCCGATCTTGCTCAGGTCCGGCATCATGTTGCCGGCGCCGGGAGACTTGGCCATGGTCAGATTCGCGTGAGTTCTGGAGCGAAAGCCGTGCTTATTCCGCGACGCTGCCGCCGGCCGCCACGATCGCTTCGCGGGCACCCTTGGTGACGCCGATGCCCTTGATCGAGACCTTGCGGGTCAGCTCACCGGATTTGATCAGCTTCGCCTGAACCATCTGCGTCTGGATCACGCCGGCAGCTTTCAGCACGGCAAGATCGATCTCGGTTTCCTTCATGCGCTCGATGTCGGACAGGCGGATTTCGGCGGTGACACGGCCGATGCCCGAGCTGAAGCCGCGCTTCGGCAGGCGGCGCTGGATCGGCATCTGGCCACCCTCGAAGCCGATCTTGCCGCGACCACCCTTTCGGGCGCGCTGGCCTTTGTGCCCACGGCCGGCCGTCTTGCCCATGCCGGAGCCGATACCGCGGCCGACGCGAACGCGGACCGTCTTGGCGCCAGCGGCCGGCTTGATCGTATTCAGTTTCATAACAGCAGTTTCCAGTAAAAACTAAAAAAGTTTCCAGTTTCCTAAAGATTAGCGAGCCCAGATCCTGTTGCCGTTCCGCTTCTCTGGAAACCAGCAACTGGAAACTGGCAACTGCTTCTAGACTTCTTCCACTTTCAGCATGAATTCGACTTTGCGAACCATGCCCATGTTTTCGGGAGTCGCCGGGATCTGGACCGACGAATGCATGCGCGTGAGACCCAGGCCGCGAACGCAGGCGCGGTGTGCCTGAAGCCGGCCGAAAACGCTCTTGACGAGCGTGATCCTGATTTGTTTGATCGCGGTCATTGGAGTGCTCGCTTGCGGTTTAGCCGAGGAGCTCTTCGAGGGTCTTGCCGCGCTTCGCAGCAATCTCGGAGGGCATGTTCATCTTCTTCAGTGCATCGACCGTGGCGCGCACCATGTTCATCTTGTTGCGCGAGCCGAACGATTTCGCCAGCACGTTCTGCACACCGGCGACTTCGAACACGGCGCGCATTGCGCTGCCGGCGATGACGCCTGTACCTTCGGAGGCCGGCTTCATGAACACGCGACTGGCGCCGTGGATGCCCCAGATCTCGTGCTGCAGGGTCAGGCCCTTGAGCGGCACGCTGATCATGTTTTTGCGCGCCTTCTCCATCGCCTTCTGGATCGCGACGGGCACTTCGCGCGCCTTGCCGTACCCGAAGCCGACGCGGCCAGCACCGTCACCGACCACGGTCAGCGCCGTGAACGTGAACTGCTTGCCGCCCTTGACCGTCTTCGAGACGCGGTTTACAGCAACCAGCTTCTCCTTGAAGTCGCCGCTCTGCGAATCGTCGAAATTGTAGTTGGGGTTTGCCATTGCTTAGAACTCCAGACCCGCTTCACGAGCGGCGTCGGCCAGCGCCTTGATGCGGCCGTGATACTGAAAACCGGAACGGTCGAATGCGACCTTGGTAATACCGGCGGCTTTTGCCCGCTCGGCGATCGCAGCACCGACCTTCTTCGCGGCGTCGACGTTGCCCGTACTCTTGAGCCCATCGGCAACCGTCTTCTCGACGGTCGAAGCGGCGACCAGCGTGCTGCCGCCACCGCCATTGATGATCTGCGCGTAGATGTGCTGCGGCGTGCGATGCACCGACAGGCGGTGCATACCCAGCTCGCTGATCTTGGCGCGCGTTCGGCGCGCGCGACGCAGACGGGATTCTTTCTTCGGGCTCATAAAAGCAGTTTCCAGTAAAAGCTAAAAACAGTTTCCAGTTTCCAGAGAAGCGGTTCCAGTTTTGTTGCCGTTCCGCATCTCTGGAAACTGGCAAATGGAAACTGCTTCATCATTTCTTCTTCGCTTCCTTCAGAACGATTTTCTCATCCGAATAGCGAACGCCCTTGCCCTTGTAAGGCTCCGGCGGACGGTAGCTGCGCAGCTTGGCGGCAACCTGGCCGACCATATGCTTGTCAGCGCCCTTGATAACGATTTCGGTCTGCGTCGGCACTTCGATCGTGATGCCGTCCGGCACCATGAAATCAACCGGATGCGACAGGCCGACCGCAAGGTTCAGCTTCTTGCCGGCGAGCGAGGCGCGATAGCCGACGCCGACCAGGGTCAGCTTTTTCTCATAGCCCTTGGTCACGCCGCCGACCATATTGTTGAGGATCGCGCGGACCGTGCCGGACATTGCCGGCGAGGCGACCACCGAGGCTTCCGAAACAGTGACGACACCATCCTTGAATTCCAGCTCGACTTCGCGCGGCAGAGCGAACACCAGGCTGCTCTTGGCGCCCTTGATGCTGACTTCGCCTGCGGCGTTCTTGAACTCTACGCCAGCCGGGATGGTCACCGGCATTCTTGCGACTCGTGACATGGCTTTCTTCCGTTCCTGAACTTAGGCGACGATGCAGACGACTTCGCCGCCCTGCCCGGCCGCCCGCGCCTTGCGGTCGCTGAGCATGCCCTGTGAAGTCGAGATGATCGCGACACCCAGACCGGCCAACACTTTTGGCAGCTCGTCCGCGCTCTTGTACAGGCGCAGGCTCGGCTTGCTGATGCGGTCCAGACGCTCGATGACCGGCTTGCCCTGGAAATACTTCAGGGTGACCGTGATGACCTTTTTCTGGCCTTCGGCCTTCACCGAATACTCGGCAATATAACCTTCATCCTTGAGCACGGCAGCGATCGCCTCGCGCTGCTTGGACGAAGGCGAGGTGATGAATTTCTTGCGTGCCTGCTGACCGTTGCGGATGCGGGTCAGGAAGTCGCCGATGGGATCGTTAATGCTCATGCAGATGTGTCCTTGGTTACTACCAGCTCGCTTTCTTGAGACCCGGGATTTCACCGCGCGTCGCCGCTTCACGCAGCTTGGTGCGCGCGAGGCCGAACTTGCGGTACACACCGCGCGAACGCCCGGTGATCTTGCAACGGTTGCGCTGACGACTTGCGCTGGAATCGCGCGGCAGCTTCTGCAGACCCTCCATCGCGGCGGTGCGGGCTTCGTAGGAAGCGGTCGCGTCGATGACGGTCGCTTTCAGCGCAGCGCGTTTCTTCGCGAGCTTCTTGACGAGGATGGCGCGCTTCTTCTCGCGCTCGATCATGTTGGTCTTGGCCATATCGGACTCGCCTGCCTTATTTACGGAACGGGAAGCTGAAGGCGTCGAGCAGGGCGCGGCCCTGTTCGTCGTTCTTCGCCGTCGTGGTGATGGTGATGTTCATGCCGCGGATCGCATCGACCTTGTCGTAGTCGATTTCCGGAAAGATGATCTGTTCCGTGATGCCGAAGTTGTAGTTGCCCCGACCATCGAAGCCGCGCGCGTTGAGGCCGCGGAAATCGCGGATACGCGGCAGCGCGATCGACACCAGGCGCTCCAGGAACTCGTACATCTGCTTGCGACGCAGGGTGACCTTGACGCCGACCGGATAGTTCTCACGAACCTTGAACGCCGCGATCGAGATGCGGGTCTTCGTGATCACCGGCTTCTGGCCGGCGATCGCCGTCATGTTGGCGACGGCATGCTCGATGACCTTGCGGTCGGCGGTGGCTTCGCCAACGCCCATGTTCAGCGTGATCTTGGTGATCTTCGGGATCGCCATCGCGCCACAGCCGAGCTTTTCCTTCAAAGCCGGCGCGACGGTTTTCTCGTAATAGGTTTGCAGATTAGCGGCCATTGCCAGGTTCTCTATTCTTTCGGCGATTCGATAAACGCTTAGGCGTCCAGGATTTCCTGATTCGACTTGAAGAAACGCACCTTGCGGCGCGCCTCGCCTTCGCCGAGGAACTTGAAGCCAACGCGGTCGCCCTTGCCGGCCTTGGCGTTGAACAGCATCACGTTGGACACGTCGAGCGGCATTTCCTTCTCGACGATGCCGCCGCTGACGCCGGCCTGCGGATTGCCCTTCTGATGCTTCTTCGCGAGATTCAGGCCCTCGACGATGACCTTGCCGTTGTCCTGCACCACGGACACAGTGCCGCGACGGCCCTTGTCCTTGCCGGTGATGAGGATGACGTCGTCGCCCTTCTTGATCTTGTTCATGTCTCTACCTAAATCCCCGAACGGGGCCTCAGAGGACTTCGGGGGCCAGCGAAATGATGCGCATGAAACGCTCGCGCAACTCGCGGGTCACCGGTCCAAAAATACGGGTGCCGACTGGCTCCAGCTTCGTCGTCAGCAGCACGGCGGCGTTGGTGTCGAAACGGATCAGCGAGCCGTCCTGACGACGCACGCCCTTCTTGGTGCGAACCACGACGGCGTCGTGCACTTCGCCTTTCTTGACCTTGCCGCGCGGGATCGAATCCTTGACCGTGACCTTGATCAGGTCGCCGATTCCGGCGTAGCGGCGATGGGTCGAGCCCATCACGCGGATCACCTGCACGATCTTGGCGCCGCTGTTGTCAGCGACCATCAACATCGATTCCTGTTGAACCATGGCGCTTAGGCTCCGGCGGCGGCAGCTTCACGCTGCTGCAATTCACTGGCGCTCTCGAGGATTTCCACGAGGCGGAAAAACTTGCTGCGCGACAGCGGACGGGTCTCGACGATGGCGACGAGATCGCCCTCGTGGCACTCGTTCTTCTCGTCGTGCGCGTGCAACTTCGAGGTCTTGCGCAGAAGCTTGCCGTACAGCGGGTGCTTGACGGTGCGTTCGACGGCAACGGTGATGGTCTTGTCCATCTTGTTGCTGACCACGCGGCCGACGATGCGGCGCTTTACTTTCGCTTCGCCAACAACTTCCTTGAGGTTTTCGCTCATGACACTTTCGCCTGCTGCTGCATGATGGTCTTGACGCGCGCGATCTTCTTGCGGACGTTGTGGACCAGGTTCGACTGGTTCAGCTGGCCGACTGCCTGCTGCATGCGCAGATTGAACTGCTCCTTGCGCAGCGCCACCAGCTCCACTTTAAGTTCCACCGCGCTCTTGGCGCGGAGGGCTTTCACAAATTCTGCGTTCTTCATTACAGGATCGTCCGCTGCACGAAGGTGGTCTTGACCGGAAGCTTCGCCGCCGCAAGCTTGAACGCTTCGCGCGCATCGATTTCCGACACCCCTTCAAGTTCGTAAAGCATCTTGCCCGGTTGGATCTTCGCGACCCACCATTCGACGTTGCCCTTGCCCGAGCCCATGCGGACTTCGAGCGGCTTGCGCGTGATCGGCACGTCCGGGAAAATGCGGATCCACATCTTGCCGCCGCGCTTGACGTAACGCGTGATGACACGACGGGCAGCCTCGATCTGGCGCGCGGTGAGCGCACCGCGCTCGGCCGACTTCAAGCCGAACTCGCCAAAGCTGACCTTGTTGCCGTTCTGCGCGAGGCCACGGTTCTTGCCCTTCTGCTGCTTTCTGTACTTGGTTCGCTTGGGCTGCATCATGGCAGCACTCTCCTAATTGTCTGGCGTGGGTTCGGGTTCGCGGTCAGGCTCAGGCCGTCGCCGCTTCTGCGGCTTCGTCCTTCTTGCCGTGCGGACGCTCGGCCTCGAACACTTCGCCGTTGAACACCCAGACCTTGACGCCGATCACGCCGTAGTTGGTACGCGCTTCCGCCGTGCCGTAATCGATGTGCGCGCGCAGCGTGTGCAGCGGCACACGGCCCTCGCGATACCACTCGGTACGAGCGATTTCGGCGCCATTCAGACGACCACCCACCTGGATCTTGATGCCGCCCGCGCCGAGACGCATGGCGTTGGTCACGGCACGCTTCATCGCACGGCGGAACATGATGCGGCGCTCAAGCTGCTGGGCAACACTTTCGGCGATCAGCTTGGAGTCCAGTTCCGGCTTGCGGATTTCCTCGACGGAAATATGCACGGAGTCCGGCTTCAGCAGCATGATCTTCGAGACTTCCTGACGCAGCTTCTCGATGTCCTCACCCTTCTTGCCGATGACGATGCCCGGACGCGCGGTGTGGATCGTGACGCGCGCCGATTTCGCCGGACGGTCGATCTGGATGCGCGACACCGAAGCAGCGGCGAGCTTCTTGTTGAGGAAGTCACGCACCAGGCGATCCTTGTGCAGGTTGTCGCCATAGGCGCCGCGCTCGGCATACCAGTTCGACGTCCACTGCGTGCTGATGCCCAGACGGAACAGATTCGGATTGACTTTATGACCCATGATCTCTAGTCCCGTTAAATCTTCGAGCCGTCGGCAACGCGAACGGTGATGTGGCTGGTGCGCTTCAGGATACGGTCGGCGCGGCCCTTGGCGCGCGGGCGGATACGCTTCATCGTCGGACCTTCATCGACGAAGATCTCGGAGATCTTCAGCTCGTCGACATCGGCACCGTCGTTGTTCTCGGCGTTGGCGATGGCCGACTCCAGAACCTTGCGGATGATGCCGGCGGCGCGCTGACGCGAGAATTTCAGCGTGTTCAGAGCCTGATCAACTTTCTGGCCGCGAATCTGGTCAGCAACCAGTCGCGCCTTGAGCGGCGACAGACGAACGAACTTGAGTACGGCTTGGGTTTGCATGCTCATTCGCTCCTTAGGCCGACTTCTTGTCGCCGACGGTATGGCCCTTGAAGGTCCGCGTCGGCGAGAACTCGCCCAGCTTGTGGCTGATCATGTTCTCGGTGATGAACACCGGAATATGCTGGCGGCCGTTATGCACCTGCATGGTCAGGCCGACCATGTCGGGCGTGACCATCGAACGGCGCGACCAGGTCTTGATCGGCTTCTTGACGCGGGACCCCTGCGCATCGGACACCTTCTTCGCGAGATGGTGATCGATGAACGGGCCTTTCTTGACGGAACGCGGCATGACTAGCTCTCGTAACGAATCAGGACTTATTTCTTGTGACGGCTGCGGACGATGAACTTGTCCGTGCGCTTGTTATTACGGGTCTTGAGACCCTTCGCCTTCTGGCCCCACGGCGAAACCGGATGCGGGTTGCCCTGCCCGGATTTGCCTTCACCACCGCCGTGCGGATGGTCGACCGGGTTCATGACCACACCGCGGACAGTCGGACGAATACCCTTCCAGCGCTTCGCACCCGCTTTGCCGTAATGGCGCAGGTTGTGCTCGCTGTTGCTGACTTCGCCGAGCGTGGCGCGGCATTCACTGTGGACGAGGCGCATTTCGCCGGAGCGCAAGCGGACCGTCGCGTACTCGCCTTCACGCGCGACCAGCTGCACGGCTGCACCGGCGGAACGCGCCAGCTGCGCACCTTTGCCGACACGCATCTCGATGCAGTGGATGGTCGAGCCGATCGGGATATTGCGGATCGGCAAGCAGTTGCCCGGCTTGATCGGCGCGTCCGTGCCGGACTGGATCGCATCGCCGACGCTCACGCCCTTCGGCGCGATGATGTAGCGGCGCTCGCCGTCCTTGTACAGCAGGAGCGCGATGTGCGCGCTGCGGTTAGGGTCGTATTCGATGCGCTCGACTTTCGCGGCAATCGAATCCTTGTCGCGCTTGAAGTCGACGAGGCGGTAGTGCTGCTTGTGCCCGCCGCCCTGGTGGCGCGTCGTGATGTGGCCGTGGTTGTTGCGGCCACCGTTCGAGCTCTTGGCTTCGAGCAGGGGCGCATACGGACGGCCCTTGTACAGGTCCGGATGAGTGACGGCGACGACGTGGCGGCGGCCCGGCGACGTCGGCTTCATTTTCTGGAGAGGCATGTCTCAGACGCTCCGCTTAAGAATTGGCGCCAGCCAGGAAATCGATTTCCTGACCTGCGGCGAGCGTGACGTAGGCTTTCTTCCAGTCGGAGCGCACACCCGTGGCCCCACCGAAACGCTTGATCTTGCCCTTGACGTTCAGCGTGCGGACGCCTTCAACCTTGACGTTGAACAGCTTCTCGACCGCCTCCTTGATCTCCGGCTTCCTGGCATTGCGAAGCACCTTGAACACGGCCTGGTTCTGCTTTTCGGCTACGCGCGTGCTCTTCTCGGAGACGACCGGCGCGAGGATCAGCTGATGCATCCGCTCGCCCGACAACTTGAATTTAATTTTGCTCATGACAGCCAGGCCTCCAGCTTCTTGACCGCCGGAGTGGTCAGCAGCACGGTCTTGAACGAGAGCAGCGCAACCGGGTTGATGCCGTTGACATCGACCACGTCGACGCGATGCAGATTCCGCGCGGACAGGAACAGGTTGTGATCGAGGCTGTCGGTGACGATCAGGATGTCGTTCGAGCCGACCACCTTGAGCTTCTCGATCAGCGACTTGGTCTTCGCGGCTTCGACCGTGAAGCTGTCGGCGATGATCAGCGTGCCCTGACGGTTCAGTTCGGAGATGATCGAGCGGATCGCGCCGCGATACATCTTCTTGTTGACCTTTTGGCTGTGATCGCGCGGAACCGCTGCGAACGTCTTGCCGCCACCGCGCCACAGCGGGCTGCGGATTGAGCCGGCGCGCGCCTGACCCGTGCCTTTCTGCTTCCACGGCTTCTTGCCGCCACCACGCACCATGCCCTTGGACTTCTGGGCCTTGGTGCCGGCACGAGCGCCGTTCAGGTACGCCGTGACAACCTGGTGAATCAGCGGCTCATTGTAGACGGCACCGAAGACGGTGTCGGCCACACTGAGTTTTTCGCTGCTTGAATGAAGTGTGAGTTCCATGTCGCTTCTCGGATTACTTGACCGTCGGATGCACGACGACGTCGGCACCCTTGTGGCCCGGCACGGCGCCCTTGACCAGCAGCAGGTTGCGCTCGATGTCGATCTTCACGACATCGAGGTTCAAGGCAGTGATGTTGTCGCTGCCCATATGGCCAGCCATCTTCTTGCCTTTCCAGACCTTGCCCGGCGATTGACGCTGGCCGATGGAGCCCGGCACGCGATGCGACAGCGAGTTGCCGTGGCTGGCACGACCACCGCGGAAGTTCCAGCGCTTCTGCACGCCGGCAAAGCCCTTGCCGAGGCTGACGCCCGAAACGTCGACGGCCTTGATGCCCTCAAACACAGAAACACTGATTTCAGCGCCCGGCGCGAAATCCTGGCCCTCGCCATCGTTCAGGCGGAATTCCCAGAGACCGCGACCGGCGGCAACGCCCGCCTTCTTGTAGTGACCGGTGAGCGCCTTGTCGACGTGACTGGTTTTCTTCTCGCCGGCGGTGACCTGCACGGCGCGATAGCCGTCGGTTTCCACGGTCTTGACTTGAGTGACGCGATTGGGGGAGCACTCGATCACGGTGACGGGGATCGACTCGCCCGCTGCCGTGAACACGCGGGTCATGCCCGCTTTGCGTCCTACGATGCCGATGGTCATTGTTATGTCCTCGGCCTTAGTTGACGCGAATCTGAACTTCGACGCCGGCCGGAAGATCGAGCTTGGACAGGGCGTCCACGGTCTTCTCCGTCGGGTCGATGATCTGCATGAGGCGTTTATGCGTACGAATCTCATACTGGTCGCGCGCGTCTTTATCAGCGTGCGGCGATACCAGGATGGTGTAACGCTCCTTCCGCGTCGGCAGCGGAATCGGGCCGCGAACGACGGCACCGGTGCGCTTCGCGGTTTCGACGATTTCACGCGCCGATTTATCGATCAAACGATGATCGAAGGCTTTGAGCCGAATGCGAATCGATTGGCTGGTTGCGGCCATGCTCTCACTCAAGTCTTAAAGAACGACCCGACGATCGGAATGATCGGCGGGGAACTAAGGGGCGCGAAGTATAGCCATGCTCATTCAGGAGTTCAACAAGATTTTTGGCACTCGTTCAACTCTCGGGCGAATTGTTTGCGCGCATGCGGCCCCGGTGTGTCTTTCGACGAGATGTTGTGGGGGCGACGTTCGGCGCCAGGATGCCGCGAACTGGCTCTATCGGGGCGCCTGGGGAAGAAACCGCAACGTGACGATCAAACCCGGCGCCCCATCGCCGAGAGTCAGCGCCGCCTGATGCAGGTACGCAACAGCGGCGACCAGCGCCAAGCCAAGGCCGTTGCCCGGTGTGCGGCGCGAACTTTCCAGGCGCACGAAGCGCTCAAGGACGCGGCTTCGTTCCGACTCGGCAATTCCGGGGCCGTTGTCGGCGACGCTGATCTCCACGCCGTCGGCGCCCGTCGCGATCCGGACCTGAATCGCGCCGCCCTCGGGCGTGTACTTGATCGCGTTGTCGAGCAGGTTGCCGAGCGCCTGCGCCAGCAGGTCGCGACTCCCGTCGATCTCCGCGCGCACGTCAGTCACGATGTCCAGGGTCTGGCCTTTTTCTTCCGCGAGCGCGATGTAGAGCTCGCCGAGGTCGCAGGCGAGGGCGCTGAGCTCCACTGTCTCCCAGCGCGTGCGCAGGCTGCCGGCTTCGGCCTGCGCGATGCCCAGCAGCGCGTTGAAGGTCTTGATCAGACCATCGGCGTCCTCGATCCCCTGCACGATCACCTGCCGGTATTCCGGCCCGCCGCGCGGTTCCAGCAGGGTGACCTCGAGGCGATTGCGCAGGCGCGTGAGGGGACTGCGCAGATCGTGCGCGACGTTGTCGGTGACTTCGCGCATGCCGCGGATGAGCTGCTGGATGCGATCGAGCATGGCGTTGAGTCGCTGCGCCAGGGCATCGAATTCGTCGCCTCTGGCGCTTACAGGGACGCGTTTGGACAAATCGCCAGCCATGATCTCGCCGGCGGTGCGGCTGATGGTGTCCATGCGGCGCAAAATGCCGCGGCCCAGCGTCAGTGCCATCACCAGACCCAGCAGCACGGCGACGCTCAGCACTTCTGTCAGATACTCCCTGACGTGCAGCGCTTCCTCGGCCTCGCTGTCGCGTCGCGCCAGCAGCAGGCGGCTGCCGCCGGCGAACTTCCATGCCACTGCGGCGACATAGGCGTCGTCATCGTAAATGTCTCTCGGTATGAGTTCCTGGCCGATCCAGTCGTGGCTCGCACGGCCGTCATATCGGAAGTCGGCATCGTCGGGCCAGGCCAGCAGATTGCCGGCGCGCTTGCCGCCGTTGGCGGCGACGAAAAGCACCATGCGCCGCTCCGCGCCGGGAGCCGGCCCGCGTTGCGCCAGATTCCCGATCAGGCCGGCTTCGCCGTTACGCTGGTACTGCTGGACCAGGACGCGCAGGTCCTCTTCGAGGCGCCGGTCCGGCTCCGAGTCGAGCTGCCAGTTTTCCACCCACAGCACCGCGCCGAGCGACAGGCCAAGCAACAGCGCGTACAGCAGCGCGTAGCGCAAGGCGAGCTGCACCGCCGTGGTGTGCAGCAGCGGCCGGAATTCAGTTCGTTTCACTGAGCCTGTACCCCGCGCCCCGGACGGTGTGCAGCAGCGGGATGTCGAAGCCCTTGTCGATCTTGCCGCGCAGCCGGCTGATCTGGACATCGATCACGTTGGTCTGCGGATCGAAATGAAAATCCCAGACCTGCTCGAGCAGCATGGTGCGAGTCAGGACCTGGCCCGAGTGCCGCATCAGGCATTCGAGCAAGCGGAATTCGCGCGGCTGCAGGCGGATCACGCGGCCGGCCCGCTTGACCGCCTGCTTGCGCGGGTCCAGTACCAGATCGCCGACTTGAAGCGGCTGCTCGGGCGCGACTGATTCGCGCCGTCGCGCCAGCGCTTCGAGCCGCGCCAGGAGTTCGGCAAAGGCATAGGGCTTGACCAGGTAATCGTCGCCGCCGGCGCGCAGCCCGGCAACGCGGTCGTCCACTTCGCCCAACGCCGAAAGCACCAGCACCGGCGTCGCATTCTGGTCCGCGCGCAGCATGCGCACCACCGTCAGGCCATCACGTTTCGGCAGCAGGCGATCGGCCACGATCACGTCGTAGCGTCCGGTCAGCGCCAGGTGCAGGCCGTCGTCCCCGTCGGTGGCGTAATCCACCACATGACCGCATTCCGCGAGTCCCTTGACCAGGTACTTCGCCGCCTGGACGTCGTCCTCGATCAGCAGGAGGTGCATGGCGTCGATGATAGTCCCGGCGCACGGTCGCGCCACATTACCGTTCGGCAATGCTGCGGAAAACTCCCGGCAGCAACAGCGCAGGAAGAATGCGAACCGTGAGTGCGCACTTACTTCTTCACCCCCAGTCCATAACGGAGACGAACGATGATCCCCCTGAAGAAGCACCCGTTGAAAGCCACCGGCCGCAGCCTTGCCGTCCTGGTCACTGCCGCATCCGCCGCGACGTACACCGTACTGGCGCTCGCAGTTCCCGAGGCCAGGGCCGGAGCGCCGCCTTCTACGTCCTGCTCCGACAGCACGGACAGCATGTACACGGCCTGCTTCCTCGGTTCGGGCGATGACTTTTTCGTAAACACTGCCAAATGCCAGAACGTCTCGGAAGGACCGGATCGCAAAGCCTGCGAGGCCGAAAAACGCAAGACCTACAAGGACGACCTGAAGCTGTGCAGCACTCAGAAAGCCGATCGCCAGGATGTGTGCAGGGATCTGGGACAAGCCCCGTACGACCCGCAAATCGTGCCGGCGAATTATGTCGACCCGCTGCAGATCGGTACTTCAGTGACGCCCAATCCCTTTCTGATCATCAAGCCCGGCTATACCCGGGTCTACAAGTCGCCGAGCCAGATCATCACGATCACGGTGACGCATGACACGGTGGAGATTCTCGGCGTCACCTGTATTGTTTCCCGCGATACCGTGACCGATCTGCACGGCAACCTGATCGAAGACACCGTCGACTACTTCGCGCAGGACCTGTCCGGCAACGTCTGGTACTTCGGTGAGACCACCGGAGAGTACGAGGGCGGATTCCCGGTCTCCCTGGAAGGTACCTTCAAGGGCGGAGCTGACCGCGCCAAGCCGGGCATCGCCATGCTGGCGGTGCTGCCGCCCGGCAAACTGTATCGCGAGGAGTTCGCGCTGGGCGTGGCCGAGGATCTCGCCGAGGTCATCAGCACCAGCGCCTCGGAGGCAGCACCCGCCGCAAGTTGCCGCCGAACCTGCCTGCTGACGGACAACTTCACGCCGATCAAGCCGGGCGGCAGCGAGAAGAAATACTACGCCCCCGGCATCGGCGAAATCGTCGCCTTTCCGGAAGACGATCCGAGCAACCGCGAAGTGCTGGTGGACTACCACTACTGATCGCCAGCCCCGGAAATCCGGCGACGACCACGCAACTGCCGGTGAGGCGCATCTCGCCTCACCGGATTTTTTTTGGCTTACGCTCGCCGCATGCGCTCGTACCTCGTCTTGGCCGCGCTGCTCTGGTTGTCTGGCGACGCCGGTGCGGCCTCCGACTCCGGAGAGGACCCGGCGTCAGGCCGCATCTACAGCACCCGCGAGGAGCGCCGCCAGGCCGGCCTGGATCACGAACTCACCGACTGGCTGACGGTCGGCGCACTCGGTGAACTGGAATACCAGGACGAGCGCTTCACAACCCGCAGCGCGCCATCGAAGACCGGCAGCGGCGATTTCTCCCGGACGCTGGAACTCGCGCTCGAACTCAAGCCGCTGCGTTTCGCCAAAGCCGAAGTCATCTACGAATACCAGGCGGACCGTGGCTCCGAACGTCACAGCATCGACGAGGCTCTGGTCTCCTTCGACACCCGCGATCTGGAACTGCAACTGGGCCGTATTATCCTGCCGTTCGGCATGTACTACAGTCATTTCGCAAGCGGGCCGCTGCTCGAGTTCGGCGAAACCCGCGGCAGCGGGGCCGTGCTCTCCTGGGGTCCGCACGATCGCCAGGATCTCGCCGGCTTCATCTACCACGGCGGGGCGCAAAAGCTGGGCACGCGGGACATCTGGAGCAAGCTGGACTGGGGCCTGGCCGCCCAGGTTTCGCCGTTCGATTTTCTCACGCTCGGCGCCAGCTACCTCTCAGACCTTGCCGACGCCAAGGCGCATCTGCTGGGAGAGAACGGCAACCGCTACGCCTCGCGCGTCGGCGCCTTCGGCGCGTATGCGGTGGTCGGCTTGGAGCACGTCGAAATCACTGTGGAGTTTCTCGGCGCGCTGGGTTCGTTCCGGGAACTGGACGCCGACCGCAACCGCCCCGCCGCCTGGAATATCGAACTCGCCTACCTCCCGATAGCGCGGCTCGAAGTTGCGCTGCGCTACGAAGGCAGTCGCGCCCTGAAAGACGCGCCGCAGTGCCGGGCCGGCGTTTCAGTGTCTTGGCGCGTGACGCACCGGGCCAGCCTGACTTTCGAATATCTACAGGGTCGTTTCGCGCGCGGTTTCGGAGAAGATTCGGCCGGGCGCGAGCTGCGCCGCGTCGAGCATCTGGGCGCGCAGTTCAGTCTGGCGCTTTAGGGTCTGTTGACACTGATCTGATCGCTGCAGCGGAGGTCGTTTTTGCGCAGTGCAACGCGTCGAGGAGAAGCCAAAGTTGTTCTATGGCGCTGACGAGCGAGGCAGCAATGCGCAAAAACGGCCCCGCCCCGAAGGGTTGCGGGTCAAAAGCGCGCCCGGCGAGGCGCGAGCCGCAGAGAATAGTTGTTCTATTCTCAAGGCTCGTAACGAAGCCCGGCGCGCTTTTGGCCCGCAACGCAGCGGCCAGATCAGTGTCAACAGACCCTAGGCGAACCATCGCTCACCTCCGGTGCTGAGTGACCGCTCAGCGGGAGTTTTACGGCAGATACGAAAAAGGGCGCATCGCGCCCTTTTTCGTTCAACTACCGCTATGACCTATTTCAGGATCTTGGTAACGACACCGGCGCCGACGGTCCTGCCGCCTTCACGGATGGCGAAGCGCACCTGCTCCTCCATCGCGATCGGCACGATCAGTTCC
>JAYWBB010000055.1:0-6100 GCA_043781855.1 Nevskia sp. | reverse complement strand
GAACGCGGCAGTGCGCTACAGCCCCGCGAACTGGCTGGCATGACTCGGGAGGTAATAACAGGCGAACCGAATGAGCGCCACATCTCGACGTCCTACGTCGAGCGCCAGGATCTGTCGATGCGAATGGGGATGCGCCGCTTCACGCGCCTGACCAATGCATTCGGCAAGAAAGTCGAGAACCACGTGCACGCGCTGGCGATCTACTTCATGCACTACAACTTCGGTCGCATCCATCAAACCCTGCGCGTCACGCCTGCAATGCAAGCGGGCATCGCCAAGTCGCCGATGAGCTTTGAGGAGATGGCAGCTATCATCGACGCGGCGCAGCCTGAGCCGACGAAACGCGGTCGTTACAAGAAGCGCAAGGCTAAGGATCGGGTAGAGCGGCAGGAGTGCGGGCGATAGAGGCTTAAGCAATGGCGGGTTGCAGGACAAAACCGACCATTGCGCAGCCATGACCTTGTATATACACTGCCTCGTCCATACGATGAAAAGGCACCGACGTGCTTTTGAGAATTTCCGATGACATACGGCAAAAACTCAAGGACAAGCATTCAGTTACCGAGCAGGAAATCATTGAATGCTTTGCGAATCGTGATCGTACCCCTGTTGTTGACGACCGCGAAGAACACGCAAGCGATCCTCCAACGCTTTGGTTTATCTCAGAAATTTTTTACGCTCGCAAGCTTCTAATAGCGTACATACAACGCGATGACTGCATTTACATTCGCAGCGCTTTCGAGCCGTCGCAAAGCCGAGAAGCGGCTTACATCGCCAACAGCAAAGTTCTATATCCAGACTTCGACGACCAAATGTTAGGGGACAAAAAAATGGCCAAGGTAGTGAAGGTGCCCAGTACCGATGAGGCGTGGGAAACCGGAGCGCTTGGTGACAGTGCAGAACACACCAAGCCGGCACCGGAAGGAAGCGATGCGCGCGTAGATGAGTTGCTGGATCTGCAGATGATCTCGATACGTCTGCCAAAAGCAATGATCGACGACTATCGCTACATTGCCATGCGCGCCGGGATGAAGTATCAGACGCTGATGAAGCAGGCTCTGCAGCGCTTCGCCGTGTCCGAGATGAAACAGATCGCGGACGACATGGACAAGCAGGAACAGCGTGCGCGCGCCATAGCCCAGGATCAACCTCGGCGACGACGCGCCTAGTCGCCGTATTTAGAAACAGAAACAGAAGCCCGCTCAGCGCGGGCTTTTTCATGCCCGGCGTTCGGGCGGTGTCAGTCCAGCGCTGCGTAGAAGTCATTATTCTATTTCAAACTGACCTCTACCCGACCGTCACCTCGACATTCACCGTCATGCCGATGAAGTCGTTCGCTGCGCCCTTGAAGCTGCCGGCCAACGGCACCGCCTGCGCGGCATCGCGCGCGACGGCGATGCGGATCAGGTTGCGGCCGCCGACCAGCGCGTTGGTGGGATCGAACTCGACCCAGCCGGCGCCGGGCAGATAAACCTGCACCCAGGCGTGCGTGGCGCCGCCGCCGACGACGCGGTTCTCCGCACCGACCAGCTTCTCGTCGTACAGGTAGCCGGAAACGAAGCGTGCCGCGAAACCGAGGCTGCGCACGGCTTCCATCATGAAGGCCGCGAAGTCGCGACAGCTGCCGGTGCCGAGCTCGAGCGTTTCCAGCGGCGTCTGCGTGCCCATTTCCTCACGCCGCGCGTAGGAGAACTGCGCCTTGATCGCCTTGGTGATCGCAACCAGAACATTCATCGTGTCCGGCTCGGCGCTTTCGTGCACGAAGGGCCGCGCCCATTCGTCGATCCTGCGGAACGGGTCGGTGTAATGCCGCTCGATCGAGCGCGCCAGGTCCGGCACTTCCTCCGCCGGATAGCTGAATGGATAAGTCCGTGCATAGGGCTCCAGCACCAGTTCTCGCGGCGCGGCCGGATAGTGCTCTGCGGTGAATGTCGACTCGAACGCAAGTTCGGTCCCGAGGCCGGTGAAACTCGCGATCGCGATCGAATTGCCGAATACGTCGTGCAGCCAGCGCACCTGCGCGGGCGGGGAGATCGTCAGACTGGTCTCGACCAGGCGCAGGTCATGGCTGTCGCGCGGGCGGAACATCATCCGGTGCTCGCCGAATGCGACGGGGCTGGCGTAGGTGTAAACGGTCTTGTGGTGCACGGTCAGGCTGGGCATAAGGGCTCGGGACAGAAGGTTTTCGGGACACAGCATGACGGCTTCCCTGCAGCGCGCGGTTTCACCCGTCCCCTCGTCTGCGGCTAATCTTGCGGACTATCGCCAGGGAATTTCGATGAACCGCGTTCTGCAAGACCTCGTCAATCTGCTCGATTTGGAAACGCTGGAAGAGAATTTGTTCCGGGGCGTCTCGCTGGACCTCGGCGGCAAGAGCGTGTTCGGCGGGCAGGTCATCAGCCAGGCGCTGGTCGCCGCCACGCGCACGGTCGAGAACGTCGCTCCGCATTCCCTGCACGCTTATTTCCTGCGGCCGGGGGACATGGCCACGCCGATCATCTACGAGGTCGACCGCGTTCGCGATGGCCGCAGTTTCACGACGCGCCGCGTGCAGGCGATCCAGCACGGCCAACCGATCCTGTCGCTGATGGTTTCGTTCCAGAAAGCCGAGCGCGGTTTCGAGCATCAGACGCCGATGCCGGACGTGCCCCCGCCGGAGGCGCTAGTCTCGCAGAATGTCCTGCGCAAGCAGTGGCTGGCCGCAGAACTGGCGCGCCACGGCTCGATTCCGGAGCGCCTGTTGACGACATTCACGCGCGAACTCGCGATCGAGTTCAAGCCGGTCACGCCCTGGGATCCTTTCGATCCCGAGGTGCGCAAGCCTTCGCAGGCGATCTGGTTCCGCGCCGCCGGCACGCTGCCGGTTGATCCGATGCTGCATCGTTCCGTGCTGGCCTACGCCTCGGATTTCAACCTGCTCGGCGCAGCCCTGCTGCCGCACGGCGTCTCCTTCATCTCGCGCGAACTGGTAGTCGCGTCGATCGATCACGCGCTATGGTTCCACCGCGAGTTGAAAGTCGACGACTGGCTGCTCTACGTCATGGATTCGCCGACTGCGCAGGCCGTGCGCGGCCTGTCGCGCGGGCTGATCTACGACCGTGCCGGTCGCCTCGTCGCGAGTGCCGTACAGGAAAGCCTCATGCGGCCGATCGAGCCGGCCTGAGGTCTACGCGCACAGCGCCGGTTGGCTCGCCGCAAACCAGGATGCAAATGTTCACAAACATGGAGTCGCCCTTGCTCATCCTTCTCTACGGCCTGCTGATCCTGCTGGCCATCGTCGTCGCGGTTTTCGCCGGTCTCTACTTCTTTGCGCCGGTTCGCCTGGCCGATACCGCGATGAGTCTCGAGCGCATGCGTGCGGGCCTGCATCGTTCGGAGCTCGACATTCCGGGCTTCCATATCGTCTATCTCGAAGGCGGTCCGGCCGGTGCGCCGCCGCTGCTGCTGCTGCATGGCGTCGGCGCCGACAAGGACAACTGGACGCGCGTCGGCGCGAAGCTGACGAAGCGCTACCGCGTTTATGCCGTCGACCTGCCGGGCTTCGGCGAAAGCAGCAAGCCGGCCGACGGCCGCTACCGCATCGAAGACCAGGTGGCGAACGTCGCCGCGATCGCGAAGGTGCTGAAGCTCGGACGCTTCGACCTCGGCGGCAACTCCATGGGCGGCTGGATTTCGGCGGCCTATGCCATCGCCCAACCGGAACAGGTGAAAAGTCTCTGGCTGCTCGACCCGGGCGGGGTCCACAGCGCACAGGACAGCGAGATGATCACGCTCATCAAGAACGGCCAGCCGCCGCCGCTGTTCGCGCGCAACGTCGAGGATTTTCATCGCCTCATCCATTTCGCGATGGAAGACCCGCCGTTCATTCCAGCGCCGGTAGCCGCCGTGCTGGCAAAACGGCAGGCCGATAACTACGCGCTCAATCTTGTGATCTTCAAACAGCTGCGCGAAGACTCGCCGCCGCTCGACTCGCAGCTCGCCGCCCTGCCCGCGCCGCTGGCAACACCGACGCTGATCACCTGGGGCGATCACGATCGCCTGCTGCATGTCTCCGGAGCGGAAATCCTGCACAAGCTGCTGCCGAACTCGACGGTCGCGATCCTGCCGAACATTGGGCATCTGCCGATGCTGGAAGCGCCGGCAGCCGCTGCGCGTGATTACCTGCGGTTTCGGGACGCGTTGCCGGCAGCGCCATAGGGCACTTCTCAACGGACTTTGGCGTCCGGCGGCAATCAGCCCGTTGCAGCCGGTCGCGAACGACAGCTAACGGGCAACCAAGGGAGCGAGTGGAGGCTCGATGCACTCACTTCGTTAACCTACAAGATATCGAGCGGGTCAGCGCGTCTGGGGTTGCTTGTTGGTAATAACTGGGCCGGCTAGTATGGAATTAGGATCGAGGGAACACATGTGCTTTCTGAGCTTGGCCGGCCAGCACGATGCATGCGGCAATGAGTAACCGTTTCATGAAGTCCCCCCGTTTCTTGACGCAGATGTTAGCGCGCCGCAAGTGGGAGACATGGGAGTTGCGCATGCGCAACTATTGCGTTCTTCGCGTGGTAACCGTTACGTCAACCAGGGTTGAATAAGAGATTCCATCCTGATTAGTGGTGAAGGTTGGCTGCTTGGTTGCCACCACATAATTGAAGGTCTTTCCTCCCGCCGCTGGCGGGAGCGTGATTTGTCCGGAATTGGTCAGTCCCAAAGTGAATTACCCGCGCGATAGATCCTTGGCGATGTCATTTACCGGAATAGCGTTTCGTGCGCGACAATATTGTCGGCCCTCGCGCTAGCATTGCCGCTCACGAACAGTGTGCTCGGAATGTAAATCAGTCGAAGCGGAGCGGCGATGGCGTCCGCGAGATACAGGAATCCGGCAATTCTGGCTAGCTTGTTGTGCGCGGTCTTAAGTACTACTCGATGCCGTTAGCGCATCACTTCTTCAACAGCTGATCGCAATGGCCGCCGATCGACTCCGCTGCCATCGGGCTGGTCTGGCCTTTGGCGGCTTGCATACAGGCGGCAAACGCATCCTCCTTGGTCTTGGGAGTTGCGGATTCGACCCGTAAGCGCTGAATCTCTTCGACGAACAGCTGATTCTGCCGGATCAAATAGTCAACTCGCTGGCTGTCTGACAGGGGCGCCACTGTCGCTGGACTGGGTTCAGCGGCATGTGCGCCGAAGACAACGCTCGACGCTATAAGGATGGTTGCAATCGTGCTCTTCATAGTTAATGTCCTTTTCTGGTTGAGGGATTGAAATTGAAACAGCGAATCGCGCGGCGTGACGAATTTGGAACCGGTAGCAATATTGGCCTCAACATTCGGATGCTACCGTGCACCTGAGGGGCGCCACCGTTCACCGGGAGTCGCGATGTAGTGCGCAAACACATAGCGCCAAGGAATGGCGGCATAGACGAGAACGACCAGGGAAACCGAGAAGATTGAGGGCTTCAGAGAGTCATCGACGCGGCCCGACAACCACTCCGGCAACGGAACGATGAGCAGCCAAAGGGTCTTCCAGACTATTTCCCACAGGAGCACGGGCAGCATCTGCAATGGATAACGAAGCCCGAGGACGCAGAGCAAAGAAAACGCTGCGAGCATGCATGAGGCCAACCCCTGCATCAGTTCCCAATGTCGATGACCATTGATTACATCGGGCCATAGATACAAGCCCAGCCCCACCACAACGATCAAATACATGGCCCGCAGGACATACAGGCGAAATAGCGTGACTTCGTTCATCTGCGACTCCCAGTGCTGGTGGCTGGCTCGCCCTTTCTTACGAATAGGGCGACCGTGCCTATTCGACGTCTTTGAGAATTTTCTCGATCACAGCAATTCGAGCCTGAATTTGCCCCAGCACCGCAGCTACCTCTGCTTGGGCGGTGGCGGCCTTAACCGCAAGCTCGCGATAGGCTTCGTCCTGGCCCAGGCGCACTCTGGCTTGTAGAACGGCCGACACGTATTTCATGAAAAAGACAAGTACCGCCGCGGCAGCTGGGAAGAAGAAGACTGCAAAAAAAGCGTTCTCGGACATAACGACCTCTAGGGTTTAGACTTGGACGTAAGGGTTTGTGCGGCCCTGGCGATGGCCGCTG
>JAYWBB010000054.1:0-17572 GCA_043781855.1 Nevskia sp. | reverse complement strand
GCCTGGTGTACGTCAAACCGGGGCACGATCAAATTCCCAATCCGCACAGGTTGCGGCACGTCTGATGTAGGCAAAATACTCTCCTGTACACGGCGCCTCGACTGGCTACACTCAGACGGTAGTCGCGCGTTTTATACGCTTGCTACAAGACTGCGACGGCCATTTCAAAATCGAAAAACTGCCTGCAGCATGTACCGGAGGAATTCCAATGACCTGTAGATATCTGGCGATATTGAGTGTACTTGCACTGAGTGCGGTGACATCGACCGCAGCGGCTGCCGAGGATCGTGACCGTGACGACAACTCGGCCGACTGCCGCGCGTTGCCGCAGCACGCGGCACTGAGATCGGCGCTCCGGCTCGCGCGCAACGAGGCGAATGGAGGATTCAATCTGGATATGTGGGTCACCGTCGTGAACCGCGATGGCGTGGTCTGCGCAGTCGCCTTTACGGGAGAAGCCCGCGGCGACCAGTGGCCCGGCAGCCGCGTAATTTCAGCGCAGAAGGCGAACACCGCCAACGCCTTCGGCCTGCGCGGCCTGTCCGTGTCCACGGCCAACCTCTTTTCCGCAGTGTCTCCGGGCGGCTCGCTGTACGGTCTTCAGCACAGCAACCCGGTGAACACGCAAGTCGCGTATCGCGGCAATGCCGCCAACTACGGCACGCCCAATGATCCGATGGACGGCGGAAAGATCGGCGGCGTCAATATCTTCGGGGGAGGCTTTGCCCTCTACAACAAACGCGGAGAAATCGTCGGTGGAATGGGTGTGAGCGGCGACTCCTCCTGTGCCGATCACAACATCGGCTGGAAAACCCGGCATAACCTGCTGCTCGACTTCGTGCCCGGCGGCGTCAGCGGCGACCCGGCCCGACCGGACAACATCGTCTACGACATCATCGCGCAGCCGGGACAACAGGAAGGCGTGAGTCCGAGCGGCTGGGGACACCCCGCGTGCAGCGCCGCAGCGACCGCGATCTCGACATCCTTGCCGGCAATCAGCCACTAAGGCCTGGAGAACATCACTTCGAAAAGAATGACCGGCCCTTCTCCCGCCCGGGAGAAGGGCCGGGATGAGGACCTCTCAGGTCGCGGCAGGTCCGCGCACTTCGTCGGTCCACACCCTGAAACTTTCGAGTGTATGCGGGCCATAAGTCGTGGTGATCGCCACGTCGGCAGCATCGCGGCCGCGGGCGATCAGGATGCGACCGATGCGCTGCTGGTTGTTGCGTGGATCGAAGGAGTGCCAGCGGCCGCCCAGAAATACTTCCATCGAACCTGCGAAGTCCATCGGGGCATCGACGGCGGGAACGCCGATGTCGCCCAGGTAAGCGGTGCAATACCGGGCTGGAATATTGAGACAACGGCAGAAGGTAATGGCGAGATGCGCGTAGTCGCGGCAGACACCCTGCCCTTCCTTGAACACTTCCCAGGCGGTCTTCGTCGGGCGGGCGTACTGATAACCGAATACGATGTGCCGCTGGACGTAGTCGCACACCGCTTGCACGCGAGGCCAGCCCAGCGGCGTGTGCCCGAATAATTGCCAGGCGATCTCGGTGAACAGGTCGGTTTCGCAGTAGCGACTGCCCAGCAGATAGACCAGCGTCTCCGCCGGCAACGACTCCACGGCGTGTTGCACGGCATCGAACACGACCGGTTCCGCGCTGCCGCTATCGTTGATCAAGGCGTCTGCGGTCAGGCGTATCCGTCCCGCTGGTGCCTTGATCCGGCTGCACCAGTTGCCGAAGCCGTCGCGATACATCGTGACGGGAACTGCGGGCTCGATATGGAGCAGGTCCGGCCGCACCAGATCGGAGATCCGCGAGTAATGAACGTGCAGATTCAGAATCATCGGTGTCGGTTGTGGACACTGATAGACCAGCTCGTAGCCAAGACGAATTTGCAGGGGAATGTCTCCGAGTACGGGCGATGAAGCGAGGTCCGGAAGATTCGGGGGCGCCACTACAGGGACACCAGCGGCCCCACCAGTGGAGGCAGCAAGCGTGCCAGCCGCAATGCCCACTCGTGTTGACCCGCTTCGTCCGCGATCAAATCCTGACGAATCTCGATTTCGACATGCGGCAAGCCGCGACGTTCCCCGTACTCGGGAATTGCGTAATCGGTATCGTCGCCGACCGTATAGGGCTCGTTGTCGCCAACCACCAGCCCGGCTTCGGAACACAGGGCTGTGATCAATACACGCGCCAGACGGTCATCGCGGTTGTACAGCACTCCGATATGCCAAGGCCGCACGTTGCCATGAAAGATCGGCGTGAAGCTGTGCATGGCGAGCAGGAGCGTTGGCTGGCCGCGCCGCTGCCGCGCATCGAGTTGGTCCCGGATACATGCGTGATACGGCGCAAAGATTTCACGTACGCGCCTTGCCGCATCCTCCGCAGCGACGACCTGGTTACCCGGTATCAGCGTGCGTTCGCTGGCGCTCACGATCGACTCGGGGCTTTGCAGTGGGCGATTGCAGTCGATGACGAGGCGTGAGTACGGCTGCAGGATCAGCGTGGCATCCAGCGCTTCAGCCAGTTTCCGCGATAGCGTCGCAGCGCCGATATCCCAGCCGATATGCCGCTGCACTTCCTCCGCTGGCAGCCCGAGCGAAGCAAGACGGCGCGGAATTCTCGTCCCTGCGTGGTCGCAGAGGAGAAGAAATGCGGAGGGGCCGTCGGCACGTTCGAGGAGCCAGGGCTGCGGCTCATCGGGCGCCAGAAGACCCTGCGGGGCCTGGTCGGCTGAACGGTCGGGGTCATTCGTCGCTGGGGTGTTCATGGCCGGCCATCATGGCGCACCTCGACCCGTCGCGCGGCGTACGCGCCCGGTGCGAACGCGCTAGCGCGTCGTTGCCGATACCGCCCGTGCGGCCACTTCCGTCGCGCGCAGCACGCTGGCCGGAGTGCCACCAATCGACCAGTCCTCCGGCTCGATCGGCCAGCAACCACCACGAACGAGGTCGCGCTCGACACCCAGCACGTCGACGATGATGTCGGTGAAATCGCGGATCAGCTGGTGACGCGCTTCCAGCGAGCGGCCTTTCAGCACGATGAAATGGAAATACGGTGCGCTCACGCCGCTCTCTTTGACCGGCACGCCGCCGACGGCGACCTGCTGCGGCTTGTGGGTTTCGATGAATACACGCACGCGCTCGATCGGGCTTTGCAGGCCGGCCGCGAACGCTTTGCTGGTTTCGACCAGCAGGCGACGCTGTTGCTCGTCGCTATGGTGACCTTCGGCAAGATGAATGTTCAGAATGGGCATCGTTGGTCTCTACTTGAAATACACACAAATTGCGGGCGTTTGCTTCACGGCAAACCCTTCCTGCGCCCGGCATCCATGAACAAGGTGCCACCGGCCAGCGCATCGGCTTCCGGCGCCAGCAGCATCTCGATGGCCCAGGCGATCTGCTCGACGGTGGTGAATGCGCCAATTGCGGATTCCTGCCTCATCGCGTCCAGCACCTGTTCTGCGTCCATGCCGTCGCGCTCGCCGCGCGCGACCGCGACCCGACGAAGCCGATCGGTATCCGCCGGCCCCGGCGCGACCAGATGTGCAGTGATGCCACGCTCACCGTAAGCCCACGAGAGCTGCCGCATGAGATTGGCAAGGGCGGCGTTGGCGACCCCCGCCGTCGCGGCATAGGCCGTCGGCTCGAAGCCGTAGTGACCGCCGATCGCGACCAGCCGCGAGCCGCGCACCAGCCGCGCATCGACGGCACGCGCCAGCCGCATCATGCCGCCGACCTTGATGTCGACGGCTGCGATCACGGCGGCCGTTGGCGCCGTCAACACGCCGCCGGCCGTCGCCACGCCGGGACCGTGCACGACCATGCGCACCGGCGCATCAAGCACGGCCCGGATGGTTTCGATCGACGAATCCACGGCGATATCGCAAACACAGGCGACGACACCCGGCGTGCGCTCGGCAAGCCTGCGAACCGCATCCGCCGAGCGCGCGACAGCAACCACCTTCAGCCCGCGCGCAGCGAGACGCTGGGCGATAACCTGCCCCATCGCCCCGGTGGCGCCGACGACCACGGCAATCTCTTTTCCGCTCATGACGCGGCGCGAATCAGGTCAGAACATTGAGGAAGCTTTCGCGCGGCGTGAAGTCTTGCGAGAACGTTGCCGCACCGAGCTCGGTGGTATCCCAGACCAGTGTTGGCGTGTCCGGATAGTGGACATAGCCCTCGGCGAACACTTCGTTCCGGTTTCCGCTCGGATCGAAGAAATATATCGTTGCACCCCGCGTCACGCCGTGGCGGTTCGGACCGACGTCAACCGGAATGCGGTACTTGCCGATGCGGTCGGCGGCCTTGATGACATCGTGTGCGGATTCGAGCAGGAATGAAGCGTGATGGAACTTGTTGTTCTCCGGCTGCAGGACGAACGCGATATCGTGCGGCGTGGTCGAGCAGGTCAGGAACACGGCGAGCGAGATCTTCGCTTCATGATGAATGAGTTTTTCGCTGAGATCGAAATCGAAAACCTCGGTGAACAGCTTGACGTTGTCGTCGATGTTCTGGCCGCCGAGCAGGATGTGATCGAGCCGGTTGATATTCATGCCGCGAATCACGCCATCGTCCGGCACTACGCCCGGGTTATGGAGACCTAGCGTGTTACCGACCTGCTCCTTGTGCGCGTAAAGCTGCATCGTGTGGCCGCTCGGCAGAACGAATTCGATGCGCCGTCCGCTCTTCGGATAGAAGCCCGCTGGAATATGCCTGACCTTGAGACCGAAGGCTTCTATCTTTGGCGCGAGCGCGGTGAGGGTGGCGTCGTCATGGACCCTGAACGCGAAGTAGTCCATGCCCGGACGATCGGAAGGCACCAGTACGATCGAGTGATGATCGTGCTCGTCCCAGCACTTGTAATAGACGCGGCCCTGCGCGTCTTCCATGACCTCGTGCAGGCCCATGCGGTCGCCGTAGTGAACGCGCGACTTGCTCATGTCCATGACGCGGATCGCGACTTCGCCCACTCTCAGAACGCCTCTCATCGACATGATCTTCTCCTCTCCATGCACTTCAGTAACGTGCGTTGCGCGCACGAATGGAGACATGCGTGCGCACGCGCCACAACGCGATTACGCAGCCGCCTTCTTTAACAGCCCACGCTCGCGCGCCATGGTCAATGCCGTGTCTTCGATCATGTCTTCCTGGCCGCCGATCATCTTCTTGCGACCGAGTTCGACGAGGATGTCACGCGCCGGAATGTCGTACTTCGCGCTGAGCCGCTTGGCGTGAAGGAGGAACGTCGAGTAGACGCCGGCGAAGCCGAGCGTCAGCGAGGCGCGGTCGACGCGAACCATCTGGTCCATCATCGGCACGATGATGTCCTCGGCCATGTCCATCAGCTTGAACAGGTCGCAGCCGGTTTCGATGCCCATCCGCTCGCAGACGGCGGCGAACACTTCGAGCGGCGTGTTGCCGGCGCCGGCGCCCAGGCCCGCGACCGAGGCATCGATACGCGAAGCGCCCTCTTCGATTGCCGCAATCGAATTCGCGATGCCCATGCCGAGATTGTGGTGGCCGTGGAAGCCGATCTCGGTTTCGGGCCGCAGCGCTTCACGCAGCGCCCGGGTCCGCGACTTCACGTCGTCCGGCAGCATGTAGCCGGCCGAGTCGGTGACGTAGATCGTCTGCGCGCCATAGCTCTCCATCAGCTTGCCCTGACTCGCCAGACCTTCCGGCGTATTCAGGTGCGCCATCATCAGAAAGCCGGTTGTGTCCATGCCGAGCTTGCGCGCGTAGGCGACGTGTTGCGGGGCGGTATCGGCCTCGGTGCAATGCGTCGCGACATGTACGCTCCTCACGCCGTGATCGTAGGCGCGCTGCAATTCCTTCATCGTGCCGAGCCCCGGGATCAGCAGTACAGAAACCTTCGCACGCTTCATCTTCGGCACGACGGCCTGCCAGTACTCCTCGTTCGTATGCAGCGCGAAGCCATGCTGCAACGAGTTGCCGCCGAGACCGCCGCCATGCGCAACCTGGATCAAAGGTACGCCGGCCTCGTCGAGCGCGGTGGCGATCTTGACCATCTGCGCGGTCGATATCTGCTCGCGCTTGGCGTGCATGCCATCACGCAGGCACATGTCGTGAATCAGGACCTTGCGGCCTTTCAAGCTGTTGCTGAATCCGGTCATGTCAGGCTGCCTCTTTGAGGTGGATACGACCTGCGAGAATACCTTCGGCAAACATTTCGGCGGTGCGCGTCGCCGCTGCGGTCATGATGTCGAGATTGCCGGCGTACTTGGGAAGGTAGTCGCCAAGACCTGCAACTTCCATGAACACCGCGACCTTCTTGCCGTCGAACACCGGGCCGTTCACGAGCCGGTAACCCGGCACGTACTTCTGCACTTCGCCGATCATCCGCATGACCGACTCGGTAATGCGGGCCTGATCCGGCGCCTCGTCGGTCAGGCAGTAGATCGTGTTGCGCATGATCATCGGCGGCTCGGCGGGGTTGATGACGGCGAGCGCCTTGCCGCGCCGTGCACCGCCAACCACGCAGATCGCGTTCGACGTGGTGTAGGTGAATTCGTCGAGATTCGCGCGCGTGCCGGGGCCGACCGACTTCGATGCAAGACTGGCGATGATTTCGGCATAGTCGACAGCCTGCACGCGCGACACCGCGTGGACGATCGGGATCGTCGCCTGCCCGGCGCAGGAGATCATGTTGACGTTCATGGCGCGCTTCGCGGCGTGCTCGGCCAGATTCACCGTCGGCACGCACAGCGGGCCGATCGCGGCGGGCGTCAGGTCGATCATCATCACGCCGAGCGCGTTCAGCTTGCGCGAATTCTCCGCGTGCACATAAGCCGAGGTGGCATCGAACGCGATCTGGATGCCATCGGCCTCGACGAAGGGCAGCAGGCCATCGACACCCTCAGCTGTCGTCTTCAGGCCCATGTCGCGCGCACGCGCGAGGCCTTCCGAATTGGCGTCGATGCCGACCATCCAGACGGGATCGAGCACTGGCGAGCGCTGGATCTTGTAAATCAGATCGGTGCCGATGTTGCCGGAACCGATCAGTGCGCATTTGATTTTCTTCATGGCGAACTCCTGAGGCTGACGCTGTTGATGTGGACACCGTTGACGTGGGTCCCGGCACGATCCGCCGCCGTGACGCCCGCCATCGAGAAATCTTCTGGTGCAATCGGATGGATCAGGATACGAACGCTTTCGCGCTTCACGCCGAGTACAGCGACGACCGTATCGGTGACGCGCGCGGCGAGCTCGCGTTTCATCTCGGTCGTGCGGCCTTCAAGCAGATGGAATTCGATGATCGGCATATTGACCTCTTTGACGCGTTCGACCGGATGCTCTTTTTTTCGCTTCAGACGAAGCGGAACGACACGCTGCCCATCTCCTGGAATCGCGCGACAATGGAATCGCCAGCCGCGACCGGAATCGCCTCGGTGATGCCGCCGGTCATGACGTAGCTGCCCGCCGGCAGACTCTCGCCGCGTCCGGCGAGGTGCTTGAGGAGCATAACGATCGCGTTGGCCGGATGGTTCAGCACCGCAGCACTGGCGCCGAGCGCCATGATTTCGCCGTTCTTCTCGATGACGACGCCGATCGTGCGCAGGTCCAGTTCCTTCGGATCGCGCGGCCGGCCGCCCGTCACGTAACGCGAGGACGAACCGTTGTCGGCGATGACGCTGACCAGGTCGAATTTGAATTTCTCGTAACGCGAGTCGATGACCTCGACCGCAGGGATCACGTAGTCGGTCGCGGCGAGCACCTGCTCGACCGTGCAGTCCGCACCCTTCAGTTCTTCCTTCAGCACGAAGGCGATCTCGGCTTCGACTCGTGGATGCACGAGTTCCCTGATCTCGATTGCGCTGTTCTCCGGCCGCGCCATGGCATTGGTCAGAATGCCGAAGCTCGGCACGTCGATGCCCATCTGCTGCATCTTCGCTTTCGAGGTCAGGCCAGCTTTGAGACCCACCACGCGGTCGCCGCGCGCGAGCCAGCGGCGGCGCAGTTCGTCCTGCACCGCGTACGCGTCTTCGATGGTCATCGACGGGTAGTCGTCGGTGAGTTTGGTGATCGTGTGCGCGTGATCCTGCGCGTGCAGCACACGATCGGTCAGTGCGCCAATGATGTTCGGTGCGAGCATGGTCGTGGCTCTATTGGACAAAACGGATATTGCAGCTGCCGAGGCCGCCGACCGTGCAACGCATCGTGTCGCCGACCACGGCCGGCACCAGGGTCGACTGCGAGCCGGACAGGATCACCTCACCGGCACGGAATGGAATGCCCAGCGCGCCGAGCGTATTGGCGAGCCAGACCACCGCATTGACCGGACCGCCCTGCACTGCCGCACCAGCCGACGTCGAAAACAGCTCGCCGTTGCGCTCCAGGACCATGCCGGCGAGATTGAGGTCGAGCGCGGTCGGTTTCTTTTTGGTGTCGCCAAGCAGGAAGACGCCGCAAGAGGCGTTGTCGGCCACCGTGTCCTGGATCTTGATCTTCCAGTCGGTGATGCGGGAGTCGACGATCTCGAAACAGGGCACGACGTAATCGGTCGCGCGGATCACGTCGGTGGCGGTGATGCCGGGGCCGATCAGGTCGCGCTTCAGCACGAACGCCACTTCCGCCTCGGCCTTCGGCTGGATCAGGCCGCCGAGCGGTACCTCCTCGCTTTCGAAGAACGCCATGCCCGACGTCAGCTGGCCGAAGTCCGGGCGGGTCACGCCGATCAGGTCCTGCACCGCCTTCGAGGTGACGCCGATCTTCTTGCCGACGATGCGCTCGCCCTTTTCGAGTCGCCGCGCCACCATGCGTTCCTGGATGCGGTAGGCATCTTCGATCGTGATCAGCGGCTCGCGCGCGAGCAGCGGCGCCACGGTCGTGCGGGTGACGAGCGCGTTGTACAGCTCGTCGCCGTAGTGCCTGATTTGCTCGGGAGTCATGCCGGTATTGCCGCCCACTAAAGCTTCACGCAAACGTTGCGGAGTTCCGTGTAGAACTCCAGGGAATGCACGCCGCCTTCGCGACCGATGCCGGATTGCTTCGAACCCCCGAACGGCGTGCGCAGGTCGCGCAGGAACCAGCTGTTGATCCAGGTGATGCCGACTTCGATCTTCGCAGCAACGCGATGCGCACGCGCCAGGTCGCGTGTCCAGATCGTCGTCGACAGACCGTACGCCGTGGCGTTGGCCATGTCGACGGCGTCCTCCTCGCGATCGAACGGCGCGATGTGGCAGCAGGGCCCGAAGATTTCCTCGCTCACGACGGAGGCCGTCTCCGGCAGGCCGGTCCAGATCGTCGGTTGCACCCACGCGCCGTTGGCGAGATCGCCGGGCAGTTCCGGCACACCGCCGCCGGTGACGATGGTCGCGCCTTCGGCTTTCGCCTTCGCGTAATACGACAGCACCTTGCGCTTGTGTTCGTGGCTGATCAGCGGGCCCAGAGTGGTCGATTTCTCTTCGGGCGCGCCGCACTTGAGGCTTTCCGCGCGTGCTTTCAATGCGGCAACGAACTTGTCAAAGATCGGCCGCTCGACATACAGCCGCTCGGTGCCGAGGCAGACCTGGCCGCAGTTCAGGAATACCGAACGCACGGCACTCTCGACTGCGGCATCGAAATCGCAATCCGCGAAGATCAGGCCGGCGTTCTTGCCGCCAAGCTCGAACGAGACATCGCGCATGCCTTCGGCGGCCGCCTTCATGATGGCCGTGCCGGTACGCGTCTCGCCGGTGAAGGTGATCGCGTCAACGCCGTCGTGGCCAGTCAGGAATTCGCCGGCGGAATTCGGACCCAGGCCGTGTACGACGTTGTAGACGCCTTTGGGAATGCCGACCGCATTCATCACTTCCCCAAGCAGCGTCGCGGTGCCTGGCGTTTCCTCGGAAGGCTTGACGATCACGGCATTGCCGCACGCCAGCGCCGGGCCGACTTTCCAGGTCATCAGAAGCAGCGGCGCATTCCACGGGCAGACCACCGCGATCACGCCCTTCGGCACGCGCAGCGCGTAGTTCAGGGCGCCGGCGCCGTCGGGCGTCGGCGTCATGAAGGATTCGGTGGCGACGTTCTTCACCACATCCGCGAAGATCTTGAAGTTCGCTGCGCCTCGGGGGATGAAGGCATGCTCCATCATCGTCTTCGGCTGGCCGGTATCGGCCATCTCGGCCGCGACGAAGTCGCCGAAGCGGCGCGTGATTTCGTCGGCCACCTTGTACAGCAACTCGGTGCGCTGCTCGACACTCATGCGCCCCCAGGGCCCCTTCATCGCGGCACGCGCGGCGGCGACCGCCGCATCGACTTCCGGCTTGCCGCCTTCGTGGACATGGCCAATCAGCGCGTTGTCGGTCGGCCGGCGCTTTTCGAAAGTCCTGCCGCTCGTGCTGCCGACGAACTCGCCATTGATGAAATGACAGAACTCCCGAAGTCCGGCGCTCGCGCCGAGCGCCGGGCGTTCTGCCGCGAAGTCGTTACTCATGCGGAAATCTCCCGATTGTTGAGAGCAGCAACGCCGGCTTCGGCGCAGATGATGTCCTGGGCTTCGCTGCCACCGGAGACGCCGACGGCGCCGATCAGTGCGTTGCCATCGCGCAGCGGCAATCCGCCGCGGATCAGGGTGAAATGCGGCAGCCCCAGCACGCCTTCGCGTACCCGCGGCGCTTCACCAGTCAGCGCCTGATCGACGATCTCGGCTGGAATGCCGACGGCGGCAACGCTGCCGGCCTTCTTGATCGCGAGGTCATTGGCAATCAGGAACGCGCCCGGCATGCGCGCGAACGCCGCGAGACGACCGCTACTGTCGACGACCGCGACGCAGACCTGAATGTCAAGCGCTTCGGCTTTCGCGATTGCTGCCTCGACAACGCGCAGCGCGGGCGCGTGATGAATAACCGGCCGCGGGACGGACAATGGCGTGTTCACGACGCGCCTGCCATTGTCAGGCCCGTGTCGTTCTTCAGGCGCGAAGTGAGCCCGCGAATCAACTCCGCAGCGGCGGGCTCTGCACCGAACTGCATGCGCTTGCCGAGCGTGCGCAGATGCAGGTCGCTGGACGGATAGATCTGGCAGGCCAGCGCGATACCCGCTTCGCGGCAGCGGTCGGTGATCTGCGCGCCGCTCATCGTGCCGCACCCGTAGCGGCCCGAGAGCACCTGGACGCGGCAGACGCCGCAGCCACCGCTGCGGCAGCCGACCTCGATGCCGCGCGCGCGGCTGCCGGCCATCGCTTCCAGCACGGACTGGCCGCTGCGACAGGCGAACGTCGCTTCGCTGCCATCCAGGGTGATGCGATGCTGCATCAGTGCTTCTCCTCTGACGTCGCGCCGGCCTGCGGATCGTCGCAGGTCACGCAGTCGGTGTTTTCTCTCCCTAAGGTAGGACGATCGATCGATACCGTCTAATACTTTTGAATTGTCACCGCGATACCCCTCGGGTATCGTCCCCGATCGCACTCGCTGCTGCCGGAGCGCGCCACCGCGATGAAACTGGGACCGATCGAATTCCGCCATCTGCGTTACTTCACCGCCGTGGTCGAAAGCAAGAGCTTTCGCGCCGCCGCCCAGCATCTGCACGTCTCGCAACCGCCGCTGACGCGACAGATCCAGCAGCTCGAGGAGCTGCTCGGCGTGAAGCTGCTCGAACGCCAGCCACGCGGTGTCGAGCTGACTGCGGCCGGCGCCGTGTTTTACGAGGACGCGCGCAACCTGCTGCTGCTCGCGGAGCAGGCGGTCGACCGCACGCAGATGGCAGCGCAGGGACGCCTCGGGCGGCTCGATGTCGGCACCTTCGGTTCGGCCGTGCTCGACGTGATTCCGCGCATCATCCACGACTTTCTGGCGCTGTATCCGAAAGTCGACGTGGTCCTCCACAACCTCGACCGCGCCGGCCAGATCAAGGCGCTTCGGGAGCGCCGCATCACGGTCGCATTCAACCGCTTTTTCGACAAGGACCCGGAGCTGAGCTGGGAAGTGGTGCTGACCGAGCACATGGATGTCGCGGTCAACGCGCGTCATGTGCTGGCCGCGCGCGCGACGCTGATGCTGAAAGATATCGCTGACGAGCCGCTGATCTTCTACCCGCGCACGCCGCGACCTGGCTTCATCGACCACGTCATGCGCATGTTCCACGCGCGCGGCGTGACGCCCAAGGTGACGCAGGAAGTCGACGACGTGGTGGCCGCCGTCGCGCTGGTGTCGGGTGGCGTCGGGTTGTCGCTGGTCGTGGATTCGGCCTGCAATCTGCGCCTGCCCGGTGTCGTTTACGTGCCGCTCAGCAAGGCCGACCGCGCCACCTTCGACCTCTGCCTGATTCACCGCAGGGACGACGATTCCGCGCTGCTGCAGGCTTTCATCAGCGTGGCGCGCAAACTGCGCGCAAGCCGCTCGAAATAAGCGCCGCGTTGCCTGATGACCACGTTGCCTCGATCAAAGATCGAGCTCGATCACTGCGGATTTCGCGCGCGAAACGCAGATCATCATCTGGTCGTTCGCGGCGCGCTCGGAGGATGACAGCACGTTGTCACGATGGTCGGGAATGCCGGACAGCACCGGCGTCCTGCAGGTTGCGCACAGACCTTCGCGACACGAGTACGGAACGCCGAGGCCGTTGTCTTTCGAGCACTTCGAGGATGCTGCGGTCCGATGGAACTTCGAGTCGGATGCCGCTCCCGCGCAGCACGATTGCAAAGGGCTTGTCGGTCCTGGCGTCGAGGGTGGCCGTAGTGAACCACTCGAAGTGCACGTGCTCCGGCGCGCGACCGGCCGTCGCCGCCTGCACGGCGTGCATCAGCGGCGCCGGGCCGCAGCAATAGACGTGCGCAGACGCCGTGACGCCCGACAGCATCGCCGCAGCGTCGAAGAGGATGCCGTCCTGCTCATCATCGAAGTGGAAGTGGCAACATCCGGGCGCCAGCGCGCGCAAGTCCTCGTAGAACGCTGTGCGCTGCCGGTTTCGCGTGCAGTAAAACAGCCGCCAGTTACGCTGCGCCGCAATGCAGGCGTGGATCATTGCCATGATCGGGGTGATGCCGATGCCGCCGGCGATGAACACCGCTTCATCCGGTGCTGCATCGAGCGGGAAGTTGTTGCGCGGCAGGCTGACCGAAAGCTGCGAGCCGACGCGGATCGTCTCGTGGATCAGCTTCGAGCCACCACGGCTGTCGCGCGACAGGCCGACGCCCAGGCAGTAGCGATTGCGCTCGGCAGGATCGTTGCAGAGCGAGTAATGCCGCAACAGGCCATTGCCGAGATTGACCTCGAGATGCGCGTCCGGCGTGAACGCAGGCAGCTCCGCGCCGGTCGGGTCGCGCAGTTCCATGAACAGCACATCGCGCGCCTCGCAGTGCAGCGCGGCAACCCGGAGTTTCATGCGCTCGGCTGTGGACACGGAGTTCTGCTGCCCCGGTTCCGGGTGGGCAGACGTGTTTGTCTCAGGCCGCCACTGCCGAAGCCCTGACCGTCGTGCCGCCCGCCTCTTCCCTGAGCAGCTTGTCGAGCACCCAGAGCATTTTCCCCGGGCCGGCGTCATGAACGATGTCGAGCGCTTTAATGTCCGGCTTTTCCATCATGCGGATGTGCTGCGCTTCGAGCACATGGCGGTCTTCGAGGAACGCCACATCGAGAATCTCGCGCAGCAGATCGCTCAGACCCGGGAAGTCGCAGGTCTTCTTCGCCCCCCACGAGAAGTAATACTCGACCGAGCTTTCGTCGTTGGGGACGACCGCCTGGCAGGTATAGGTATCCGAAACAAGATGGCCGTTGGATGGCCCCTCGGTCGCAGTGCCTTGTTTGAAAGCCTGAAAATGCAGAACCCAGGTGCACGGCACAGTATGGGTGATGTCGAAATCGAGGTCGAACCGCGCTTCCTCGGGGAACAGATGCCGCAGGAAACTCGGGATGGGAACTCCACGGACCACGTACTGGGTGCGCAAACCGCGCGGCATGACGGTGTGCTTCGCCCTGATCTTCGTGTACTGCGACCGGGTCTCGCTGTCCGCACCACCCAGCGATTTCTGGTGCACCCAGGCAAGGTGGCTCAAATCTGCGAGATTGGCGATCTCCAGCCGGTAGTTCGCATCGACGTGCATATGCGACGTCTTCATGTTCCAGTCCGGATGGCTGGGACCGACGGAGAACGGAATCAACGCCACATCGGCCTTGGCCGCGTCGCCCATCCAGACCCAGACCCAGTTGTCCTGTTCGATTACCGGGAACGCGCGTACGCAGGCGCGCTCGGGAATGGTGTCCTGTCCCGGAATTTCCGTGCATTTGCCATCAGCGTCGAACTTCATGCCGTGATACATGCAACGCAGCGAATCGCCTTCCTTCTGGCCGAGCGACAACGCCGCCTGACGATGTGGGCAGCGGTCTTCCATCGCGACCAGCCCGCCGTCCGGCTTGCGATAGAGCACCACGCGCTCGCCCGCGAGCTTGCGCGCCACGATGGCGTCTTGCCCTGGCTGACCATGTAGTCCCAGCCAGCGCAATACCAGGCGTTCTTCACGAACATGGATCTCTCCTCTCTCGCGTGACGCAAAACCGCAGTCGACGGCCATTATTTTTATAGCCCGCACTTCGCCGAGCCTAAGGAAATTCTGAAAAAGCCCTCGCCCTCTGGGAGAGGGTTGGGTGAGGGACTTTCAAATTAAAGGAAGTCTTTCGATTGAAAGTCCCTCATCCCTGCCCTTCTCCCGGAGGGAGAAGGGTTTAACTGATTTTTCAGAGCATCCCTAACTGCGTGATGCTCTACCGTCTAATACTTTTTCACCGCGCCCTCGATACCGGTGCAGTATCGCGCTCCTCCGCGTAGCGGGTAGTTCGTCAAAGCGTACCTCGCGGTCAGTTGCCGGTGCCGTTCAGGCCATTCAATCCCGGCGTGCGGAAGCGGATCGTGGTCTTGTGAGTAATGCCATTCGCGACCAGGCTCACGGCAGGATTCGGGGTGAACGGTTCATTCGAGCGCTGCCACTCGACGGCACTCCAGTCGATTTTCGCGAAGTCCGGATGCGCCCCGAAGATCGATGGAATCACCGCTTCGATCAGCGCGCCGAACGGCATTTCCGGCGGCAACGGCACGCACATCGGCCACGCGAACATCAAATGTTTTTCCCAGTAGATGTTGACGAGCTGCTTGCCATGGAACTTGTCGACGGTGTCTTTGAAATCGCCGTGGTAGCCGGGGTCTTTTGCGATGACGGGCATGGGATTTTTCTCAGGCAGTCTTGCGCACGGCGTCGGTGTAAGCGCCTTCGTGCATGTTGGCGGGACGGGAAGTCCATTTCTCCCAGTTTACGGCATCGATATGCGTAGCGAAGTCGCCGCCGTCGACGCCCGGCTTGATACCCATGTACTTGAGCGCCTCGACCAGGGGATTGAAGTCCGGCGCGGTCGGATCGACGCCCGGCAGGAAGCAGTTGCCCTGGTAGATCTGGTGCACCGGCAGCCAGGCGTGCACGTATTTCTCAGGCTCGCCGCAGAAGATGTCCTTGCAGCCGTCGGAACAGAAATGGAATTTCTCGCCCCGATATTCCGTTTCGCGCAAGGAGAGTTCAGTCGGGTCGCCCGGCTCGGTGAACAGGCAGGGCCATTGGCAGGTCTGGCAAAGTTGCGGCAGAGTCGTATTCACGAACGGCTTGCCCTGCTTCTCCAGTTCGCGCCAATACTCGTAGCGTGGCCGGTAATACTTGTCGAACGTGTCCGGATATTTTTCGGACATCCAGTTCATTTCTTCTTCCGATGGCAGCCAGACTGGAAAGCCGACGGCATGGCGGTTGGCGTAGAAAACACTCCACATCTGATGAGAGACGTGGCCCTTCTCGGTGATGGTCACTTCGGCGTGCTTCGGCATCTTGATCCCGTAGCGCGCAAGGTCCGCGAACAAGGCGCCACCGTTCTGCTCGAAGTAGATTTCCCAGGCTTCCGACCAACTCATGACGCGCTTCGGCAGCATGTAATCCATCATCACCGCGAGCAGCGACAGCAGGCGATAGCCGCGCCAGAACCATTTGTCGATCCACTTCTGCACGAGCGGCACGTTGGCCGGGTCCTGCTCCAGAAGAAACTTGATGACCTCGATACCCAGTGTCATGTGCCGCGCTTCATCGGATTGCGCCGAGAAGCCGAACGACACCGTGGCCAGGTCGCCGTTGAAAGCCGCGCCGGACATCCACGGCATGAACGCGAGATTGGTCAGCACATATTCGAACGCGAACGAAATCGCGACGATGAACTCGAACGGACCCGAGGTGACGGCATCCTCGAAGAAGGATTTCGGGATCGACAGATACCAGGCGCGATCGAACTGGTAAGGGAAGTTGTCGAGGCCGGTGAAGTATTTGTTGTACTGGCTGATCGCGTGGATCTGCGTCGTGGCGTGGCGCAGTTCGTCGAGCGACTGCATCTGTGCGGCGATGCGCGGCCCGACACCGGGAAACTCGCGGCCGAGGATATTGAAGCCGCGGTGCGAGGTGTACTCCAGTTCGACGATGCCATTCAGAAAAATCTTCAGCGCCTGGATGTAGCGCGCGTCGGTGACGTTGAACTGGCCGTTGTTCTGCTGGAAGGCGTCGATGATCGCGTAGAGCTTGCGCTCCTTCTCGCCCTGGTACTTCCAGTAGGCGTCCATCGTCAGGCGAAACGGGTCTTCCCACTTCTCCCAGTCGTGAATCTTGATGCCTTCGAAATTGATCGCGCGAAAGATCTCTTCCTTGGGCTGGTAGCTGGGCTCCCAGCCCAAACCGCGCGTGAGCATCGCGTAGTTTTCCTTGAGGCTGAGTTTCTTGGCGGGCTCGTGGGTTTCACTCATGAGGTTCTCCGGTGTGCGCGCTCAGGCGCATTTCCATTGCAGGATGAATTCGTCGTCGGTCTCGTCGAGCTCGCCAGACATCGAAATCAGGTTGATCTGGATTTCGCGCAAGTCGAAGTCGCGGCCGACGCGCTCTTCGATCGAGCTGCGTTTGATCACCAGGCGACCGGGGCAATCGATCTTCACCATGGCGGGGTACTCATGCAGCACCGCTTGCGGGTTGTCCACCTGGATCGCCTCGATGATGGGCTGGGTGTCGTTGTTGGCCTGAAAGGCGATGAAGACCGGCTGCTGGCTCGTGCTCATCACGCTGCCCCTCAGGCGGTCAAGCCGAGTTTGACCAGGCGCGCACCCAATGCGGCGTCCACGTCGGCCAGCGCGGCGGCCCCCTCGTCGCCCATCATGGCTTGGGCCAGCGGGGCCAGGGCCGGCAACATGACGCTGCGCCAGTGGATGACCCAAGTCTGGATCAGCGCCCGGTTCTCGGCACTCTCGCCGGCGGCGGTCTTGACCACGGCGTCGACCCACCGGGCCGTCTCGTCCTGCCAGCGCATCAAAAAGTCCAGCACCGTCGACGGACCCGGCCCATGGCGACTTGCCAGCCAGGCGTCGAACTTCTGGAAGAACAGCGGGTACAGCAGCCCGTCGGCCACCAGGGTCTGGGCGACCAGCAACTCGAACCAGTCGCGGGTCACGAACAGGGTCTCCATCTGGCGGCGCAGACCCTGCCATGCCGGGTCTTCGGTCCAGTGCCGCTTGGCTTGGGCGAGCGAGTCGCCGGTGTTGCCATCCACTAGC
>JAYWBB010000053.1:0-17877 GCA_043781855.1 Nevskia sp. | reverse complement strand
TTGCCCATGGCCGCGAAGATCATCGATGCCGTGACCGCCGTCCTCGTCTGCGAGGGCGAAATTTTTCTGACCCGACGGCAGGTCCACCTGACCGCGTTTCCCGGTTTTCACGCCTTTGCGGGCGGCAAGGTCGACAAGGGCGAGAGCGAGCTCGCGCACGCGCATCCGCTGCTTCGCGATCACGCACCGCGCCTCGTGCGGGCACTCGCCCGCGAGCTTCACGAAGAGCTCGGGCTCGATCTCGACGCCGCGCTCGCCGATGGCAACGCCTGGCGCTTCGAGGAACTCGGCGTCGTGCTGACGCCGCCGCTGGCGCCCGTGCGATTCAACACTTATTTTTTCCGGATCGATCTGCATCGGCGACCAGCGTTCTCGCTCGAACAAGAAGAGATCGAGTCCGGCGAGTGGGCCACGCCCGCCGTCTTGCTCGAATCCTACGAGCGCGGCGAACTGCTGGTGGCGCCGCCGACGCTCGCCGTCCTGCGTGCGCTCAGCGAGCAGCCGGACACGCGCCACATCGAGCGTTTTCGCGGCTTCAGCGATACCGATATTCCGCAGTTCGAGGCGGTCTGCGGCGTGCGCCATTTCTTCGTGCGCTCGAACACGCTGCCACCGGCGGACCGGACCAACTGCTTCCTGCTCGGCGACGCCGACGCGCATCGCATTCTCGTCGATCCCTCGCCGAATTCAGACGAGGAGCTGCAACAACTCTGCGCGCAGGCCGGTGCCATCGGCTTCGATGAAGTCTTTCTGACGCATCATCATCCTGACCACCACCAGTACGCCGACACCATCGCACGGCGCTTCGGCGTGCCGATCGGCATGAGCGCGGACACCCGCACGCGCATCGTTGCGAAGCTGCCGAGGTTCCTCGATGGCCTGAGCGTGAAAACCTGGACCGATGGCGATGTCGTCACGCGCTGGCTCGGCCAGCCGCTGCGCGTGCTTGCCGTACCGGGGCACGACGAAGGCCAGCTCGCGCTGATGCCGGACAGCCGCGCGTTCTGCATCGTTGGCGATCTGATCCAGGGCGTCGGCACCGTGGTCATCGCCGCGCCCGAAGGCGACATGCGCAAGTATTTCGCGACCCTCGAAAAGGTCATCGCGCTGAACCCGCGCGTGATCTATCCCTCGCATGGCACGGCTCTGGGCGGCGTGTTCTATCTCGAGCAGACCCTGAAGCACCGCCGCGCGCGCGAAGCCCAGATCAAGGCCTTGAACGAGGGCGGACGTTCGATCGAAGAGATGCTGGCCGAGCTCTACCAGGGGATCGACCCGCGACTGCTGCCGCTGGCGCGCATGAACATCGACAGCCACCTTGCAAAACTGCGCACTGAAGCCGCAACGGCCGACTGAGGCTACTTCTTCAGGCTCAGCACCAGCGCCGGTTTGCCGCCGTTCTTGGTTTCGATCCGGACCGGCATGTAGTCGCGTTCCGGCGCCAGCCAGAAGCGGCCGATCTTGTCGGGATTGTCGACGCGCTCGATCTTCATGGTCTCGAAGGTGCCGGCCGGTGTTTGCAGGGTCTCGTGACCCGCGAACTTGAACTTGTAGTACGTGAAATTCTTGCGATCGACCATCGTGAACTCGCCGATCGGCGGATTCTCGTCCTTGGCATGCGCAGCAGCCCAGAGGCGCACCGCCTGCTGCAGCGAGAAACTGTCGACGGCCTCGTCCGGAATCTCGCGGCTCAGGCCGTTCTCGTCGGTCACCTGATGTTTCGCGTAATCGAATGCAAGCGTATAGCTCTGCTTGTCGTCGCCTTCAAGCACCGACTCGAAATGCTGCGAGCGAATGCGGCCGCCCTGCACGCAAAAACGACTGGACTCGTTGGGCGAACCGTACAGCGCCTTGATGAAGCCGACGGGCTTCGTCGTCGAGGCGTAGACATAACAGCCAGCCTGCGCGTCCGCCCTCAGCGACACTGCGGCGTCGCCGACGCCGAGGCCGCTCCAGCTCACGGCATAGATCGCATCGAGATTCGGCAGCGGCGCGTCGCTGGCCTGTGCGGCGACGCTCGCGGCGAGGTTGGTCAGTGCAAAGGCAGCGGCATGTGCAGCGAAAGTCTTCATCGGAAAGCAGGCTCCAGGTCTTGCAGCGTCAGCGGCTCGATCAGCGGCCTGTCGCGGAACCGCGCGACACCCTGTTCGAGCCGCAACTCGCGCCGCGCCATCCAGGCCACGGCTTGCGGATAGATTTTCAGTTCGACTTCGTCGAGCGCGCGTTCGGCGAGTGTCATGGCGCTATCCTGCGCGCCGACGATGAATCGGCCCTGAATCACGCGCGGGCCGCCGTCGAGCCGGGGTGTGACGAAATGGACGGTGGCACCGTGCTCGGCATCCCCGGCTGTGAGTGCGCGTGCGTGCGTGTTCAATCCGCGGTACTTCGGCAGCAGCGAGGGATGGATGTTCAGCATGCGGCCCTCGAACTCACGCACGAAGTCATCGCCGAGGATGCGCATGAAGCCGGCGAGCGCCACGATATCGGGCGCCTGCGCGCGCAGCGCGGCGGCGAGCGCGGCATCGAAGGACACTCGATCGGCGAAGCCGGGGTGCGCGACGATGACGATGGGCACCTTCGCCTCGCGTGCGTACGCAAGGCCCGCAGCCTCGGCACGATTGCTGACGACCGCCGTCAGCTCGGCCGGAATGCGGCCGTCGCGCGTCGCTTCGATCAGCGCTTGAAGGTTGCGGCCGCGCCCCGAAATGACAACGGCGAGGCGGGCCCTGCTCAAGCGCCCGATCAAGCGTAGGCCACGTCGTCCGGCCGGCCCTTGACGACTTCGCCGAGCATCCAGCCCCTGATCTTTTCGCGCTTCAGTGCCGCGAGCGTTTCGTCGGCCTGCACGCGCGGCACGACGACGACGAAGCCGACGCCACAGTTGAAGACGCGGCGCATCTCGTCTTCCTCGACCGCGCCCTTCTCTTGCAACCAGTCGAATACCGCCGGGCGCTTCCAGCTCGCGAGGTCGACCACCGCCGCCGTGCCGGCCGGGAACATGCGCGTCAGATTGCCGGTGATGCCGCCGCCGGTGATATGCGCCATGCCGCGCAGCGGCAGACCCTGTTCGAGCAGCGCGAGAATCGGCTTGACGTAAATATGCGTCGGCGCCATGAGTGCTTCGATCAGCGTCGTCTTTTTTTCGAGCACGGCAGCGTGCTTCGCGCCACTGACTTCGAGAATCCGGCGGATCAGCGAATAGCCGTTCGAATGAGGGCCGCTGGATGGCAGCGCGATCAGCACATCGCCGGCCCTGATCCTCGAACCGTCGATCAGCTTCTTCTTCTCGGCGACCGCAACGCAAAAACCGGCGAGATCGAAGTCGCCCTTCGCATAGAGGCCCGGCATCTCGGCGGTCTCGCCACCGACCAGCGCACAGCCGGCGAGCTTGCAAGCTTTCGCGATGCCCTTGATGACGCTGGCGGCGACGCGCTTGTCGAGTTTTCCGGTGGCGAAGTAGTCGAGGAAGAACAGCGGTTCCGCGCCGTTGACCAGCACGTCGTTGACACACATCGCAACCAGGTCCTGGCCGAGCCCCTCGACGCGGCCGCTGTCGATGCCGAGCTTGAGCTTGGTGCCGACGCCGTCGGTACCCGACACGAGCACCGGCTGCCGATATTTTTTCGGAATGCCGACCAGCGCGCCGAAGCCGCCGACGCCGGCCAGCACTTCCGGCCGGTGCGTGCTTCTGACGATCTTCTTGATGTCGTCGATCAGCGCATCGCCCATGTCGATATCCACACCGGCGTCGCGATAGCTGAGCGGCTTTGGTTTCTTCGTGCGGGCTTTCATGGGCGAGGGATCACAAGCGAAGTATCATTTTACCTGTCTTCGCGTTCACACTCGCCCATGCTCGATCTCCCATCGCAACCCGCCAATATTCCCAAACAACCGGCGCTGACGCTGTTGCGCGACCACTGGGGCTGGTTCGCGTTTGCCGGCGGCGTGCTGGTGCTGCTGTATTTTCTCGGGCCGATCCTTTCGCCGTTCGTGATCGGCGCGACGGTTGCCTACCTCGGCGATCCGCTGGTCGACCGCATGGAACGCCTGCGCATGTCGCGCACGGTCGCGGTCAGCCTGCTGTTCGTGATCGTCACAGCCTTGTCGACGCTGGCGCTGATCCTGATCGTGCCGCTGCTGCAGGAGCAGATCCTGTCGCTGATCGAAAACATTCCCGAATGGCTGAAATGGCTCCAGGACGTCGGCTTGCCGGCGCTCGGCCTGCGCCTGCCGCGCGGCATGCACCTCGATGCCGATGGACTGCGCAAGGTGCTCGCCGAACACTGGACCGGCGCCACCGACGTCGCCTCCACCGTCCTCCAGCACGTGAGTCGCTCAACGCCGGCCCTGCTCGGCTTTCTCGCCGATCTGCTGCTGATCCCGATCGTCACGTTCTATCTGTTGCGCGACTGGGACGTCATGGTCGCGCGCATCCGCGACCTCACGCCGGTGCGCCTGCAACCGCGTGCGATCGAATTTGCCGAAGAAACCGATGGCGTGCTCAGCGCACTGATCCGCGGCCAGCTGCTGGTGATGCTCGCGCTCGCGATCTTCTACTCCGCGGGCCTCTACGTCGCCGGCCTCAAGGTCGCGCTGCTGGTCGGCATCATGGCCGGGCTGGTCAGCTTCATCCCTTACCTCGGCTTCATCAGCGGGCTTATCGTCGCGAGCATCGCGATGATGGTGCAGACGCAGGCCCTGTTTCCGGTGGTCTGGGTACTGATCGTATTCGGCATCGGCCAGACCATCGAGAGCGGCGTGCTGACGCCGATGTTGGTCGGCGATCGCATCGGCCTGCATCCAGTCGCCGTGATCTTCGCGATCCTCGCCGGTGGCCAGTTGTTCGGCTTCGTCGGCGTGCTGGTCGCGCTGCCGGTGGCGGCGGTGCTCGCGGTGCTTGTACGGCATGCGCTGCGACGCTGGCTGAAAAGCCCGCTGTATCTCGGCGCCTCCCCGATCGCCAGCATCGACACGGAACCGCCGGGCGCGCCGTGATCGGCGAGCAATTGCCGCTGTCGGTGCAGCTTCCCGACTCGGCCAGCTTCGACAATTTCCACGAAGGCCCGAATGCGGTGGCGGCGGCGGCGCTGCGGCGCCTGAGCGTTGGCGAGGGTAGCCCGACGCTGCTGCACGGCCCGCGTGGCTGTGGCAAGACGCATCTCTTGCAGGCGAGTTCGCGCGAGGCCCTCGCCCATCGCCGCCGCGCCGCCTACCTGCCGCTGACCTCGTTTACGGCAGAGCCGCCGGAGGTTCTGGCCGGCTTCGAGACTTTCGATCTGATCTGTCTCGACGATGTCGACACCGCGTTGCAGGACCACAACTGGGCGCAGGCCCTGCTGCGTCTGCTCGACGCGGTGCGCACTCAAGGCGGCCACTGTCTGCTGAGCGCCGCAGTGCCGCCCGACCGTCTGGCGATCGCCAAACTGCCGGATCTGCGCACACGGCTTTCGGCCTGCGCGAGCTTTGCGCTGCGTGCGCTGACCGACGAGGATCAGGCCGCGCTGCTGCATGCGCGGGCACAGCGACTCGGGATGGAACTGCCGAACGAGACCATTCGCTGGATGCTGACGCATCTGCCGCGCGATACCGAAAGCCTGCTGCGGGCGCTGGCGCGGATTGATCGTGCCGCACTTGCGGCGCGGCGGCGGCCGACACTGCCGTTTGTACAGCAGCTGCTCGCCGGCTAAGCCGCTAAGCCGCTAAGCCTCGACCGGCTCCTGCAACAGCTGTGCTGCGAGATGGCGATAGACAAAAGCCGACAGCGCCAGGTCGGCTTCCGGCGGCAGCTCGACGAACTGCACGCCGTAGTAGCGGGTCGCCACACCATCCTCGGCGACCAGTTGCTTGACGTTCCTGACCTCGGCCGGCAGCACCACGGGGCGACCGGCGATCCGGTCGAAAGCCAGCGTCACCGTGATCACGATTTTCGCGTCGACCGGACCAAGATCGCTCTCGGTTTCGAGCTGAGCACCCGCGGTGCTGAGATCGCGAATCAGCGCGAGGCGTGGCGGCCCGACGCGATCGTTGCCGGGAACCCCCGTGCGGTCGCCGGAAACGAGGTGGACCTGCGCCGGCAGTTTGAGCCGGGTGCGGCGGGCGTTGCGCGCCTGCGCCCTTTCCATCTTCTCGGGGTACGCGAGATGCAGGTAGGGGTAAGGCTCGCGGCAATAGCGAACGACCGTCGTGTCGAACGCCAGCGCATCGTCGCCATTGAAGATGCGGACGGTGAACGCGGCGCCTTCGTTCAACGGAATGTGCTGACCGCGAATGTCCGGCGCAGTGACCATCAGGCTCAGGCCCGGCAACACGCCGACCAGTTGCACGCGATAGCGGACGTCGGACGCGCCGATGGCCTCGAGCTGCACAATGTCACCGAATCGAAAGTTCACTGCCTTGACGATCGCCATGGTTGTCTCCTGCGCGAAACTCTAACGGAATTGTTGCCGCGCGGCGTCACAGAGCCCACCGCGTCCCGATCATCAGCGCCGGCGCGATTTGCGACACTTCCGGCCCGCCCGGCGGCAGACACTACCCGGCGGAGTGAGCGCGCCGGCGTCGCATCCGGCGGATTTGCTATCGTCGCGTCAAATTTACGGAGCCCCGTCAATGCGCAAGCCGTTCCTCGTCGCAGGTCTGTTCCTGCTGTCCGCCCTGCCGGCCCTCGCCGCAGCGGCCGCGCCGCGCGGTCTCGGCATTCCGCCGCTGGCCTGGCGCGAGCGCGTGCTCCCGAACGGCATGCAGATTCTCAGTATCGAAGACCACGCGAGCCCGACCGTGGCGGTGCAGGTCTGGTACCACGTCGGCAGCAAGGACGATCCGGAAAAGCGCAGCGGCTTCGCGCACCTGTTCGAGCACCTGATGTTCAAGAGCACGAAAAACCTTGCGGCCGAACAGTTCGACCGGCTGACCGAAGATGTCGGCGGCGCCAACAACGCGTCGACCGGCGATGACATCACCAACTACTTCGAGGTCGTGCCCTCGAATTATCTCCGGACCCTGCTCTGGGCGGAGGCCGAGCGTCTGTCGAATCTCCGCGTCGACGAGGCGAACTTCAAATCCGAGCGCGCCGTCGTCGAGGAAGAGTACCGGCAGAGCGTGCTGGCGCCTCCTTACGGCCGCTTCCAGTACGCGCTGCAAAGCAATTCCTACGCAGTGCATCCGTACCAGCGCCCGACCATCGGCAGCATCGAGGATCTGGACGCCGCCGCCCTCGACGACGTGGTGGCCTTCCATCGCACCTACTACCGTCCGGACAACGCCACGCTCATCGTCGTCGGCGATTTCGAGCCAGCCCAGTTCGATACCTGGGTCGACCAATATTTCGCCGCGCTGAAGAAACCGGCCGAGGCGATCCCGCGCGTAACCGCCGTCGAGCCGGAGCGGACGACGAACCGGCGCCTCGTCGTACGGGCGCCGAACGTGCCGCTGCCCGCTGTCGGCCTGACCTGGCTCGGGCCTCCGGCAAAGAGCGCGGACGCCCCGGCCCTGCGCGTTGCGGCGGCCCTGCTGGCCGGCGGCGAGTCCTCGCGCTTTCACCAGTCGCTGGTCTATCGCCAGCGGCTCGCGCAGGACACCGGCTTCGACTTCACCGACACGGCAGATCGCGGACTCCTGATCGCAACCGCCGTGCTCGCAAGCGGCAAAAAAACGGCCGATGCCGAGGCCGCCTTGCTCGCCGAAATCGACCGGGCGCAAAAGAAACCGATCTCGCCTGCGGAACTCGACAAGGCCAAGACGCAACTGCTGACCAAGGCGCTGGAATCGCGTGAAACCAATCAGGGCAAGGGTTTCGCGTTGGGCAATGCCGTGATCCTGAGCGGCGATGCCACGCGCGTGAACCGCGATCTCGACGCCTTGCAGGCGGTGACTGCGGCCGATGTGCAACGGGTTCTCAAGCACTACGTGACTTCCCGGCCACGCGTCGTCGTCGAGTATCTGCCCGAATCCGCGAAGGCTGCGGCCGGAGAAGCGAAATGAGCCGCGACGTGTGGTTTCACGGATCGATTGCTGCGCTGATCGCCGCTTCGCTCGCGGGCTGCAATTTGCTCGCTCCGACCAGCAAGAAAGCCGACACGACGGCAACCGCCGCCACGCGCGAGTCGCCACCTGCGCCCGGCCCGGCGCGCAGCGTCGCGATTCCCGCGCCGGTCGAGAAAACGCTCGCGAACGGCCTGCGTGTGATCGTCGTGCAGCGCGGCGACACGCCGCTCGTGACCTCGTCGCTGACCATCCTGTCCGGCGGCGAAGTCGATCCGGCCATGCTCTCGGGCCTCGCGGATTTCACCGCGAACCTGCTGACGCAGGGCACCAAGACGCGCAGCGCGCCGCAGATCGCGCAGGTCGCCGAGGCGCTAGGCGGTTCGCTGAGCGCGAGCGCCGGCTGGGACATGACTGCCATCGGCATCACGGTGACGACCCCGAAAGCGGCGGCCGCGCTGGCGCTGCTCGCCGACGTGGTGCGCAATCCGGTGTTCGCGAAAACGGAGGTCGAGCGCCAGCGCGCGCAGGCGCTCGACAACCTCAGTGTCAGCTTGAGCCAGCCGCGTCAGCTCGCCTCGCTGGTGGCGGCGCGCGTCGCGTTCGGTGCCGCGCCTTACGGCCATGCACGGCTCGGCACGCCGGCCGCGCTCGCGCGGATCAGGCCGGCGGACCTGGTGAAGTTGCATGCCACTTATTACCGGCCCGATAACGCGGTGCTGATTTTCGCCGGCGATCTGGACTCCAGCGCCGCCTTCGCGCTCGCTGAAAAATCTTTCGGAAGCTGGCGCAAGCCGGCGGCGAAGCTTGCGACGTCAGGGGCATCCACACCGGACAAACCACCGACCGGCCGCGTCGTCGTCGATCTTCCCGACGCCGGCCAGGCCGCAGTCGCCGCAGTGCGCCAGACCACCGCTCGCTCGGCCAGCGACTACTATCCCGGCGTCATCACCAACGCCGTGCTCGGCGGCGGTTACTCGGCGCGTCTCAACTCGGAAATCCGCATCAAGCGCGGCCTGAGCTACGGCGCCGGCAGCCGTTACAGCGCGCTGCGCGACGGCGGCTCGCTGCTCGCGATCGCGCAGACCAAGAACGCTTCGGCGACAGAAGTGGTCGAGTTGATGGGGGCGGAGATCAAGCGGCTCGGCGCCGAGCCGGTCGCAGCCACCGAGCTGGCGGCGCGCAAGGCGAGCCTGATCGGCGGCTACTCGCGCGAACTCGAAACCACGACAGGACTCGCTGGGCACATCGCCGAACTCGTCGCGCTCGGCGTCGATCTCGGCGAAATCAATCGCACGATTGCAAGTGCGCAAGCGGTGACCGCCGAACAGGTGCGGACGTATGCAACGACGCATCTCGGCCTCGACGGCGTTGACATCGTCGTGGTCGGCGATGCCAGGCAGTTCGCCGACGCACTGCGCAAGAACTATCCGGACCTGGAACTGATCCCGTCTTCCGCACTCGATCTCGACGGCGCCAGCCTCAAGTCGGCGGTCGCTCCCGCGCCGTCAGCCGCACAAAAAGCACCAGGCTGACGAATTCCAGCGCCGCCACGACGCTCAGTATCAAGGCGACGTGGCGGCGTGCCGGAATCGCGAAAGCTTCGGCCATCAGCCCGGCGCAGTAAACCACCAGTAGCATCGTCGTCCAGCCGGCGGTGTAGGTGCTCTTGCGGAACAGGCCCGGCAGCGCCGCCGCCAGCGGCAAGGCCAGCAGCAGCCCGGGCAACAGTCCGGTCCAGAATCCGAGGCCGAGGGCGAGAGCCAGGTGCAAGGTCAGCGCCGCGAACCACGCCCACACACTCAGCCGCCGACTCATGCCGAGAGTTTCACGGCAACTTCCGCAACCCGCCGGCCGAGCGTCTGACACAACGCCGATTCATCGCGCGTCAAAGCGCGCGGTTTGCCGCCGGTGCCGGCGACATGACTGGCGCCGTAGGGCGTACCGCCGGATTCGGTGGTCGCCAGACGCGGCTCGGTATATGGCAAACCGACCAGCAGCATGCCGTGATGCAGCAGCGGCAGCAGCATCGACAGCACCGTCGTCTCCTGGCCGCCGTGCAGGCTGCCGGTCGAGGTGAACGCCGCCGCCGGGCGGCCGACCAGCGCGCCGGACAGCCAGAGGTCCGACGTCGAGTCGATGAAATACTTGAGCGGTGCGGCCATGTTGCCGAAGCGTGTCGGGCTGCCGAGGATCAGACCGGCGCATTCGCGCAGATCGTTGCTGCTGGCGTACGGTGGGCCATGGCCGGGCACCGCAGGCGCGACGGCTTCTGTCACCGCCGAAACCGGCGGCAGCGTGCGCAGCCGCGCCTGCATGCCGGCGACTGATTCGACGCCGCGCGCGATCTGTCGCGCCATCGCCGCCGTCGAGCCGTGGCGCGAGTAATAGAGAATCAGGATTTCAGCCATGAGCGCCCCGGAAAGTATCCGCAATTGTAGCCGCTGACATCGGTTTGACCCTGCGGCGGTGCATCGCTAGGCTGCAGGCCATGCCGCCTTTCCTGCTGACGCTGGTGCTGGCCCTGAGCGGCATTGACGCAGCTCATGCCTTCGATGGTGCGGTCGGCGACAGCCACGGCCAGTTCGACTACGGCGGCCGCACACGCACCTATGCGCTGCACGTTCCGGTGTCGACGAACATCGGCAAGCCCGTGGCGTTGGTGGTCGCTTTGCACGGCGGCGGCGGCAATGGCGACACCAGCGCCCAACAGACCGGCTTCAACGAGCTCGCCGACCGCGAAGGTTTCATCGTCGTCCATCCCGATGGCACCGGCCGCCAGCGGCCGCTGCTGAACGCGCTTGGCAAGGGACGGCTTTACGTCTGGAATGCCGGCAGCTGCTGCGCCTCCGCAGTTCAGGAGCACATCGACGATGTCGGCTTTCTGGTCGCGCTGGTCAAGTGGCTGCAGAGCCAGTATCCGCTCGATGCCAAACGAATCTATGCCACCGGCATCTCCAACGGCGGCATGATGAGCTACCGGCTGGCGTGCGAAGCGAGCGATGTCTTCGCCGCAATCGGGGTGGTTTCCGGCGCGCAGACCAGCAGTGGCTGTCAGCCGTCGCATCCGGTTTCGGTAATCCACTTCCACGGCACAGCCGATCAGAACGTCCCGCTTGCCGGCGGCATCGGCGCCAAGGCACGGGACAAGACGCCGAAGCCGCCGGTGATGGACGCGATCGATTTCTGGGTGCGCGCCGATGGCCTGTCGGGCACGCCGCAGTCGTCGTCCCAGGGCAACGTCCGCAAGGATGTTTATTCGGGCGGACGCAGCGGCACCGAGGTCGTGTTCTATCGGATCGAAGGCGGCAGCCACTCCTGGCCGGGCGGGAAGCAGCTGCGCTCGTTCCTCGACAAGCCGACGCAGGATATTGCTGCGACACCGCTGATCTGGGAATTCTTCAAGAGCCATCCGAAAAGCTAGAGGCAGTTGTTGGTTTCCAGTTTCCAGTTATTGGAGAGGCCGGAGCGAACGGCTGGTTTTCGCCGGGTCATCTCTGGAAACTGGAAACCAAGAACCAACAACGGTCTCCCTACGTTTTCCCGTAGAACCTCGCCTCCCAGCGCTTCTGCTTCCTCCCGGCCTCACGCAGGAACGGCGCCAGCGGGCCAAGGCCGATGAAGCGCCGATTGAGCCAGTGCCAGGGCTGGCGCAGCGGCCGTGGGAAATCGACGAAGAGCACGACGCGCCAGCCGTCGGTGTCATTCCAGACTTCGTGGTTGTAGGTGTCGTCGAAGATCAGCGCCTCGCCCTCGCGCCAGGAATGGAATTCCTCGCCGATACGGATCCGGCAACGCTCGCGCGGCTCCGGCACGATCAGGCTCAGGTGCAGACGCAGCACGCCGTTGTAGGCGCCGCGATGCGCCGGGATGTGCTTGCCCGGACCGAGAATGCTGAAGAACGCCGTGGTCGCGCCGGGCACGGTGCGCAGCAGGCGCATCGTCTCCGGGCAGCGCGCGGCGTTACCGCTGCAATCCATCGCGGTGCCGATCAGGAAGAAGGTTTTCCAGGCGTCGTCGCTGGTGATCGTGCTGACCTCCTCGATGATCTCGTGGAAGCTCGGCATCTGCTCGCGATAGCCCATCACGGCGTCGAGCTCGGCGCGAATCTTCGGCCAATCTGCTTCGAGCGGAGCAACCCAGGGAAATGCGGCCTTGTCGTAGGTCGCGGTATCGGGCAGCAGGGAGGCGCGCACCACGCGGATTTCCAGCGCGTCGACACACGCGCGCCAGAAGCGATTCATCCGGCCGGCTGGCGGTCGCTGCGTGTACTGGCGATTGCGCAGCTCCGGCGGCGCCGCCGCCCGCAGCTGCTCAAGCGTCTGTTGCATCTCGAAGCCGGATCGCATGTTCGGGTGGGGCTCCTGGGTTCTTGATTTTCGCCGATCGTTCGAGCGGCTGTCACGAAACTGTAACCAAACTCTCTGATCCGTTCATTAACGGCGAGTTCAGCGCAAGTTGCGATCAGCGTGTCCAGCGCCGGTTGAGCTTGTCCAGCACGAGGTAGGGATACTCGGCGCGGCCGAGGCTGCCGTTATAGCGACCGAGCGCCCGGAAGTAATTACCCTTCTCGCGATCGAGATAAAAACGCAGGATCGTGCAGCCCATGCGCAGGTTGGTCGGACTGTGGAAAAGATTGTCGCCCTTGCTGCCGATCTCCTCGATCCAGAACGGCATGATCTGCATGTAGCCCAGCGCACCGGTGCGCGAGATCGCGAAGCGGTCGAAGCGGCTCTCGACATCGACGACCGCGAGCGCCAGTTCGGGCGAAACGTTCGCCCGCGTCGCCTCGGCATGCAGCAGCCGCAGGAAAGTCAGCCGCGCCGCCGGATCGGGGATCGCCTTCGGCGTGAACTTCTGCATGCGCGCCGACATGTCGGTGAGCCAGACCTCGGCGAGGTAGCGGTCGTCGAAGCTGTCCGCCGCGTTGATCGCGTTGCGCATCAGCGCGCGCAACTCCGGCTCGGGCTCGCCGGTCGGGCCGGCGTGGGCTGGCGCTGCGCAAACCAGGGCCACGAGCACGAAGCGCAGCAGAACGTTAAGCCGACGGCGCATGCGGTCAGCGCGCCGCAAGATAACCGGCATCGGTCACGCGCGCCTGGCCGATCGCAGTCAGCGTTTCCAGCAATTGCGGCAACCGGACTTTCCAGGTGCCACGCCCGTTGAAGCACGCCGCAATCTGCTCGATCGACAAAGGCCCCCGCGCCGCCGCGAGCACATCCGCCACCGCCCGCACCTGCGCCGGCAACTCGCCCGGCCATGGCCTTTTCTCCCCTCTCCCCCCGGGAGAGCGGCCGGGGGTGAGGACGTTTCCGAGATCGGCTTCGATCTGTTCCGAAGTGCTCGCCTTCACCCCGAGCGGATTCTGGAACTCCGGCCGCAGCCAGCGCACCAGCCCGCGCGCTTCCTCGGACGCGCGCTCCGCGTTCAAGGCCACCAGCCGCGTCAGCAGTTCCGCCTGCGCGGCGGCCTGCGCCTCGTCGGGATCATCGAGCGGCAGCGTGCCGCCCGGCTTGCCGACGAGCGCAGGCGCGAGATCGCTCCAGCCATAGGCTTCGAGCACACACGTGTCGAGCTCGTCGTGAAGACTGGCGAGGACGCTGACCAGGCCATGTTCGTGGAGGCTGCGTTCTTTCGGGCTGAGTCCCTCACCCGGCGCTCCGCGCCGACCTCTCCCGGGGGGAGAGGCAAGCGGAGGCGCGGCACTGGCTGACGTAGTGGCTGCATCAAGCCCCTCTCCCCCCGGGAGAGGGGTTGGGGTGAGGGACTTCGCCAAGCTCAGCGTTCTCAGTCTTTCGAGCACGTTGTAAATCCCGGTCAGCGTCACATCCTCATGCGCCGCCTGTTGACGCTTGCGGTGGGCGTCGATGGCTTCGGCGAGCTTCGCGATGCGGGCTTGCTGGTCGGGGGTGGCGGTGGGGAATGGGAAGGGATCGAAGCAGCGGGAATTGTTATAGCGAGGGTCATTACCGACGCCTAGCTTTCCTCCCGACGACAACGACCAAAGCACATGAACTCGACTGGATAGAACACCGAACGTCATCGCGTCCCGCTGACCGATCGCGATCAATCCCTGGTCCGGCAGCACGCCAGATTTCACGAATACGAAGGTTCGATGCTTTGCCGTCATCGCAGTCGCGATGTAGCGGGGCAGATCTTCGATCGCTTTACGCAAGTCCGGTCTTGCCTCAGCGAACTGCCACCATTTTTCTCTGTATGAAGCACGCTGCGATTGCATGCGCTCAGGTCTTACGCAATCGACCACCCTCTGAAAAGATTGTGGGAATTGACTCCGCGCCTCTTCGAGATTCAGACCAAAGAAGTCGATCGCATAACAGCCTCTGGGCGAATCAACAATGTCTTTGCCATTACGAAGGGGTTTAAGTGCCGCAGGTTCAGCCGTCACCAAAGGATCGCCAGGACTTACCCAAAACCCGGACCCCATAAGCGTCACACCGCGGTAGCTCAGACCGGAATTCGCAATGAGCGATCGAGACGCCGTGAGGTTAGCGCCGAGGCTCAAGTCAGGATTGATTTGACCCAATCTCTCGCGCAGCGTCACCGCGATGCTCTCGTCCGCCGCCTCCTGCTCATCAATCACTTCATTGAGACGACCCATCCCCGCGTCGCGCGCAGCCACGGTCATCGCAATCCGCACTGCCGCACCATCGGTCGAATCGACCCAAGGATGATCAGGAATCGCGAACACCAGCGACAAAGCCCTCTCCCCTTGGGGTAGAGCAGTTGGCCCTACTGAGGACTGGCCCAAGCCAGTCCGAAGTAAGCCAATTGCGGGTGAGGGGTGGTCGGTCGCTGCGAGCGCCGCTTCGACCACGCGGCGGTTGAACGTCTGGCGCAGCGAATTCGTGGTGATGAAACCGAATTGCCGCAGCGCGCCACGCTGCGTCAGCTTCGCGGCGTGATGCCACCAGACCATGACGAAGTCAGCCGATTCCGGCACGGCATCCCAGACCTGTCGCAATGCCTCAACATAACCATCGCCCAGCGCACGGCGCAGCGTGGAGGCGCCAATGAACGGCGGATTGCCCACCACAAAATCCGCCGCCGGCCATGCGGCCTGGCGCGGATTGACGTAGCGCTCCAGCGGCATGCGCGCCGCTTCATCCGGCACGTCCTCGCCAGTGACCGGATGCGGCTTCATCGTCCGCCCGTCCCAGCGCGTGACTGGCACACCGTGTTGGTCGACGACGAAATCCACCGCGTCATACGCGAGCACCGCATCACGGCACTCGATGTTGCCGTAGTCCTTGAGCACGGGCAGCGGCGGCTCGGCGTGTCCGCGCGTGCGGAAATGCCATTGCAGATAGCCAATCCATAAAACCAGTTCGGCCATCGCGGCGGCTTTCGGATTCAGCTCGATGCCGAGCAACTGGTGCGGGTCGACGGTCATGCCGAGCGAGGCCACCGCGCGGCGCGCGTCGAGATCGATTTCCACCTGGTCACCGCCGCTGAAGCCGGCGAGCTGGTTCAGCACTTCGCCTTCAAGACGTTTCAGATGTTCGAGCGTCACGTAGAGAAAATTGCCGGAGCCGCAGGCCGGGTCGAGCACGCGCACCGAGCACAGCGCGTGGTGGAAGCGGCGCAGGTGGCCTTCCGCTTCCTTGGCCTTGCCTTCCTTCAGCAGCGTAAGGGCGGCCGCCTGGGCGATGGCCCAGTCGGCACGCAAGGGTTCGATGACGGTGGGCAGCACGAGCCGTTCGACATAGGCGCGCGGCGTGTAGTGCGCGCCGAGCTTGTGGCGCTCGCGCGGGTCGAGCGCGCGTTCCAGCAACGTGCCGATGATCGCCGGTTCGACTTCATTCCATTTGCGCGTGGCGCATTTGTGCAGCCGTTCGATCTGCTCGCGATTCAGCGGCAGAACCAGTTCTCCCTGGGCCGGCTGCTTGAACAGCTTGCCGTTGAAGCGTTTGACCTCGGCGCGGATCGCGGCCGAGAAACGGCCGCTGTCCATCGCCTGCCAGAGCTCGCCGACCAGCGGCACAAACTGCTCCGGGGCCTTGGCCAGTTCGGCGAGCAGTTTCTCGAACGCCTTCGCCGGCAGCAGGCCGACATCCTCGGCAAAGAAGGTGAACAGGCAGCGCGTGAGAAAACCGGCGACGAGTTCCGGCGGGTGGCGAGCGGCTTCCAGCGCACGCGCGATGACCGCGAGTTCGGCTGCGACCTCGCGCGTGACCTGCGCGGAAATTTTCGCGGGGTCGAGTGCATCGGGCGCCAGCCAGACCTGGCGCAGGCGCTCGCGCAGGTCTTCGCGCGCGAGGTCGTCGAGGCGGATGCGGTGGGATCTGGGGTCCGGGAACGGCGTGTAGGTCGCACCCGAGCGCGAGAACTCGCTGTAGAGCTCGATGACGTGGCCGACATCGACGACGATCAAAAACGGCGGCCGGCCCTCGCCCGCCGGCAACGCGCGCGCATAGCCTTCCGCCTGCGAGCGTGCGCGCAGCAGCGCTTCATCAAAACCCTTGGTGGCGACCCCCGCCTTGATCTTCTTCGACTCAAGCACGAAGGCGGCGCGGCGGTAGCAGTCGATCCGGCCTTCGGATTCGCTGCCGTCGCCGTGCTTGAGCTGCACGCGGCGCTCGAAGACGTAGGCGTTGTCGCGGACATCGTCACTGGCCGGCTCCGGACGCGGCAGCGCGAGCAGTTCGCAGAGTTCGGTGACGAACAACTGCGCGTTCGCGAGCTCGCTGCCGCTGGCCTTTTTCCAGCGGGTGATGAAGGCGCTGGCTGGTGGTGCCGCTGCGCGGTCCATCAGGTCGCAATAGGCAGGACTTCCAGGCCCGGCACGCGCCCGAACTCCGAAATATTTCCCGTCATCAGCGGCAGTCCCAAAGACAGCGCGTGGGCTGCGATCAGGCAATCAAGCGAGCCGATCATGCTGCCCGCCGTCTGGAGGCGCGCACGCAATCTGCCGTATCGCACCGCCGAATCAGAGTCGAAAGGCAACACGGCAACGTTGGCCAACAGCTCCGAAACGGCTAGTCGACTCGCTTCCGCGTGTTGTGAAAGGGAAACGCCAAGCTCCAGTTCCGCGAACACGATGGCGCATATTCCGGCATCGCCCGGTGCCCAGCGGGTCAGCAAATCGCGGGCTCCGGTCGGCCGGTTTCGCATGATCGCGATGCAGGCGCTGCTGTCGAGGAGTACGTGCATCAAAATTCGATTGATCGCTCCGAACCCGGCCGGTCCTTCGGAATTTCAAAATCATCCGGCAAGGGCGGCGCATGTTTGAAGTATTCCGCCCAACTCTTGTATTTCGGCACCATCTTCGGCTCGAGGATGACCCGGTTGCCGACCTTCGTTGCCGAGACTTCCGCGCAGTCGAACCGGAGAGCGTCTGGAAGGCGCACAACCTGACCGTCCTCCGTGGCAAGCACTTTAATGGTGATGTCTTCGTCCATGGATTCACTCCGTGAGTGTCTACGGCCCCATCGTACCAAGTCGACGATAGGGGAGGATCAGCCGCCAAGCTTTTCGAGCACCGCCGCCGTGTTCGCCGGGATCATCTCCGGTGCGCTGGCATCGCGCCGCTTGTACTCGAACTGCGCATTCGCGAGGCCCTTGTCGCCGATGACGATGCGGTGCGGGATGCCGATGAGATCAGCATCAGCGAACATCGCGCCGGGGCGCAGACCACGATCATCAAACGCGACTTCGATGCCGGCCTCTTGCAGCTCCGCATAGAGCTTCTCGATGGCGTCTTTGACGGCTGCGGATTTGTCGAGGCCGATCGGGCAGAGCATGACGCGGAACGGCGCGATGGCATCGGGCCAGAGGATGCCATTGGCATCATTGCGCTGTTCGATCACGGCGGCGGCCATGCGCGTGACGCCGATGCCGTAGCAGCCCATTTCCGGCGTGACCGACTCGCCTTTTTCATCG
>JAYWBB010000052.1:0-17920 GCA_043781855.1 Nevskia sp. | reverse complement strand
CGCGATCCGACATCTCCCAGCCGAAGTCGTCGCTCGGGCCTGCCGACGGTGTCAGGCCGTAGGTCTGCGTCGGGTCCTTGGCCCGTCGGCCGGCACTGTGCCGTTGGGGACGCGGGGCCGTTTTGGGGCGCGTCGGGTCCGAAGGCCGCGTGCCGGCGCCGGAACGCGCAGGCCGCTTGCTCGCGACCGGTCGAGCGTCGCGCAGCGGCGGGCTCGGTCGTCCCGTACGTGGCGACTTGGCCGACGTTCTATTGGATCGCGCGGATTTTGACGGCGGTTTCGGCGGTCTTCTCGAATTCAATGCAATCTCGGCCTGTGCGGCGTTTGGGTTTTGGCTGCGTCCTGAAACAGCCGGCGAAACGGTGGAAATTCGGATCAGGCTTTTTTGCAGCGCGCATCGACGGGCGCGCGGTTAATCCAGACCCTTGAGCGGTAACAGAAAACTATCGAAGCGCGCAAGTCTATGGCAAACTGGCGATGTTTCCGGGCATTTGTCCCGGACGCGCTCCCGAAGCGGTGCACGAAGCCCGCGCCGGGACCGGCGAAGGAAACGGCACGCATCGTAACAAACCGTCGCCCCGCCGACGTTTTTAAGTGTCCTTCGATCGTCGAAGGACGTTTCACTCAATAACAAGCGTTCCCGCGCGAGGCGGGGATGAAAATGCGATCGAACACCAATCTGTCCGCAACGATCGAGGCGCGCCCCAGACGCGCCGCATCCCGTTTTGCGCGGTCGAGCGTCCTCCTGGACAGCAATCGAGACCGCAACAATGAAAAGAATCCTGATCAACGCCACACAGCGCGAAGAACTGCGCGTGGGCATCGTCGACGGACAGAAGCTTTACGACCTTGATATCGAACTGGCCTCGCGCGAGCAGCGCAAGTCCAACGTTTACAAAGGCAAGATCACGCGCGTCGAGCCCAGCCTCGAAGCCTGCTTCGTCGATTACGGCGCGGAGCGTCACGGCTTCCTGCCGCTGAAGGAAATTCACAGGGAATACCACCGCCCGGGCGTGAAGGGCGGCAGCAACATGCGCGAGCTGATCGCCGAAGGCTCGGAGATCATCGTCCAGGTCGAAAAGGAAGAGCGCGGCAACAAGGGCGCGGCGCTCACGACCTATGTCAGCCTCGCCGGTCGCTACCTGGTGCTGATGCCGAACAATCCGAAGGCCGGTGGCATTTCGCGTCGCGTCGAGGGCGAGGAGCGCGAGGAAGCGCGCGAAGTACTCAACGCGCTGGTGATTCCGGACGGCATGGGCATCATCGTGCGCACCAATGGCATCGGCCGCTCTGCGCCCGAGTTGCAGGCCGACTTGGACCAACTCGCCGAAACCTGGAACCGCATCTACGCCGCAGCCGCCGAACTCAGCGCACCGTTCCCGCTGTACAAGGAAAACAACGTCGTGTTGCGCGCGCTGCGCGATTATCTGCGTCCGGACATCGGCGAGGTCATCGTCGACAACGCGGAGATTTACGAGGAAGCGCGCGCCCAGATGCAGCGCTCGATGCCGGCGGAACTGAACAAGCTCAAGCTCTACCGCGACGACACGCCGCTGTTCTCGCGCTACCAGGTCGAAAGCCAGATCGAATCGGCGCATGAGCGCCTGGTGCGCCTGCCCTCGGGCGGCTCGATCGTGATCGATCACACCGAAGCCCTGACCGCGATCGACATCAACTCGGCCAAGGCCACCGGCGGCGGCGGTATCGAAGAAACCGCGCTGCAGACCAACCTCGAAGCCGCGGACGAAATTGCCCGCCAGCTGCGCCTGCGCGATCTCGGCGGCCTGATCGTCATCGACTTCATCGACATGAACAGCGCGAAGAACCAGCGCGAGGTCGAGAAAGCCATCCAGGAAGCCAGCGACATCGATCGCGCGCGCGTGCAGGTCGGCCGTCTCTCGCGCTTCGGCCTGCTCGAAATGAGCCGCCAGCGCCTGCGACCGAGCCTGTCCGAGCATACCCAGATTGCCTGCCCGCGCTGCGAAGGCCGCGGCCAGATCCGCTCGGTCGAATCGCTGGCGCTCGCAGTGCTGCGGCTGATCGAAGAAGAGTGCATGAAGGACCGCACCGGGCGCGTCGTCGCCCAGTTGCCGGTCGACGTCGCAACCTACCTGCTGAACGAGAAGCGCAGCGTCATCGCCGAATTCGAATCGCGCTACATGGTCGTCGTCACGCTGGTGCCGAACGAGACGCTGGAAACGCCAAAGTACGAAATCCTGCGCGTCCGCACCGATCACCTGACCCAGGACGGCAACGGCGGCCTCAGCTACAAGATGCCGCAGGACTTCAAGGCGGATACGCGCGCCGCGCTGGCCGCGACCACGCAGGGCCCGGCCAGGGCGAGCGCCGAGGCGGCGGTCAAGCCACTGCTGCCCAATGCACCGGCGCCCCTGCCGCTCGACGTGATGCCGGTCGCTGCGGCACCGGCGATGACGCCGGTCGATAGCGGCCCCGGCTTCTGGCAGAAGCTGCTGGTGATGCTCGGCTTTGGACCCAAGCCCGAGCCGGCGAAGCCGGCGGCGGTGGCGCGGCCACGTCAGGGCGCAACCGGTCAGCAACGCCCCAATCGCGAAGGCCGCAACGAGGGCCGTCGCGACGGTCGTCCGCCGGAGGGCCAGCGGCGCGACACCCGTGAGGGACGCGGCGAGCGCAATGGTGAAGGTCGCGGCGAAGGCCGTGGCCAGCAGCGCGGGCAGGACGGCCAGCGCCGCGACGAAAATCGTGCCGAGGGCCGGAAGGAAGGCCGTGGCAACGAGGGCAGCCGCGCTGGCAACCGTAGCGGCGAAGGCCGCAACGAGCCGCGCAGCGAGCGGGGCCAGCAGCAGCCTCGTCAGCCGCAGCAGCCTCGCCAGCAGAATCAGAATCAACGCCCCCCCCAGAGCGCTGCGGTCGCAGCACCGGTCGAATTGGAGACGGTGAATCCCGCCATTGCGCTCGTTGGCACACCAGTGCTTGCGCTGGAAGCCGGCGACGCGGTAATCGCGCTGGATGCCGTGATCGCATCGAACCCGGCCACCGGTGAAGCCGGCGAGCCGCGCGAAGGCGCTGGCCGTCGTGGCCGTCGCGGCCGTCGTGGACGCGGCCGCAGTCGCGGCGAGAACGGCGAGGCGCGCAGTGAGACCGGCGCCGATGCCGCCGAGTTGCGCGACGATGCCGGCGACGCCTCCGAGAGCGGCGACTTCGTCGAGACCCCGGCGTCCGGCGACAGCGCCGCGCCGGCTGTCGACCATGCCGCGCTTCCGGCACGTCCGGCCAGTACGGAACCGGGCTACGCGCCCCGTCGCGATCAGCGTCCGCAGCGAGCCGAGACGGCGGCGCTCGCTGCCGCAGGTGCGGCGCTGGTCGTGGCGTCGCTCGAAACTGCGGCCGCCGCGCCGGAACCGGAGTCGGCGACTTCGCTCGCTGCCGAGCCGACTCAGGTCGAAATGAACCTGCCCGGCGCAGCGCCCGAACTGGCGGCGCCGACGGTCGAACCCGAGCCGATTGCGGCGCCCTATGTGTCGGCCGCGAGCGCGCCGATCGTTGCCGAACCGATGACGTTCGGCGAAGCCGTGATCGACGTACTGACGCCGGTTTTCCCAACGCCCGTACCGGTCGAAGAGGCTGCGATCATGGCGCCCGAGCCGGCGGCGTCGGATGCCGCGCGCGAGGTCGCCGCAACCGAACCGGCCACTGTCGTGGCGGATGCTGAGGTCGAGAAAATGGCAGCGGCCGATCCGGAACCGAAGAAGGATGCCGATGCGCTGATCTGATCGTGAGGAGCAAGCCGCGGTCATCGCAGAATGATCGCGGCTTTTTTTGCGCGCCGCGCGCGCCTATTCGCGGCGCAGGATCTTGTCGACCAACTGGTTGGCCCAGAAGCTCGAATGGAACGAGGCCCTGACCGCGGCCGCGTCGTAGTGGTTCGCGACCCAGTCGCGGAACGAAGCTTGGGGGTGCGCTTCCCACCACGCGGCCCAGGTTTCGAAGAAATGATCGAGCACCCCGGTCTTGGCCTGCCGGATGTGGCCATGGCGCCAGAAATCAAGCTGCTTCATCGCCGTTTCCAGCGACTCACCGTGCTCGATCAGATAGATGGTGCTTGCCAATCCGGCCCGGTCCGCACCGGACTTGCAGTGGACCAGCAGCGGCTTCGGCAGCGTCTCCATGAGCTCGATCAGCTTCAGCACCTGATCGCGCGAGGGCTCGCTGCGCGAACCGAGCGGGAAGTGCACGAGCTTCAGACCGATGCGCTTGCAGGTATCCCATTCCAGCTGGTTCGAGCCGACATGCGCCTCGGCGCCGCGCAGGCTCAGCACCGATTTCACGCCGTCGCGCTGCGCCCGGCGCAGTTGATACGGCATCGGATGGCCCGAACGGTAAAGCGCCGGGGCGACACGCAAGCGCGTGTTGTAGAAGAAGCGAAACAGCGAGTGATCGACGAACAGCATGTTGAGCCAGGCCTTGAAGCGCAGCCACGGCGTCAGCAGCGGAACGTCCGGCGGGTCGGTGACAATGCTCATGTCGGGGCAGTCGCGATAACGCTCAGGACCGGCTGGCGATAATCGCCGCGACCGCCGCAAGATCGTCCTCGGTATCGACACCGCGCGGCGGCGGCGACGCACTGACGCCGACCCGGATGCGCAGGCCGTGCGCCAGCGCACGCAGCTGTTCGAGGGCTTCGCAGGCTTCGAGTGCGGACGGCGGCAAGGCGCTGAAACGCCGCAACGCGCCGACGCGATAGGCGTAAAGGCCGATATGGCGGAACGCGAGGCCTTCCGGCAGCGATGATTCGCGGCTGCCGCCAACGCGCTGCCAGGGAATCGGCGCACGCGAGAAATACAGGGCGTGGCCGGCGTCGTCCGTGACCACCTTAACGAAGTTGGGGTTGAGCCAGTCTTCGCGCGCATGCAATGGATGGCAGAGCGTGGCGATGTCGGCGCGGGCGTCGCCGTCCAGCAGCCTCGCCGCGTCCCGGATCATTGCGGGCGGCATCAGCGGCTCGTCGCCCTGGAGGTTCACCACCAGCGTGTCGTCGGACCAGCCGGCCTGGGCGGCAATCTCGTTGACGCGATCGGTGCCGGATTGATGCGCGGCGTCGGTCATGCGCACATCGGCGCCGAACGCGCGGCAGGCATCGAGCACCTCGCGCGCGTCGGTGGCGATGATGACCGCACTGGCACCGGCCGCCTGCGCAGCGTCCCAGGTCCACTGCACCATCGGCCGGCCGGCGATCTGACGCAGGATCTTGCGCGGCAGGCGCGTGGAGCCGAGTCGCGCGGGGATGACGATGTGGAATGGGGTCATCGCCGTACCCGGCGCGCGGCGGGACTGCTCAACGACCACTCACTTCCTCTTCGCCGAGCGTCCTCGCCTCTTCTTCCAGCATCACGGGAATACCGTCGCGCACCGGATACGCGAGCCGCGACGCCTTGCACCAGAGTTCCTGTTTATCGGCATGCCAGGTCAGCGGCGCCTTGGAGACCGGGCAGACGAGAATGTCGAGCAGGCGTTTGTCCATGGGGATCGATGGCTTCAGCGTCGGAGTTTCGTCAGCAATTCTCGCACACGCGCCACGGCGGCCGGGTCGAGCGCGGCCCGCGCCGGCACCGCCCAGAGTCGGGGCAGTCCCAGTTCCGCGCATTTCACAGCGTCCTTCTCGGTCATCAGTACCGGCAGATCGTCGTCGAAGCAGAGATCGATCGCGGCATAACGGTGATGGTCAGGGAATGGATGCGCGATGACCTCGAGCCCGGCCGCCGTGAGTGCCGCGAAAAAGCGTGCCGGGTTGCCGATGCCGGCGACAGCGTGCACGCGCTGCCTGGCGAAGCTCGCGAGCGGGCGCAGCTGGTCATGGGCAAGCGAACGTGCCGCCGCGATCGCCAGTCGCATTTCGATCATCGGTACAGTCGTTGCAATCGGCGTGGCCAGCACGCCGTTGCTGACGACGAGATCCACCGTCGCCAGCCGCGCCGGCCGTTCGCGCAGCGGTCCTGCCGGCAGCCGAGCGCCATTGCCGAGACCGCGCGCGCCATCGATGACACAGATTTCCAGATCGCGCGCGAGCCGGTAGTGCTGGAGGCCATCGTCGGCGACGAGGATGTCGATGCCGCCCTCTTCGAGCAGCATCCGCGCCGCCGCAACCCGGTCCGGCGCGACCGCGACCGGCACGGCGGCAAGTCGCGCGATCAACGCGGGCTCGTCGCCGCAGAGCGCGGGATCGGTCGACGGGGTCACGCGCAGCGGCCACGCGGCTGTGCGGCCGGCGTAGCCACGGCTGATGACTCCGGGCCGCCAGCCGAGCGCGCGCAACTGCTCGACCAGGAAAATCGTGAACGGCGTCTTGCCGGTGCCGCCGACCGAAATATTGCCGACGACGATCACCGGCACCGGCAGCCGCACCGCCGCCGCCTTGCGCCGGACCGCGACACGATCCGCGAACGCGCCATAAAGTGCCGCGAGCGGCAGCAGGAACGACGGCGGCGGCACGCGGCGATACCACCGGCGTTCCAGCCAGCGCTTCATGCGGCGGCGACGTCGTCCCGGAATTGCAGGCGATGCAGCGCCGCATACGCGCCGTTGCGGGCGAGCAGCTCACCGTGCGTGCCTTGCTCGATGACACGGCCCTCGTGCATGACGACGATCAGGTCGGCGCTCTGGATGGTCGACAGGCGATGCGCGATGACCAGCGTCGTGCGGCCCTTCATGAGTTCGCCGAGGGCCTGCTGGATCGCGCGCTCGGATTCGGTGTCGAGGGCGGAAGTGGCTTCGTCGAGAATCAGGATCGGCGCGTCCTTGAACAGCGCGCGGGCAATGGTCAGGCGCTGCTTCTGGCCGCCCGAGAGATTGGCACCGTCCTGACCGAGCAGGGTGTCGAGACCGAGCGGCATGCGGCTGATGAACTCCCAGGCGTGCGCCCGGCGCGCTGCCGCCTCGATGCGCTCGCGCGTCGCACCTTCCGCGCCGTAGGCGATGTTCTCGGCGATCGTGGCGTTGAACAGCACGATGTTCTGGTCGACCAGCGCAACCTGCCGGCGCAGGTCGGCCAGCCTGTAGTCGCGCAGATCGACACCATCGAGCAGCACGCGGCCGGCGGTGGGATCGTAGAAGCGCGGGATCGTCGATAAAAGGGTCGACTTGCCGCTGCCGCTCTTGCCGACGAAGGCGACGGTGCGACCCGGCGCAAGCTCCAGCGTCACGCCGGACAGCGCCTCGCGGGCGTCCGTTTCGTAGGCAAAGTGAACTGCCTCGAAGCGCAGCGCGCCCTGCGCTTTCGCCAGCGGCCGCGAGCCGGTATCGCGCTCGATGGGTGTATCCAGGAACGCGAACAGATCAGCGCCGGCAACCAGGCCGCGCTGCAGGCGTTCGCTGATGCTGGTCATCGAGGCCAGCGGCGCGCGCAGGCTCAGCATCGCCGCGATGAACGAAGTGAAGGTTCCGGCCGTGATCGTCGCCAGCATCGCCGGCTGGGTCGCGAGGAACACCAGCAGCGAGACGCCCAGCGCGGCGATGAACTCGAGCGTGCTGTTGCTCGCCGCGCTCGCCGCAGTCATCTTCAGATTCTGCCGGCGCAGATAGTCGTCCATGCGCCGGAAGCCGCCGAGCACGAAACTCTCGCCGCCGTAAAGCTTGACGATGCGCCGGCCGGTGATCGCCTCGTCGGCGGAGTGCGTAATGCCGCTGATGGAGTTCTGCACACGCGCCGAGAGCTTGCGGAAACGCCGATTGACCCAGGTCACCGAGGCGCTGACCAGTGGCGCAATCAGTAGCGTGAACAGCGCCAGCTTCCAGCTCGTGTAGAACATCAGGCCAAGCAGGCCAATCGCCGAGAGGCCGTCCTTGATCACCGAGGTCAACACACCGGTCGCGCTTTCTGCAACCTGCCCCGCGTGATAGGTGAGTTTGGTCTGGAGATCCGCGTTGCGCGCCTTGTCGTGATGCGCGATCGGCACCAGCAGCAGGTGCTCGAAGACCTCGCAGCGCAGCCGCGAGACGATGCGCTGACCGACCGAGGCGATCCCGTACGCAGCAGCGAAACCGGCGAGCCCGCGCAGCAGGAAGATGCCGAGAATCAGGAACGGCATGCGATGGATGATCCGCGCATCGTGATCGACGAAGATCGAGTCGATCAGCGGCTTGATCAGACGCACGAAGGCGACATCGGTGCCAGCGAACAGCACCATGCCGAGCAGGGCCAGCGCGAACACGCGCCAGTGCGGTGCGCCATAGCGCAGCAGACGGCGATAGACCACGGCGGGGCGATACAGGTCGGGCGGCGTCGAGGCTTGAACCATCGTCGCATGGTAGCAACTGCGGGCGATTCTTCGCTTAGACTCTCCGCACTCCAAAGCAAACCAGGCCGGGGATCATCGATGACATCAGCGCCAGCCAAAACCCTGTTCGAGAAGATTATCACGCGCGAGATTCCGGCGACGATCGTCTATGAGGACGATCTTAGCCTCGCCTTCCGCGACATCAATCCCGCCGCGCCGACGCACATCCTGCTGGTGCCGAAGAAGCCGATCGTGCGGCTCTGCGACGCCACGGCCGAGGATCAGATGCTGCTCGGCCACCTGATGCTCGTCGCCAACCGCATCGCGAAAGCCGAGGGCTGCGGCGAGGCCTTCCGTCTCGTCGTCAACAACGGCGCAGCCGCCGGCCAGAGCGTCTTCCATCTGCATCTGCACATCATTGCCGGCCGCCCCATGAAGTGGCCGCCGGGTTGAAGTACCGATGAGCGCTACGCTTTCCTCGACCCCATGACCAACGCGAATCCCGCCATGCACTGCTCGTCCATCGCAGCCCTCGTCCTTGCCGCTCTCGGCCTCGCTGCGTCGCCCTCGCAAGCGCAGCAGACGCCCGCGCCGGCGCCGCCCGGAGGTCTGTCGGACTGCGCCAGCGTCGACAGCCTCAACGCGCGGCAGCTCGCACTGCGCACCAACGGCAACGGCCCGCTTGCGAGCGATCCCGCGCCATCGGATCCAGCGCTGCGCACAGAATTGCTGGCCCTGCGCGATCGCGATCTGGAGGCGCGCGGCGCGGCTTCCGCCAGCGCCCAGGCCAACGGTGGCCGTCCGGATCAGCAGCTGGTCCTGGCGATCTTCGCGGCCGATTCCGAGAACATCAACCGGCTCAAGGAAATCGTCGAGGCCGGCGGCTTTCCGGGTGTCGCCAAGGTCGGTCGCGACGGGGTGGCAGCCGCCTTCATCCTGACCCAGCACGCCGATCGCGACCGCGAATTCCAGGCGCGTGTGCTGACGCAGATGCAGCCGCCGGCCGCGAAGGGCGAGGTCTCGCCGCAGGACCTCGCACAGCTTACCGATCGCGTGCGCATCGGCGAAGGCAGGCCGCAGCTTTACGGCAGCCAGTTCCGCGCCGTCGGCAGCGTCAATCATCCGCAGCCCATCGAGAATGCCGCGCAGGTCGATCAGCGGCGCGGTCAAGCCGGCCTGCTGTCGCTGCGCGATTACGGCTGCATCATGCAGCAGGTCTACGGCTTCCCGGTTGATCTCGCGCCGCACGCAGCGATCGTCACGCGCTAGGACACGTCAGCGATGGACAGCCGTACCAGCTACCCGCACTTCCTCGCGATCCCGACGCGCTGGAAGGACAACGACGTTTACGGCCACGTCAACAACATCGACTACTACTCGTTCTTCGACACGGTCATAAACGCCTATCTGATCCGCGAGGGCGGCCTCGACATTCATCGCGGCGCGGTGGTCGGCCTCGCGGCCGAGACGCATTGCAAATTCCTGAAGTCGATCGCGTTCCCGCAGACGGTCGACGCTGGCCTGCGGGTGATCAGGCTCGGCAACAGCAGCGTGCGCTATGAGATCGGCCTGTTCATTGAAGGCGATCCGCAGCCAGCCGCCGAAGGCTGGTTCGTGCATGTGTTCGTCGATCGTGCCGCGCAGAAGGCCCATCCCATCCCCGAACCGATCCGCGCGGCGCTGTCGCGGCTTGTGGTCACGCCATGAAAATCCGCGCCGCCGTGCTGCGTCAGATGGGTTTGCCCGCGCCGTACGCGCAGTCGAAGCCGCTGCTGATCGAGACGATCGACCTCGCCCCGCCGGGGCCGGGCGAGCTGCTGGTGCGAGTGACCGCCGCTGGCCTGTGCCACTCCGATCTCTCGGTGATCGACGGCACGCGACCGCGCGTGATGCCGATGGCGCTCGGACATGAAGCCGCGGCGGAAGTCGTCGAATGCGGCGCCGGCGTGGTCGCCTACGCGCCGGGCGATACCGTCGTGTTTTCGTTCGTGCCGGCCTGCGGGCATTGCGCGCCGTGCGCGAGTGGCCGTGCGGCGCTCTGCGAGCCGGGAGCCAAGGCGAACGTCGCCGGCACGCTGCTGTCGGGCGCGCGGCGGCTGCGCGACGGCGCGGGGGAGATCAATCATCACCTCGGCGTATCCGGATTTGCGGAATACGCAGTCGTTGCTGCGGCCTCGGCCGTGAAGATCGAACCGGGCCTGCCGCCGGAAATCGCCGCACTGTTCGGCTGCGCGGTGTTGACCGGCGTCGGTGCGGTGGTCAACACGGCGCGCGTCACGCCGGGGGCGAGCGTAGCCGTGTTCGGCCTCGGCGGCGTCGGTCTCGCGACCTTGCTCGGCGCGCGCGCGGCGGGTGCGGCGACGATCGTTGCAATCGACCTGCTCGACGCGAAACTCGCGCTCGCGCGCGAGCTCGGCGCCACGCACACAGTCAACGCCGGCAGCGACGATCCGGTCGCAGCCGTCCGCGAGCTGACGCGTGGCGGTGCCGAGTTCGCCTTCGAATGCGCCGGCAGCGAGCGCGTGCTCGCGCAGGCCTATGCGGCAACCGGGCGTGGCGGCACGACCGTCACGATGGGCCTGCCGCATCCGCAGAAGATGTTCTCGATTCCGGCGGTCAGTCTCACCGTCGAGGAGCGCACGGTGAAGGGTTCGTACATGGGCTCGGCCGTGCCGAGTCGCGACATTCCGCGCTTCATCGCGATGTACCGCGCCGGCCTGCTGCCGGTCGGCCGGCTGCTGACGCAGCGCCTGAAACTCGACCAGATCAACGAAGGCTTCGATGTGCTCGCGCGCGGCGAGGCGGTACGGCAGGTCGTACTCCTCTGAGACGACAATCCAGACCCTCGACTGGCATCCCAGGTCTTTCGCCGATGTCGCCGGTGTACGCTCGCCTCGCTGATCCGATGGATGACTGATCTGCCGTTTCGGCAATGATCGGCGGATCGACACTTGTTCGTTCAGTCATTTTGTCGAGCTGGCCATGCCTGCCTTGCCGAACGGAAACCTTGCGAATCGCCGATGGCTTGCGGGGCTGGCGGTGCTCGGCGCCATCGTCTCGCCGGTGGCCTGCGCCGACGGCTGGGGCGGTTCGCTCGCGCTGTCCAGCGACTACGTCTTCCGGGGATTGACGCAGACCGACGGCTCACCGTCCGCGCAGGCCGATCTGCACTATCAGACGCGTGGCGGCTGGTTTGCCGGGGCTCGCGCAGCGAACGTCAAACAGGGCATGGACCAGTCCACGAGTGTGGAACTCGACGGCTATCTCGGTTACGGGCAAACGCTCGGCGACGACTGGGGCGGCAGCCTTGCGCTGGTTCGTTACGCCTATCCGCTGGATCATCCGAGCCGGCAATACGATTACGACGAACTGGTCGGCACGGTTTCGTATCTAGATCGCGTATCGCTGACGATCGCCGCCTCGCCGGATTCATCGATCATCGCCCGCCGCGGCACCGTCACCAATCGACCTGCGTTCTCTTATGACCTGGCGCTTCACCAACCGCTGTTTTTTGCCGTCTCGGCGAACGCGGGCGTCGGTTATTACGATCTGCACCGGCTGCTCGGAACCGGCTATTTCTACTGGAACCTCGGCCTCGCCTATGACTTCGGCCGGTTTCAGATCGACGTCTCGTATATCGGCACCGATGCCGCTGCAAAGTCGCTGTTCTACCGCGATACTGCGGGGAACCGCGGCGTCGCTAGTGTGTTGTGGCGTTTTTGAGATGCGTTCCGTTCATATTCACGACCGCCTCGATCATTCCGGGCCTTGCAACCTTTTTCATGCCGGCCGGCACTTACGGAAAGGGTACCGTTTTCGCCACTCGCCCAAGGAGCCATGCCCGAGGAACCATGAGAGTCCCGCCGTGAATCCACCAGTGCCGCCGCTGCGGATGCGCAAGGACGACCACGAGCAGAATCTGCTGCGGAAGGTCGCGCAGGGCAATCGAGCGGCGTTCGAGGAACTGTATTGCGATTATCACCGCCGACTCGGACGTTTCCTTGCGCGCCTGACGCGGAACGGCGAGCTGGTCGAGGAGGTGGTCAACGACACCTTCTGGATTGTCTGGCGGAAAGCCGGCGAGTTCCACGGAACGTCGCAGGTTTCGACCTGGATTTTCGGCATTGCCTATCGCTGCACGCTGAAGTCGCTGCGCCAGATCGAGGGCGACCGACGCCTGGAACCGCTGTCGATGCGGGACGACTATGCCTCGGCCGAAGAACCGCTCGCCGCGAGAGAAGAACGCAGCGACTGGCTCGGCCATGGACTCCGCCTTCTGCCGGCGGAACAGCGCATCACGCTTGAACTCGCTTACTACCTCGGGCATTCGATCGAGGAAATTTCCGCGATCATGGATTGCCCCGTCGGCACCGTGAAAGCACGCATGTTTCACGCACGCGTCAAACTGCGCAATCTGTTGCCCGCACTCGGCGGGATGGATCACGGCCATGAATCGACCGGATGACTCTGTGGCTCGCCACCGCCTGACCTGGGACCTGATTCCCTGGGTCGTCAACGGGCGCGTGTCGGAAGAGGAACACCGCAGCGTCGACGAGCACCTGCAAAGCTGCGGCGACTGTCGCGAAGAATACGAATTCCAGCGCCGGCTCCACGGAGTGCTGCAGGCCGACGGAACCGTCGAGCGCGATCCGCAACCGGCGCTGCAACGCCTGTGGACGCGGATCGATGCGCTCGATGAGCGCGCGCGCTCCGAACCGGCCGCACCGGGCATCGGTGAAACAAAACTCCGGCCACAAATTCGCACGCGATATCTGGCGCGGACGCTGGCGGCGGCGGTTTTCGTCGAGGCGATCGGTCTTGCGTTCCTCGGTCAGGCGCTGTGGGGCCACGCAGAACCGGCGGCGTATCGCACGCTGACGACGCCGACGACGAGCACGCAGCGCCCGACGATCCGCGCCGTGCTGGCGCCAACGCTCACAGTCGGGGAACTGCATCGCTTGCTCGGACGCCTGCGGCTGCAAATCGTCGACGGCCCGACCGAGGCCGGCGTGTATTCGCTGGCGCCAGCCGCTGCCGGCAACGCAGGGGCCAACGTACTGGCGGAACTGCGTGCCGATCCCGGCGTTCGCTTCGCCGAGCCGCTCGATCCGGTTTCCGGACAACCGCAGTGAAGACCCTTGGCAGTGCCTGCCTGCTGATCGCGTGGCTGGCCGGCTGCGCGGTCGCGCCGGAGACCACGATCGACGCGCGCTCCTTCGACGCGCTGCGTGCACACCCCGACCGGCTGATCGTGATCACCGTGTCCAACGTGCCGGAGCTGATCGGCACGCGCGCCGGCGCCACGCCGCGCGCTTACGGCAGCGCGCCGCATTACTCGACCAGCGACAGCGCACGAGCCGTCGTGGCATCGCTCGCACGCGACTACGGCCTGCGCGAAATCTCGGCGTGGCCGATCCGTCCGCTGCAACTCCATTGCGTCGTCTTCGAGATCCCGCCGCCGGCCGCACGGGATGAAGTCCTCGCGCAACTCAGCCAGGATCGACGAATACGCATTGCGCAACCGCTACAGGTTTTCGGCACCCTCGGCAGTGCCTACAACGATCCTTATGTCGACTTGCAGCATGGCTTCGCGAAGATCGACGCGGCCGATGCGCACCGCCAGTCGCGCGGCGACGGCGTGCGCGTTGCGCTCATCGACACCGGCGTCGACACCGCGCACCCTGACCTGAAGGGTCGCATGGCGCTGCAGAAGAACTTCGTCGATGGCGATGCGCGGCAGTTCGATCGGGATCGTCACGGCACCGAGGTCGCCGGCGTGATCGCGGCCGACGCCAACAACCAGCTCGGTATCGTCGGCGTTGCGCCCGGCGTCCGCATCATCGCGCTCAAGGCCTGCTGGCAGCTGCAGCCACAGGCCGATGGCGCCGCCTGCAATTCCTTCACGCTGGCCGAGGCGCTTGCTGCGGCGATCGAAGCCGATGCGCAGGTGCTCAACCTGAGCCTTGGGGGACCGGCCGACCCATTGCTTACGCAACTGGTCGAGCATGCGGTGAAACGCGGGATCATCGTCGTCGGCGCGGTGCCGCCCGATGGCCGCATGGACGGATTTCCAGTCGGCATTGACGGCGTCATCGCCGTCGATGTCGCGAACGAGAACGCGACGGAGCCTCCAACCAGAAGCGCCACGCTGCATGCACCAGGCAGCGAGGTCCTGACCTTGATGCCGGGCGGCCACTACGATTTCGCTTCCGGTTCCTCGCTGGCGACAGCGCATGTCAGCGGTGCGATCGCCTTGCTGCTGGCGCGGAAGGCCAGCCTGCAAGTCGGCGCGGTGCGCGAACTGCTGGGTCACCACGGCAGCGACGATTCGATCAACGCCTGCATGGCGCTTGTCGCACTGACGCCCGGGAACACCTGCGGTTCGGCGGCTGCGGCCCCGGCCGAGTCCACCGCCGTGACGGCGGCGACAAGGACGCGCTGATTCCACGGCGACGCTCCGGCCACAACAGGCAGACCACGCTGTCCGCGCCCGATTCCCGCCGCGCATCGTCGGCATACCCGGTACCATAATAGGCACACGGTTTGCTGATCGCTCTATGCGCGGTGGCATCCGGCGCATCCCGTTTCCGAGGAAAAACCATGGCCTTCTCCAGCGTTCGTTGGCATCCGCTCGCGTTGGTCGCGATGTTTTCCTGCCTGTCGCCACCGGCTTTCGCGCTGCCCAGCTTTTCGTCACAGACCGGCGTCGCCTGTACGGCCTGTCATACCGTCGCCTTCGGTCCCGGCCTGACGTCGTATGGGCAGCAGTTCAAGCTCAACGGTTATGTCGACGGTGCCGCGAAGACCGTGATCCCGCCAGTGTCGGTCATGGTGATTTCGTCGTTCACCCACACGCAGACCGCGCAGGACGGCGGCGCGGCGCCGCACTTCAGTCCGAACAACAATTCGAATATCGACCAGACCAGCCTGTTCTATGCCGGCCGGATCACCCAACACGTCGGTGCCCTCATTCAGGCCACGTATGACGGGATCGCACACCGGTTCGCCTGGGACAATGTCGATATCCGCTATGCGAACACCGCGACCGTCGGCACCCACGATCTGGTCTGGGGCATCTCCGCGAACAACAGTCCGACCACGCAGGACCTCTGGAACACGACGCCGGCCTGGAGCTATCCCTACGTCGCATCCGGACTCGCGCCGACACCGGCCGCCGCGCCGCAGATCGAAGGCGCACTCGCCCAGCTGGTCTACGGACTCACTGCGTACACGATGATCGACAACCTGATTTATCTGGAAGCCGGCGGCTACCGGACCTTGCCGGGTCGCCTGTTGAACGGTGTCGGCGTGGAAGCTACCGATGCCAACCCGATCCACGGAGTCGCCCCATACTGGCGCGTGGCCGTGCAGAAGCAGCAGGGCAGCAGCTACGGTTCGCTGGGCCTTTTCGGCATCGCACTGGACCAGTATCCCGGCGGCGACCGCAGCGCTGGTGTCGATCGCTACACCGATCTCGGCTACGACGCGACCTACGGCTATTCGAAAGGCCGGCACGCCCTGCTGTTCCAGGCGACCGTGATCCAGGAGCTCGCGAAGCTCAGGGCGACGCAGGCGCTGGGCGGCGCGGATTCCGTTTCCCAACGGATCAACACGACGCGTCTCAATCTTCAGTACACGTTTGCGCAGACCTGGGCGGCGAGCGCCGGCCTGTTCGCGATCCGTGGCAACACCGATACGTCGCTCTACGCACCCGCGCCGGTGTCCGGCAGCGCCAGCGGCAGCCCGAACAGCCGTGGCTGGCTGGCGCAGCTCGAATACGTTCCAACCGGCAGGATCAAATCGCTGTGGGCGCCGCATCTCAACCTGCGCCTCGGACTGCAATACACCTACTACACGCAGTTCAACGGCGGCGGCGCTAACTACGACGGCTTCGGTCGTTCCGCGCATGACAACAACACGGCGTTTGCGTTCGCCTGGCTGGCGTTCTGAGCCGGGTGTTCAGACAACGATAGTCGGATGAGGCTGACACCGTTAAGGCGCCGGCATCGGCCCGGTGAATTTCTGCGCGTCGACGTGCTCGTCGAACCAGTACAGGCCCCAGTGCAGATGCGGACCGGTGGCGCGGCCGGTCATGCCGGATTCGGCGACGAGCTGGCCCTGCGTAACCATTTCGCCCGGTTTCACCAGCAACTTCGAAAGATGCACGAGAATCGATTGCAGGCCGTGGCCGTGGTCGATGATGACCGTGCCGCCGGTGAAGTAGAGGTCGCGCTCGGCGAGGCTGACGATGCCGCCGGCCGGCGCCACGACTTTGGTTCCGATCGGCACCGCGACATCGACGCCGTAGTGCGGCGATTTCGGCGTGCCGTTGAGAATTCTCTGGCTGCCGAAGACGCCGGAGATACGGCCCGTTACCGGCCAGATGAAGGGCATGGCGAAATCGCTGCGTGCGGTGTCGCGTTGCTTCACCGCGCCGATCAGGGCCTGCTCGCGCTTGATCCGTGCCGCAGTTTCCGGCGGCGGATTGACCAGCTTCGGCGGCAGGCCCGCGATGGGCTGGATGTCCCACTCGCGCCTGGTTACCGAATGCGTCTCGACCACGTCGGCCTCGTGCGGCGGCGCCACGCGCAGTTCGGCCTCGGGCTTTGCATCGCGATCGAGCGCGAACACGAACAGGCCCTCGGGTGAAACCGACAGCTTGCGGCCGTTGAACGTGACCTTGGTGCCGGGCGTCGTCGTGCCGACCAGCACGCTGCCCTGCTCCCAGTCGCCCTTGAGTGTGTACGGTTCGGCCGCTACTGCGCCACCGGCGAGAACCAGCGCAGCAACAAAGCCGCAGAAGCGACCAGCATTCCCGATGCGGCGGATCGATCTTCGCGACATGGGTATCGGCTGCGTCACGCCTGTGGCGCAGCAAGCTGGGCAATCGCGTCCGTGAGCGCCAGCGTTTCCTGACGCTCGCTACCGCGCCGGCGAATTGTCACGGTCTTTTCCTCGGCCTCCCTGCGGCCGACGACGACGATCACCGGCACTTTCTGCAGGCTGTGCTCACGGATCTTGTAGTTGATCTTCTCGTTGCGCAGATCGGTCTGCACGCGGACGTTCGCGTCGCTCAAGCGCGCGGCGACTTCGCTCGCGTAGCCATCGGCATCGGAGACGATCGGCGCGACGACGACCTGCACCGGCGCCAACCAGTACGGCATCGCGCCGGCATGGTGTTCGATCAGGATGCCGATGAAGCGCTCCATCGAGCCGACGATGGCCCGGTGCAGCATGACCGGATGCTGGCGCGCGGAGTTCTCGTCGATGTAGGTCGCGCCCAGACGCTGCGGCATCATGAAATCCACCTGCATGGTGCCGACCTGCCAGGCGCGGCCGATCGAATCCTTCATGTGGTATTCGATCTTGGCGCCATAGAACGCGCCTTCGCCCGGCAATTCCTGCCACTCGACGCCACACGCACGCAGGGCCGAGCGCAACGCGCCCTCGGATTTGTCCCAGATTTCATCCGAGCCGATGCGCTTGTCCGGACGCAGCGCGATCTTTAGCGCGATATCGCTGAAGCCGAAGTCGGTATATACCGCCATCGCCTGCTTGTGGAACGCGGTGACCTCGCTCTCGATCTGATCCTCGGTGCAAAAAATGTGGCCGTCGTCCTGCGTGAAGCCTCGCACACGCATGATGCCGTGCAGGCCGCCCGAAGGCTC
>JAYWBB010000051.1:0-1994 GCA_043781855.1 Nevskia sp. | reverse complement strand
ACCCGTCGCCGCTGATCGTCGGCATCGCCAACGGCGGCCAAGCCTACTCGGTCAATGCCGATGACGGCGATCTCAACTACAAGAAAGGTGATGTCGCGCAGTTCACCAGTTCGATCACCTCGGACCTGACGATAACCTGGAAGAATTTCGGCCTGTTCACGCGCGCCAACTATCTCTACGACCCGACGCTGGACTCCAAGAATTTCTTCGACACGGCAGACTTCGGTCCGGGCAAGGAATATCCCCAGTCCATACGCGACCAGAAGAATCACGACGTGCAGCGCCACGTCGGTCATGCCGGCAAAATCTATGACCTGTATGTCTATGGCAACTTCGAGATCGACCCGAAGCACACGCTGAACCTGAAGATCGGCAAGCAGACGATCAACTGGGGCGAGTCGACGCTGATCCTCAACGGCCTGAACTCGATCCTCGCGTTCGACGCCAATCGCGCGCGCGGGCCGGGCGCAGAGCTGAGCGAGATCATCATCCCGGCGAACAATGCGCTGGCCTCGATCGGCGTGATCGAAAACGTCAGTATCGAAGGCTGGTACCAGCTGCGCTGGGAGCACAGCATTACCGACGCCGCCGGCACCTATTTCTCGACCAACGATTACGTCGGCATCGGCGGCAACGCCGGCAACATCGACTTCGGCCGCGCCGGCGAGAACTCGCTGCAAGGAGCGAGCTGCGCGCGCGTGCCACCGGGCGTGACCTGCGTGCCTTTCGGCGGCACGGTGCCACGCACGGTCGACCGGCGCGCACCGAACGATGGCCAGTTCGGTGGCGCGCTGCACTGGTTCATCCCGGCGCTGCACGATCTCGATCTGGCGTTCTACGCCGCCAACTATCACAGCCGCCTGCCGCTGGTCAGCGGTACCTCGGCTTCGAATGGCAACGTCCGGGCGAGCACGGCGACGTTCTTCTCCGAATTCCCGAAGAACATCCAGCTCTATGGCGTCAGCGCCAACTCGACGCTGCCGGGCGGCTTCGCGCTGCAGGGCGAGTACAGCTACAAGCCGAACCAGCCGTTGCAGCTCGATGACGTCGAGATCAATCTCGCGCAGCTCGGCGCGCCGAGCCAGCTCAACCCGGTGGCCGGCGCCACACTCGGTGGCCAGTACGTTCGCGGCTATCGCCGGCACGAGATCAGCACGGTAAACATCAGCACTACGCGCATATTCGGGCCGAGCACCTGGCTGGGCTGGAACCAAGTGCTGTTCCTGGCTGAGAGCGCGCTGATTTACGTGCATGATCTGGAGAGGCCGGAAGCGCTGCGCTACGAGGGTCCGGGCACCTTCCTGCCGGGCGATCCGCGCACGGCGGCGCTGCTCGGCCTGCCGACGCAGCACGGCGGCTTTGCGACGCAGACCTCCTGGGGCTACAAGGTGCTGGCGCGGGCAACGTACAACAACGTGCTGCCAGGCCTGATCCAGGGGCTGTCGCTGGAGCCTACAATACGGTTCGATGACGACGTCTATGGCGTCTCGCCGACACCGCTGCAAAACTTCGTCGAGGGCAGCCGGCTCATCGCGCCGTCGCTCGGCTTCCGCTATCTCAACAACACGACGGCGGAAATCGGCTACACGGCCTACATCGGCGGCGGTCAGGGCAACCTGGTCCGCGACCGTGACTTCTATTCGTTCAACGTCAAGTACACGTTCTGACGCACGGGGTTGCGCTTCGAGGCCGGGCATCTGCCCGGCCTTTTTGTTTCAGGCGCGGCGTCTGTCGACGACGACCTGATCGAACTCGAAGGCTTCACCCGCGCCGCCGCGGCTGCCGGTTCTTATCCACGATGCGCGTTGTGCATCGGCGCTCAGAAACCAGGTCTGGCGCGACGTGACCCCGCGACCGCCGCGGAACGCACGGCAGTCGAGCACAGCGGCGCAGCTGGCGTGGTCGGGATCGCGCACCGAGGCGTAGCGCAGGATGCGCTGCTCCGCCTCCCGGGCGACGCGCGCGATCGCGCGGCAGGGCCCGTAGTCGTCCGC
>JAYWBB010000050.1:0-18133 GCA_043781855.1 Nevskia sp. | reverse complement strand
GTCGCGCAACGATTTCGCGCCTATATCGAGAGCACTGAAGGAACGTAAAAGGCCATGCGCGTTAACTTCACCCTGTCCCTGAAAATGTCGTAAGATTCAATCCTTGAAATCACAGGCATCATGCAGGGCGATGCAAGATATTTGGCAACCATATTCAAAATTCACGGAGAATGTTTATGTCGAAAAAGAATGCTTTTTATGCGCAATCTGGTGGTGTTACTGCAGTCATCAATGCCTCTGCCTGTGGTGTGATCGAGACCGCACGCAAGCACAAGGATAAAATCGGCAAGGTGTATGCCGGCCGCAACGGCATCATCGGCGCGCTGACCGAAGACCTGATCGACACCTCGCAGGAATCCGACGCCGCAATCGCCGCGCTCAAGCACACACCCAGTGGCGCCTTCGGCTCCTGTCGCTACAAGCTCAAGGGGTTCGACAAGAATCAAGCTGAGTACGAGCGCCTGATCGAAGTCTTCAAGGCGCACGACATCGGCTACTTCTTCTACAACGGCGGCGGCGATTCGGCTGACACCTGCCTCAAGATCAGCCAGATCAGCGAGAAGATGGGCTATCCGATCCAGGCCATCCACGTGCCGAAGACGGTCGACAACGATCTGCCGATCACCGACTGCTGCCCGGGCTTCGGCTCGGTCGCGAAATACGTCGCGGTGTCGATCCGCGAAGCGGGCTACGACGTCGCCAGCATGGCCAAGACCTCGACCAAGGTCTTCATCATGGAGGTCATGGGCCGCCACGCCGGCTGGATCGCTGCGGCCGGCGGGCTCGCCGCAGAGAACGAGGGCGAAGCGCCGCACATCATCCTGTTCCCGGAAGTGAAGTTCGACGAAGCGGCGTTCCTCGCGCGCGTCGACGACTGCGTGAAGCAATACGGCTACTGCGCCATCGTCGCCAGTGAGGGCCTGCAGACGAAGGGCGGCGAATTCCTCTCTGAAGCCGGCGGCAAGGATGCCTTCGGCCATGCCCAGCTCGGCGGCCTCGCGCCGCTGCTTGCGGGCATCGTCAAGGACAAGCTCAAGTACAAGTACCACTGGGCCGTGGCCGATTATCTTCAGCGCGCCGCGCGTCACATCGCCTCGAAGACCGACGTCGACCAGGCGTACGCGGTCGGCAAGGCTGCTGTCGAAATGGCCATCGCCGGCAAGTCCGGCGTGATGCCCGCGATCATCCGCACCAATGACAATCCCTACACCTGGAACATCGCCGAAGCACCGCTGGCGAGCGTCGCCAACGTCGAGAAGAAGATGCCGCGCGACTACATCACCGCCGACGGTTTCCATATCACCGCCCAGTGCCGCGCCTACCTCGCGCCGCTGATCCAGGGCGAGGATTACCCCCCGTACGCCAACGGCCTGCCGCAGTACGTGCGCCTGAAAAACGCGCCGGTGCCGCGCAAGCTCGGGGACTTCAAGATTTAGCCGGCCGGTACTCAGCGTTCGATCTTCAACCGATTGTTTGACAACTTTCGGGATATCCCATGCTAATGTCCGTGTGCGGTTTCCGGGGGTCACATCTCAGGGGCAAGCAGATCGCCCCTCGGATCGTTCGCGGATTTCCATATCCGATAACCAAGGGGGAGGCGAAATGCTAGTTGAGTACGGTCTGTGGATCGCTTTGGGCTGCGCGTTTGCAGCAGTTCTGTACGGAATCGTTTCGGTGCGTTGGGTGTTGTCGAAGTCGCCCGGTAACGCCCGCATGCAGGAAATCGCGGCGGCGGTGCAGGAGGGCGCACAGGCCTACCTGAACCGGCAATATCTCGCGATCGCCATCGTCGGCGCCGTGCTGTTCCTGGCGCTCGGCCTGGCACTCGACTGGCTGACGGCCATCGGCTTCGCGCTCGGCGCCGTCCTGTCCGGCGCCACCGGCTACATCGGCATGAACGTCTCGGTGCGCTCGAATTCGCGCACCGCGCAGGCCGCATCCGAAGGCATCAACGCGGCGCTCGCGGTGGCTTTCCGCGGCGGTGCCATCACCGGCATGCTGGTCGTCGGACTCGGCCTGTTCGGCGTCGCCGGCTACTACATGGTGGTCAAGCAGATGAGTGGCGAGGCGAGCGCCTTGCACGGTCTTGTCGGCCTCGCCTTCGGCGGCTCGCTGATCTCGATTTTCGCGCGCCTCGGCGGCGGCATCTTCACCAAGGGCGCGGATGTCGGCGCCGATCTGGTGGGCAAGGTCGAGGCCGGCATTCCCGAGGATGACCCCCGCAACCCGGCGGTCATCGCCGACAACGTCGGCGACAACGTCGGTGACTGCGCCGGCATGGCCGCAGACCTGTTCGAAACCTACGCGGTGACACTGGTCGCGACGATGGTGCTCGGCGGCCTGCTGGTGGCCAAGGGCGAACTCGGCGCGAACGCCGTCCTGTACCCGCTGGTGATGGGGGGCGTCTCGATCATCGCCTCGATCGTCGGCACCTTTTTCGTCAAGTATCGCGAAGGCGGCAAGATCATGAACGCACTGTATCGCGGCACGGCCGTGTCCGGCGTGCTCGCGGCGATCGCGTTCTATCCGATCACCATCTCGCTGATGGGCGCCCAGGCTGTCCCGCTTTACGGCTGCGCGCTGATCGGACTCGTGCTGACCGGCGCGATCTGCTGGATCACCGAGTACTACACCGGCACCGACTACAAGCCGGTGCGGCATATCGCCGCAGCCTCGCAGACCGGCCACGGAACCAACATCATCGCGGGCCTCGGTGTCTCGATGAAGTCGACCGCACTGCCAGTGCTCGCGGTCTGCGCGGCCATCTACTTCGCGCACAATCTCGCGGGGCTTTACGGCATTGCCATCGCGGCGACTGCCATGCTGTCGCTGACCGGCATGATCGTCGCGCTCGACGCCTACGGCCCGATCACCGACAACGCCGGCGGCATCGCCGAGATGGCGCACCTGCCCGCCGAGATCCGCAACATCACGGACCCGCTGGACGCCGTCGGCAACACCACCAAGGCCGTGACCAAGGGCTATGCGATCGGCTCGGCCGGCCTCGCGGCCCTGGTGCTGTTCGCGGACTACACGCACAAGCTGACCGAAGCCGGCAAGACCACGGTGTTCAGCCTCGACGATCACATGGTCATCATCGGCCTGTTCATCGGCGGTCTCGTGCCGTATCTGTTCGGCGCGATGGCGATGGAAGCCGTGGGCCGCGCCGCCGGTGCGGTGGTCGTCGAAGTGCGGCGTCAGTTCCGCGAGATCAAGGGCATCATGGAAGGCACGGCGAAGCCGGAATACGGTGTCGCCGTCGACATGCTGACCAAGGCCGCGATCAAGGAAATGATCGTGCCCTCGCTGCTGCCGATCCTGGTGCCGGTCGCAGTCGGCCTGATCCTCGGACCGGTCGCGCTCGGTGGCGTGCTGATCGGCACGATCATCACCGGCCTGTTCGTCGCCATCTCCATGACCACTGGCGGCGGCGCCTGGGACAACGCCAAGAAGTACATCGAGGAAGGCAATTTCGGCGGCAAGGGTTCGGAGACGCACAAGGCTGCCGTGACCGGCGATACCGTCGGTGATCCCTACAAGGACACCGCCGGCCCGGCCGTGAACCCGCTGATCAAGATCATCAACATCGTCGCCCTGCTGATGGTGCCGCTGCTCTGATCGGGTGGGAAACTTGGTGTGAATAAGACGCCTCCGCAGACTGTTTCAAAACGTCAGGCATAGGCGGCAGGCGAAAAGAAAATGCCCTTGCGCGAGCGAGGGCATTTTTCATGGGGCTGTTGCTGGTGCGGTTCGTGCCGGACCGCAAGCCGACTGGCCCAGTTTCGCCGCCGGGCTTCGCACGCGGTGACACACGCGGGATCGGTGCTCGTCGCTTTCACCCGCCCGGTCGGCTTCGGGACGAAAGGGGTCGCGCTCGTTGGCCTGACAGAATTTCTCGTTCTGATCGCTACAACGCAAAACGCCCCTCTTTCGAGGGGCGCCGTTTGCAACTCCGAGTACGTCGTTCTTGAACCCGTCCGAGGGCGTCTTTCCGATGACGCATTGACGCTCAGCGAGTCGTGGCGGTGGCCGTCGACGTTGAAGTCGCGGTTGCCGTGTTGCCATTGTCGGTCGAAGCAACGACGGCGACGGCAATGGCCGTTGCTGCGCCGAGACCGATGGCGACGATCGTGGCAACATTGCCGTTGGCAAACAGCGAAGCCTTTTCGACATTGCCGGCCGCGCCGCCTGTGTCCTCGGCCAGAGATATCGCCGGAGCTGCGGCGAGCACTGCGAGGGTGACTCCAATAACTAAACGCTTCACGGTTGTTACCTCCGTCCTTATGAGTGCAAGCCGACCGCACTGAAACAATCTTCAGCAATCGGGATGACCGAAGGATATAAGGGTAGCGGCTCCCCGTCCAGCATTAATCCCGGCTCCTTCGCGCTGCTGCCAAACGCCGAAGGTCAACATCGCGGTGGATACGTGGTGTCTGGGCCGACCCTTCATAGTATCCTTCCGTAAGGCACCCAACATCGTGCGCGTGCGGCGATTCTCGCTCGATCGCCCTGACCCCCGACGGCGGCCCCGGAACTGCGGCGGCTGAACCGGCACGAACGCACATCCAACCAGACAGGCCCAGGTCAAACGTGAGAAAGCGGATCACCCGGAATTTGGCGGTCCTGAATCTTGGCATCGCGCTGTGCGTGCTGCCGGTGCTCGCCGCCCAGGCGCAGTTACCGTTCGACCCATCGGCGATCGATCAGTTGACGCCCGAACAGCGCCAGAAGGCGCTCGAAACGCTCGGCGCGTCGGGATCGACGAACTCGCAGGCCCGGCCCGACGGAAGGTTCCGCGACCGGACACTTGACGACACGACCGACGACACCTCGCGCCGGTTTCGTCGGGACGACCGGCAGACGAATTCAGGGAACCTCCGTGATCGCAACTGCGATGAACTGCGCGGCAGCCGCAGCACGCGTGACGGCTATGGCGCCAACGCGGGAAGCAGCCGCCGTGACGACCGTCTCGACGACTGCCGTCGCAGCAACAACCGGCAGGACAACAGCGCATTCTCCGGACGCAATCCCCGGCTTGCCAGGAACGATGAACAAACCCTCGACGACGCCGTCAGCGACCTTCGGCCCTTTGGCTACGACCTGTTCCTGGACGCGGCGACGACTTTTGCGCCGGCGACCGATATCCCGATTCCGAACGACTACGTTCTGGGGCCGGGCGACAGTATCCATGTGCAGCTGTTTGGCAACGACAACGGCAACTACAGCCTGCTGGTCGGGCGCGACGGAACGATCAATTTTCCGAAGCTGGGTCCGATCAGCGTTGCCGGCCAGCACTTCGATGCGGTGAAAGCCGCACTGTCCGAACGAATCACGCGCGAACTGATCGGCGTCCGTTCGAGTATCTCGCTCGGAGAATTGCGTTCGGTGCGCGTGTTCCTCTTCGGCGACGTCAACCAGCCGGGGTCGTATACGGTCAGTTCGCTGTCGACGATCACCAACGCGCTGCTGGTCGGCGGTGGTGTCAGTACGGTGGGTTCGCTGCGCAGCGTCCAGTTGAAGCGCGCCGGCCGCGTGATCCGGACGCTCGATCTCTACGCTCTACTGCTGCGCGGCGATTCCAGCGGCGACGAGCGCCTGCAGCCGGGCGACGTGATCTTCGTGCCCCCGGTCGGGCCACGGGTTTCCGCAGCCGGAGAGGTCAAGCGTCCGGCGATCTACGAGCTCAAGGATGAACATACCGTCGGCGATATCATCGCGCTGGCGGGCGGCCTGCCGGCAACGACGAACACCGGGACGGCGCAGATCGAGCGCTATGAGGGCAACAAGAAGAAGGTGCAGCAGGTCGATATCGCGCGTGCAGCCGATCTCGGTGCAAGGATTCACGACGGCGATATCCTGCGTGTCGGCGCAATCGCCCCCCGGCTCGACAACAACGTCCGGATCATCGGCTACGTCAAGTATCCCGGGTCGTTCCAGTGGTTGAGCGGCTACGAGTTGAAGGCGTTGCTGCAGGCCGCGCAGATCGAATCGTCGGATACGAAAACCGAAACCTATCTCGCTCTCGGGCTGGTCGAGCGCACGGATCCGGTGAGCGGTGTGCGCGGCTGGCTCAGTTTCAATGTGTCGGGCGTGATGGCCGCCGATGCGCCCTCGTTCCCGATGCAGCGGGACGATCTGGTCATCATCCTCAATCGCGAGGATATCGCCTACCTCGATTCTCGGGACGTTCGCGACGTTGCTGCGGGCAATTTTGCACCCGTCGGGTCCTGCCCTGCACTCGAAGGTCTTGCGCACCTGGTCAACAGCGAGCGCTCGATCAGGTTCCTGAAGGCGTTTACCTCGGAGAGCACCCGCGACGACAAGGGCGAGAGAGGAAACAGCCGCAACAATGGCAGCAACAACAGCTATAACGGTTACAACGGTTACAACGGCAACGACGCTAGCAATGGCGCCAACGGTGTTAATGGTCCCAACGGCATCGTTGGCGCCAACGGCACCATTGTCTCGAACGGTACCAACGGCATCAACGACTTGACGGGCAGCAACGGCTTCAACAACACCAACGGATACAGCGGCAACAACAGCGGCAACGGCAGCAACGGCAGATACATCTACAGAAACAGCAACGGCGACCTGGGGCCGTTGCGCGGGCAGTTCGACGATCAGCGATCCTGCCCCGAGATTTTCATGAAGGCGCCGCGCGCACTTCAGTACCTTCTCGAGGAATCGGTCGCGGTTTTCGGCGAGGTCCGTCGTCCGGGCCTTTACCCGGTGGCCGCCAATACGCCCTTGAATCTGCTGATCGAAACGGCCGGCGGGCTCAGCAACGAAAGCGATGCCTCGAATATCGAATACGTTTCCTACGCCGACGCTCTCAAGAGCGGCGCCTCTCACTACAAGACCATCGACTTGAAGCAATCCGGCGCCTTCGACCTGCGCGTCAACCCGGGCGACGTGTTCAATTTCAAGCCGCTGTATCTCGGGCAGGAAGTGGGTACGGTCAAAATCTCCGGCGAGCTCAAATTTCCGGGGTCCTATGGAATTCTGCGCGGAGAGCGGCTCAGCCAGCTGATCCAGCGAGCCGGCGGACTGACCTCGGACTCCTACGCCTACGGCGCCATCTTCACGCGCATCAGCGCGAGACGGGCAGAAGAGGAGTCTTATCGGCGTGCGGCGTCGGATTTGCAGGAAGCCGCCGTCACCGCGCTCACGAGCGGAGCCCTCGGCAAGGACGGGCAGGTCTCCGCGCAGTTCCTCGGCACTGTCGCCCAGCGGCTGCAGGACGCGAAGGCGATTGGCCGCGTGGTGATCGAAGCCGATCCGACCGTGCTGCAGGCGCGGCCGGAAATCGACCCGATCCTCGAACCGGGCGATGTGCTGCTCGTGCCGAAGCGGCCGATCTCCGTGACCGTGATCGGGCAGGTGCTCAACCCCGGCAGTCAGGCATTTGCGCCAGGCTCGGCACTCAGGGATTACGTCGATCGTGCGGGCGGTTACTCGCAGGCCGCGGATGAGGGTCGCGTGTTCGTGATCCTGCCCAACGGGACGGCCCAGAAATTCAAGACTTCGTTCTGGAATTACAAGGCCCAGGACATTCCTCCGGGCAGCCTGATCGTGGTGCCGCGCGATGCGGCGCCGTTCAACGGCCTCGCGTTCTCTGAGCGTATCTTCGGGGTTCTCTCGAATCTGGCCTTGACTGCTGCGGCGCTGGCGACCGTCAGCCGTTAAGGACGGACTCGTCTTGTCGATGCCGATGCGGGCCGCTGCCTGGGGGCGCCCGCTGGTGGTGATATGCGGGCTGCTGCCGGGCCTCGTCTCGGCCGCCGATTTCGTCGGCCTGAACGACTTCGGCGGCGTCGGTCTGGTGCAGACGCCGACGGCGCGCTTCGCGGACGACGGTGCGTTCGGCGTCGGGTTGTCGCACATCTCGCCGTACAACCAGATCCAGATTTTCGCGACCCCGCTGCCGGGCGTTGAAACGGTGTTCCGTTACACCGATGTCACCGACCGTCTCTACGGCCCGGCCAGTTTCAGCGGCAACCAGTCCTACAAGGATCGGAGCTTCGGCCTCAAGCTGCGCCTGATCGAGGAAGGCGAATATCTGCCGGCGGTCGCGCTCGGCGCCCTGGACCTGATCGGCACGGGTGTGTTCGGCGGGGAATATCTGGTTGCGAGCCGACGCTACTACGATTTCGATTTCACACTCGGCGTAGGCTGGGGGCGTCCTGGAGAGGGCGGCAGCCTGCGCAATCCGTTCTCGCTGTTCGGCAGTCACTTCGATCGCGATCGCGCGGCGCAACGATTCAGCGGACGCGGCGGCAGCCTTGCCTCCGACCTGTTCACCGGCCGCACCGTCGGCCTGTTTGGCGGTGTGCAATGGCGGACGCCGATTCCGGACCTGACGGTGCAGGTCGAATACGACGGCAACGACTATTCCAACGAGGAAGGTATTGGCCGTCGTTTTTCCCGGTCGCTGCCGATCAACTTCGGCGTCAATTACGAAGTGTTGAGCGGCGTGAACCTGGGGCTCGGCTACGAGCGAGGCCAGAAACTTTCATTCCGCATTTCGCTGCTGACCGATTTCGAGCGCAATCGTGGTCCGATCAAGACAGCCGATCCGAAGCCGACCACCATCGCCGTGCGCGAAGGCGTGGCGCCGACGCCCGCGCAGGTCGACAACGCCGACGCCATCATCGAAAGCACGCGGTTGACGCTGCTCCAACAGGGCTTCGCGCTCGCCGCAGTCAATTTCGTGCCGGAGCAGCGCGGTGTCGAGGTCTGGATCCAGCAGGACAGATACCTCAGCCCGGTGGAGGTCCTCGGACGTGCCGCGCGGGCGCTCACCACGACGATGCCGGCATGGATCGACCGCTTCACCGTCATCGGCGTCGACAACGGCCTGGAAGTCTGGCGCCTGACCGTGCTGCGAAAGGATTTCGAACAGGTCGCCAATAACCGGATCAGCCCCGAAGAAATTCGCCACAACGCCATCATCACGACGCCGCAGCCCGGCGAGCCGCAGGCCCGGTACAAGGACCTCATCGCGTACCCGAAATTTTCCTGGGACATGGGGCCCGGCGTACGGCAGCAAATCGGTGGTCCGGATGGTTTCTATTTCGGCCAGATTTTCTGGCGCGTCAGCGCCGGGCTGCAATTGTCGGAGCACTGGAATTTTTCCGGCATTGCCGCCTTCAACCTTCTGAACAACTTCGATGGCATCCAGCAGCAGTCGGATAGCCAGCTGCCGCACGTGCGCAGCGATATCGTCCGGTATCTGCAACAGGGTCAGCAGGGCATCGTCAAACTTGAAACCAATTACATCTGGTCACCCTACGAGCAGTGGTACGCGCGCCTGTCGGCCGGGCTGTTCGAGGAAATGTTCGGCGGTGTCGCCGGTGAAGTGCTGTACCGGCCGCAGTTGCAGCGCTGGGCCGTCGGCGTCAATGCCAACGTCGTGCAGCAGCGCGGCTACAGCGAACGCCTCGGCTTCCGGAACTACCGCGTGGCCACTGGTAATCTCAACCTCTTCTACGATTTCCCCTGGTACAACCTGAAGACCAGGGTCAGTTTCGGCCGCTATCTCGCCAAGGACTACGGCACCACGCTCGAACTCGCGCGCCAGTTCAAGAGCGGCGTGACGCTCGGCGCGTTCGCGACGTTCACCAATGTCTCCGCCAACAAATTCGGCGAAGGCTCGTTCGACAAAGGCTTCTACGTCAGCATTCCGTTCGACGTGTTGTTCAACAAGTCGACCCGCCGCAGCGCCGGCTTCCTGTTCCGCCCCTTGACCCGCGACGGCGGCCAGAAAGTGCGCGACGGTGCCGATCTCTACAGCGCTACCTCGGGTGGCGACCTGGGGCGGATCACCGACGACTGGGCGTCGGTAATCCACTAGGGAGTGCTGAAACAGTACAAAGCCTTTCTCCCGGAGAGAGACGGGAAACAAGAATCAATCAGAGCTTCGCTCGCCGATCAAAACCGATACCCGATCCCCAGCTCGACATTGACCTGCCCGCTGGTCGCCGGGAACACCCGCCCGTCCTGCCCGCGCACGACCAGGTCGAAATTGAAATTGCGATACGGCACCGTCACGCCGGCCTCGATCTGGTTGACCGTCACCGGCCGCGCGCTGACCACGTTGCGCGTCGTGCTGCCAGTGGCCTGCACGGCCGCGAGTTCCGCCGTGCTGATGTGCGCGTTGTAGTAAACAAGGCGGTAATTCCAGCCACGCGTATCGGTGACTGAGCCGGCCAGCGAAAACAGTGTCGAGTCGCTGTCGAGCGAGAAGCCCAGCGTGCGGCCGCGATAGCGGAAGCCGTCGTCATAGCCAGTGTTGTTATAGGCCACACCCGGTGTTCTGACGCCACCGAAACTGAAGGCGTCGAGGGTTGCGCGGCTGTCACTGTACTCGCCGGTCAAACGCCACTGCGCGCCATCCTTGCCCCAGGGCCCCGCCCAGCTCACCCCGCCAAGATAGCTCGTGAACGAATGCGTGAACGGCCCGGTGTCCTCGTTCATGATCTGGAGATAAGGCGAGAAGCTGAGGATGTTGAAGTCGTACGCATACTTCAGCTCGATCGTCGCCTCGTCGTTGCTCTGGTTGCGATCCTTGTCGGTGTTGTTGATGCCGAAGGCTGCGACGAACGGCTTGCACGGGTGATTGCGGCCGCAGAATTCCACGACGCGCGAGATCGCCACTTCCAGCCCCTTCACCGGCACGAAGCTGAAACGCAGGCTGCCGACCGCTGTATTGCGATCGATGCGCTGCTTTTCTTCAAGCGCTCCGACGAAGAAATTCAGCTGCCAGGGTCCTAGCCAGCTCAGCCATTTCGTCTCGAACGGACGCGGATCGTTGCGCAGGAAACCCAGCTTCGGAAACGGCCGCGCGTTGTTCGAGAGCACCAGGCTCGAAGTCCAGCCCGGCCCATACCACTGATCGACGAGGCCGCCATAAATCTGCCAGCCACCGGCAAGAAAAGTCAGATAGCTGCCGTCGAGCGAAACCTTCGAGCCGGTGCCATCGAAGCGCGTCTGCGCCCCGGCGCGCAGACTGCCGCCGATGCGCTCACCGTCGTAGTCAAGCCCGGCCCGTGCGTCGACCTGATCGCGCGCCGTTGCCCCGAAGTCGCGGATCAGGTTCGGCTCGCTCGCGAAGCGCAATTCCGCCGCCGGCTTCAAGCCGCGATGAGCGTTCCGGCCACCCAGTCGGTCTAGCACGCGATGGGCCGCAAGCCGGATGTACTCGGGCTGCTTTGCCAGCAAGGCTTCGTCCTGCAATGCCGAGAAGAACCCCACCGGTATCGGCCAGGTCGTGGTCGGCCCGCTGATCAGGCCGCGCGCGGCCAGGACTTCGATATCGCTGCGCAGGGCGCGGTCGCCGACTTCGGCCCAGGGCGCAGCGGCGGCTGGAGCAATGCCGCCGACGCACAGCGCCGACACCAGCAGCAAAGCGTAGCGTTTCGGGCGTGCGCAGAATGGCTTGGTCGACATGGTTGCCCGGATAGTTGAAAACGAGGGATGACGGCGCAGAGATGAATCGACACGATCCGCCGCGAAAATTACTGCTGCATTATGTCGGACCGTGCCAACCCGGCGCGAGTGCAGCGATGTCGTCGAGGCAGAGGGCAAGGCTATCCTCCCAGCGCGGCATCACGACGCCGAAGGCGCTCTCTAGCAGATCGCAGCACAGCGCGGACTGCGCCGGACGCGGGGCCGCCGTCGGGTAGTCCGACGTGGTGATGGGCAGCACCGACACATCGCGTGTCAGTCCACGCCGGCTGCCTTCCGAGACAATCCGCGCGGCAAATTCGTGCCAGGTGGTGCGCCCCGCGCTACTCAGATGCACGAGCGCCGCCGGCGGCGCGTCGTGCAGCGGAAACGCGCGCAGCATCTGGGCGGTAGCGTCGGCAATCGTCCGGCACCAGGTGGGCGCCCCGAACTGGTCGGCCACTACGCGCAATTGCTCGCGCTCGCGTGCCAGGCGCAGCATGGTCAGCAGAAAATTCTTGCCGCGCGCACCGTAGACCCAACTCGTGCGAACGATCAGGTGGCGGCCGCCGACGGCCTGGATCGCACGTTCTCCGGCGAGCTTGCTGCGGCCGTACACAGAGTCCGGATTCGGCTCATCGGTTTCCAGGTAGGGCGTGGTCTTGCGCCCGTCGAAAACGTAGTCGGTCGAGTAATGCACGAGCAGACAGTCGAGTTCGGCACACACTTCGGCCAGTGCCTGCACCGACTCGGCGTTGACGCGCTGCGCTTCGTCCGGCTCCGCTTCGGCCTTGTCGACGGCGGTATAGGCCGCGGGATTGATTACCACTGCCGGCCGGATTTTCCGGACATAGGCAGCCACCGTGTCCGGTCGACTCAAATCGAGTTCCCGACGAGACGGCGCGAGCAGCTCGCCGAACGTCGACAGCGAACGCCGAAGCTCCCATCCGATTTGCCCGCTGCTCCCGGTAACGAGCAAGGGTCTCAAGGAAATTTTTCCGCAGTCGCGAACGGGCTCGCCTGCCGGTCCTTGGTCGACAGCAGCGGTTCGTCGATTCCATCCGGCAACTGCCAGTGAATGGCGAGATCCGGATCGTTCCAGAGGATCGCCCGCTCGTGCGCTGGCGAGTAATACTCTGTGGTCTTGTAGAGGAATTCGGCGAACTCGGTCAGGACCACAAAACCGTGCGCGAAGCCGGCCGGCACCCACATCTGACGACGGTTTTCAGCGGAGATAATCGCACCAACCCATCGGCCGAAAGTAGCGCTGCTGCGGCGCAGGTCGACCGCCACGTCAAAGACTTCGCCGAACGTGACACGAACCAGCTTGCCCTGCGGATTCTCGATCTGATAATGAAGGCCGCGCAGCACACCGCGCGCCGAACGAGAGTGGTTGTCCTGTACGAAATCCACGTCGACGCCGACGGCATCGGCAAAGGCTTTGCGGTTGAAGCTCTCGAAGAAAAATCCGCGTGCGTCGCCGAAGACGCGCGGTTCGACAATGCAGACCTCGGGGATTTCAGTGTGAATGCAGTTCATCGCGGGTCGCTACAACGGATGTTCGAGAAGGTCAAGCAAATATCGCCCATAACCACTCTTGGCCAGCGGCCGCGCCAGTGCTTCGAGTTCTGAATTGCCGATCCAGCCGTTCCGCCACACCAGTTCCTCGGGGCAACAGAGCTTCAATCCCTGCCGCTTTTCCAGCGTCTGCACGAACTGGCTTGCCTCGATCAGCGAATCGTGCGTCCCGGTATCGAGCCAGGCATCGCCACGACCGAAGCGTTCGACGACAAGCGCGCCACGGCGAAGATATTCGACATTGACATCAGTAATTTCCAGTTCGCCGCGATGCGACGGCTTGACCGCCTTGGCAATATCGACCACCTGCGCATCGTAGAAATAGAGTCCAGTCACGGCGTAGCGACTGCGCGGAGCGGCCGGTTTTTCCTCAATGCTGATCGCCAGGCCCTTGGCATCGAATTCAACGACTCCGTAGCGCTCCGGGTCCTGCACCGGATACGCGAACACGGTCGCGCCGCTCTGCTTTTCGGCGGCCTTCACCAGCCGCGGGCGGAGATCATGGCCAAAGAAAAGGTTGTCTCCAAGCACGAGCGCACAGCTGTTGCCGTCGATGAACTGCTCGCCGATGATGAAAGCCTGGGCAAGACCATCCGGCGACGGCTGCACCGCATAAGTGAATTCACAGCCCCAGCGGCGACCGTCGCCCAGCAGGCTCTGGAAGCGCGGCGTTTCCTCCGGTGTCGAAATCACCAGAATGTCCCGGATGCCGGCCATGATCAGCGCCGACAGCGGGTAGTAGATCATCGGCTTGTCGTAGATCGGCAGCAGTTGCTTCGATACCACATGCGTCAAGGGATACAACCGCGTACCCGAGCCGCCGGCGAGGATGATTCCCTTCATACGGTGCTCCGGCTGCCGTAGTTCGCTTCGATCCACTGACGGTATTCGCCGCTGGTGACGTTGCGCACCCAGTCGGCATTCGACAAATACCACTCGACCGTCTTGCGCAGTCCGCTCTCGAATGTTTCCAACGGCTGCCAGCCAAGTTCGCGCTCAAGCTTGCTGCAATCGATCGCGTAACGCCGATCATGGCCGGGACGGTCCTTGACGAAGGACACCAGGTGTCCATGGTGCGCGCCGGCAGGATGAAGCTCATCGAGAAGCTCGCAGACCCGGTTCACTACTTGCAGGTTGGTGCGCTCCGCGCGCCCGCCGACGCAATAGGTTTCACCAACCCGCCCGCGATCGAGCACCATCCGGATCGCCCGCGTGTGGTCCTTCACGAACAACCAGTCCCGGACATTCAGGCCATCGCCATAGATGGGCAGCGCCTTCCCGGCGATCCCGTTCAGGATGATCAGCGGGATCAGCTTTTCCGGAAAATGAAACGGCCCGTAATTGTTCGAGCAATTGGTTGTCAGCGCCGGCAGGCCATAGGTGTGATGCCAGGAACGCACGAGGTGATCGCTCGCCGCCTTGCTCGCCGAATACGGGCTGTTCGGCTGGTACGCCGTGGTTTCCAAAAATGCGGGGTCGGCTGCCGAAAGCGTGCCGTAAACCTCGTCGGTCGACACATGCAGAAAGCGGAACGCCGCCTTCGGCGCCGCATCGAGATCGTTCCAGTACGCGCGGACCGCCTCCAGCAGATTGAACGTGCCGACGACGTTGGTCTGGATGAACTCTCCCGGACCAGAGATCGAACGGTCGACATGGCTCTCCGCCGCGAAATTCACCACCGCGCGGGGCTGATGCTTCGACAGCAAGGCGGAAACCAGCGCGCGGTCGCCGATATCGCCATGGACGAAAACATGACGCGGATCGCCGTCCAGACTCGCAAGATTGCCCAGGTTCCCTGCATAGGTCAGCTTGTCGAGGCTGATCACCGGCTCGTCGCGCTCGGCGAGCCAGTCGAGAACGAAGTTGGCGCCGATGAAGCCGGCGCTGCCGGTTATGAATATCGCCATTATTCTTCTCGTAAATCGTTGCGCGGCTCTGCGACTCTGCAGCAAGCAAAGGCCATAAAAATTGCTGACGTTCCTGAGCGATCGCGCCCCCAAAAACATTGAATTTCGAAGTCTGCTTGCTTCCTATAATGAACGCTAGCAGTCTTCACGCATACTGCACCAGCAGATAGTCATGGCAACGCTGTCCTGCTTGCTTGCTTGCTTGCTTGCTTGCTTGCGTGGCGGTCGGCGTTGCGCGCTGGGCGCAATATACGCGACCTCATTCAAGACCAAGATAGCCGGCCACAGAATCCATGGTCTCTGCGCAACGGGCGCGGCTCTTAATGACGCTAAGAAACGGTAGTACACTCAACAAATGCCGTTTCACCTTCGGACAGGTCGGTAAAATCTTACCGGGCGCTGAGGAGTGTGCAAGGAATTCGAAATCGGCAATGCATCGTCACGATTGGAGGAGCGTGTAACACGTAATCCGTTGCAAGCCCGTGCTTAGGTAAACCGCCAGGTTACTCTTAGCGTTCATCGTCTAACTCTAAGTTTGTGTACCACAGGTCCTGTCGGATTTTTGCGGGATCAAACCATTAGTCGAGCGAGAAAAAATCTAAGCATGAAAGTTCTTGTCACCGGAGGAGCGGGCTTTATCGGCTCTTGGCTAGTCGACTCACTGCTTCGAGCCGGACGTGAAGTAACCGTTGTCGACAATCTGAGTCCGCAAATTCACGGCGCGGTGCCTAACCTTGATGTGGCTTGGTTACGGGATATGTCCGGCGTGGAATTTATCAGGGCGGATGTGCGCGACGCTGCGGCTATGGATGCGGCCCTCGCGTCGGCGGATTCCGTAGTGCACTTGGCTGCGGAAACGGGCACTGGGCAGTCTATGTACCGTATCGCACATTACTACGATGTAAATCAGCAGGCCACGGCAGCACTCTTCGAAGCTATTGCGACGCGTCATCGCCATGTGCGCAAGGTGATATTGGCTTCGAGCCGTTCCATCTATGGCGAGGGTGCTTATGAACTGGGCGGCCGGGTGGTCGTTCCTGCGCCGCGCGCTGCCGCACGCCTTACGCGGGGCTTGTTCGAACCGGTCGGCCCCGCCGGGGAAGAGCTTCATCTCGTCGCCACTCCTGAGGATGCGCCGCCGTTCCCAGCTTCGATCTACGCGGCGACGAAGCTGGCCAACGAGGTGCTTGGGCACGTATTTGCCGAAGCATACGGAACTTCAGTTATTGCACTGCGCTTCCAAAATGTTTACGGCGAACGGCAATCATTGCGCAATCCTTACACTGGTATTTTGTCGATCTTTTCGAACCGCATGCGGCAGCAGCTCCCTGTCAATATCTTCGAAGACGGGCAGGAGAGCCGCGACTTCGTTCACGTAAGCGATGTAACGCGCGCTATCGGTATGGCGTTAGAGGCAGAGCTACCGCGTTTCACGGTGACGAACGTCGGTTCCGGCGTTGCGACGTCTGTTATGGCAGTGGCGGCAATATTGAGACATATACTTGGCAGTGACTCGAAATTGACGGTAACCGGCGATTTCCGGGCGGGAGACATTCGCCACTGCTACGCAGATCTTGCCCGCGCCCGCGCGATACTCGGATTCATGCCCTCCGTCTCGCTGGAGCAAGGCTTGCGTGCGTTCTGTGCCTGGGTTCGCACGCAGCCGATTCTTGCGGATCGCTCGGCGCAGGCGCAGCAGGAACTCTCCCACATCGGCCTTGGTAAGGCATCCAGCTGATGTTGCATCGCTTCGCGTCGAACGCCCTAGCGAATCTGATTGCCGGGGTCAGCGGTACGGTATTTCAGCTTGGCCTGACGGCGATCGCCTCGCGCAGGTTCGACCGAGACACTTTCACTGTCTGGTCGCTGGCGCTCTCCATGGCTGCCCTCGTGCCTTTGTTTGCGGTTAATCTTTCGACCGTTGTGACCCGTGAACTGGTGGAACTTCCATCTGCACGAGCGGGCATTGCGATGCGCGCAAGCCACGAGATTTCCTGGGCCTTAGGGGCGGTCGCCTTGGTTGTAATAGCCGCCTTCGGTCTTGGCCTGCACCAAGTGTCCAGACCGCTTGCAGGCGTCTCGAGTATTTTCTTTTTCTCGCTGGTGTTGGTGCTGACCATAGGTCAGCTGTGGCAGATTCTTTGTCAGCCGGGATTCGGTTGGTTTTACGCGCACGAGAAGAACTGGCAGGTGGCGAGAACGTTTGCTTCTGCGCGCATCGGTGCCCTTGCGAGCCTGCTGCTGATAGGCCTAGCGGCATCGGGCGATCCGTTGACCGCCGCGTTATGTATTGCGGGGGGCGCTTGGCTCGGTATCGCAGCCGCCGGCCGTACGGTTAGTAACCGAGCGGCCGTCGACACCGACGTCGCCGCAGTACGCGAGCAGCGCTTGCGCATGCGGCACCTGCTGAAGGGGTTTGCCATCTGGTCTGTCGGTTCTGCAGCGATACAAAACGGGCTGCCCGCACTTCTGTCGGTGATCGAGCCGCGACATTACAACGGTTTTTTTCTCGCCTACACGCTCAATCTTGTGGTGCTCGGAATCGTGGGAAACGTCGCGTCTGCGCTGCTCGCCCCCCTTTCACGCAAACGCTTGGCAGGAGACGTGAAGGGACTTGAAAGGTGGTTGGCATGGGCGCCTGTCGCCACCGGGCTGGTTCTCGTGGTTTCACTTGCCGTGCTGTGGTGGGAACTCGACAACTTGCTGACCTATTGGTCTCCCGGCATTGCGTCGATTGACGAGGTCAGACGCTATATTCACTGGCTCGCGCTCCAAACAATTGCGAGATCTCTAACGCTGATCTATTCGGTACTCATGTCGTCCGCAGGCACACCGTGGCAATTGAGCCGTCCGATTTTGCTTGAGCTGTCCCTGACGCTATTTGTGGCCCTACCATTGGGCTGGTGGGGTGGTGATATCGCATTTCTGGCGGCGCTTGCTGGCGCTGGGCTGATCACTGCTCTGTACATGGTGCGAACGACGCTGGATATATGCGCCCAGCAGTCGAGAGGCCGCCTGTTCGGCCTCTTTGCGTTGACCCAGTTGCTGGCACTCGGGACATGGGAATGGATCAGCGGCTAGACAGTCGAGAAATCGATACGTTACTCAGAAGTCGCCAAGTAAGACGACAGTTGTTATTTCTATGACATTGAAAATTCGGAACAATATTCAGTCCTCAGTGGTGCTACTTACGGTTTCCT
>JAYWBB010000049.1:0-18645 GCA_043781855.1 Nevskia sp. | reverse complement strand
ATCATCGGCGATTCGCCCGACGATCGCTCGACCGGGCGGCTGTGGCGCATCACCTCGCTGATCCTGGTGCTGGTGGTGCTGCCGCTGGCGCTGCTGGCCCTGATCTCGATGGGGATCCGGGTCGGCCAGTACGGCTGGACCCCGGCGCGAATCTGGGGCGTGATCGCCAGCCTCGTTGCGCTCAATTACGGCGTCGCCGGGTGGCTGGCGGTGGCCAGGCGCCGCGGCGCCTTCGACGAGCCGTTGCGCGGGTATCAAACCCGTCTCGCGGTGGGGCTATGCGGGCTGGCGTTGCTGCTGGCGCTGCCGCTGCTCGATTTCGGGGCGATCAGCGCCAATTCGCAGATTGCGCGGCTGTCCGCGGGCAAGGTCAAGCCAACCGAGTTCGACTGGACAGCGATGGCATTCGATTTCGGTCCAGCCGGGCGCGAGCGGCTCGCCGAAATCGAAAAATCCGGTCCCGCTGGCCAGCGCGAGCTAGCCAAGGCGGCGCTGAAGAGCGAGAACCGCTATTCGCTTAGCACAGAGACCAAAAGTGTCGCCCAGCAGTCGCGGCTCGACCAATATTTACGCGTGCTCGCTCCCGACATCGAGCTCACTCCGGAACTAACGTCGGAAATCACGAAGGGCTGGCAGGGTTGCAATGACAAACCCTGCGCGCTTCTCCGACTTGATCAGAATCGGCTTCTGTTGGTGACTTCGTCGGCCGGCAGCGACATTGTCAGTTCCCGCATCATTTACTTGGATTCCTTAGGTAAAGATCAGCAGGAGTTGGCCTCGACGATTGCCCGAAAGGCGGCGGTAGAGGGTGTCGATCTCAAATCTGTGCCGATTGAAATCCGTACAGTTCAGCATCGCCAGCTCTATGTCGACGGAAAACCGGTAGATGACCCGTTCGAATAGCGGTGCTTGAAGGGCTCCGCGCCCACTGCTAGCGGCCTTTCATGTCAGTCAACGAACAGCAAGTGCGTCACGTCGCCAAGCTTGCCCGGCTCGCGCTCGGCGAGGCCGAGATCGCGCGCATGGTGCCCGAACTCAACCAGATCCTCGACTGGGTCGAGCAGCTCGCCGAGGTCGACACCGACGGGGTCGAGCCGCTGACCGCGGTGATCGACATCCCCGAGCGGCTGCGCGATGATATCGTCAACGACGGCGGCATCCGCGACAAGATCCTGCTCAACGCGCCGGATGCGCAGCATGGGTTCTTTGCGGTGCCGAAGGTGATCGAATAGTGGCTGGTCTCAACAACAAGACCATCGCCGAACTTCGCGACGGTTTCCGAGCGGGCGAATTTTCCGCGCGCGAGATTGCGAGCGACTTCAACGCCGCGGTCGAGGCGGGGCGGCCGCTCAATGCGTGGACGGTCGAGACGCCCGAACTGGCGCTCGCGGCGGCCGACGCGGCGGACAGTGCGCGGGACAGTGGCGAGCTCAAGCCGCTGTCGGGAATTCCGCTTGGGATCAAAGACTTGTTCTGCACCGAAGGGGTCGCGTCGACGACCGGATCGAACATCCTCAGGGGCTTCAAGCCGCCCTACGACAGCTTCGTCTCGGGCAAGCTCAAGGCAGCCGGCGCGGGGATGCTGGGCAAGCTCAACATGGACGAGTTCGCGATGGGCTCGTCGAACGAGACCTCGTTCTACGGGCCGGTGAAAAATCCGTGGGATGTAACGCGCGTGCCTGGCGGCTCCTCGGGCGGCTCGGTCGCGTCGGTCGCCGCCGGCCTCGCGCCGGTCGCGACGGCCACCGACACCGGCGGCTCGATCCGCCAGCCCGCCGCGCTCACGAACCTCACCGGCATCAAGCCGACCTACGGCCGCGTCTCGCGCTACGGCATGATTGCGTTCGCGTCTTCGCTCGATCAGGCCGGCGTCGTTGCGCGCTCTGCCGAAGATGCCGCGCAGGTGCTGCAGGCCATGTCCGGCTTCGATCCGAAGGACTCGACCAGCGTCGAGCGGCCGGTTGACGATCTCGTGTCCGGCCTCGGCAATTCCATCAAGGGCCTGCGCATCGGCCTGCCGAGTGAATACTTCGCCGACGGCCTCGCGCCCGGCGTCCGTGCGCGCATCGAAGAGGCGATCAAGGTTCTCGAATCGCTCGGTGCGACGTTCAAGGAAATCTCGCTGCCGAATTCGCCGCTGTCGGTGCCGACCTATTACGTTGTCGCGCCAGCGGAAGCATCGAGCAACCTCGCGCGCTTCGACGGCGTGCGTTACGGCCATCGCGCAGAAGGCGCGAAGACGCTCGAAGAACTCTACAAGCGCAGCCGCGGCGAAGGCTTCGGTGCGGAGGTGCAGCGCCGAATCATGATCGGCACCTACGTGCTGAGCCACGGCTATTACGACGCTTACTATCTGCAGGCCCAGAAGGTCCGCCGGCTGATCTACGACGACTTCAAGCGCGCGTTCGCGGAGGTCGACCTCGTGCTCGGCCCGACCGTGACCGATGTCGCGTTCAAGCTCGGCGCCAAGACCGACGACCCGGTCGCGATGTACCTCAACGACATCTACACGATCGCCGCGAACCTCGCCGGCATCCCCGCGATGAGCCTGCCTTGCGGCTTCGTCGACGGTCTTCCCACGGGATTCCAGCTGATGGGCAATTTCTTCGACGAGGCGCGCATGCTCAACGTCGCGCACCAGTACCAGCAGGTGACCGACTGCCACCGCCAGCGGCCGATGGCTTTCACTTAGGCGAAGCCGGCGGCTCGGTTCCTTTCGTCGCAATCGTCGGCAGGCGTGCGCCGCCGGTGCGTTACCGGATCAACAGGGGCGCCTCGCCAGAGGTCTGCTCGACGACCTCACCGATCCTCGCGGCGCGGGTGAAACCGTGCCGACGGAATATTGCGATGACGGCGTCGAGGCTGGTCGGCGCGCAGGCGACCAGCAGGCCGCCGCTGGTCTGCGGATCGCTCAGCAGCGCCTGCTCGGTGGCTGTGAAGCCGGCCGGCAGCGCAACGTCGGTACCGTAGGCGGCCCAGTTGCGGCCGGAGGCGCCGGTCACGCAGCCGTCGGCAGCCAGTTGGCGCACATCGTCGAGTGTCGGCACGGCGCGCCAGTCGATGCACACCCGGCAGCGCGCGCCGCGGGCTAGTTCGAGCGCGTGACCGGCGAGTCCGAAGCCGGTTACGTCGGTCAGCGCATGCACGCCGGTCAGCGCGGCCAGGTCCGGACCCGGCGTATTGAGTTGCGTCGTGGTCGCAAGCAATTCCGCGTAGCCGCCCGCGCTGAGCCGATCCTTCTTGAACGCCGCCGACAGCACGCCGACGCCGAGCGGCTTGCCGAGCACCAGCACGTCGCCGGGCCGCGCGTCGGCGTTGCGCTTGACGCGTGCCGGATGCACCAGGCCGAGAGCGACGAGGCCGTAGATCGCCTCGACCGAATCGATCGTATGGCCGCCGGCGATCGGAATGCCTGCTGCACGGCAGGCCGAGGCGCCGCCTTCGAGCACGCGGCCAATGGTCCGCGGCGAGAGCACATTGATCGGCATGCCGACGATGGCCAGCGCGAGGATCGGCCGCGCGCCCATCGCGTAGACGTCGCTGATCGCGTTGGTCGCCGCGATGCGGCCGAAGTCGTGTGGATCATCGACGATGGGCATGAAGAAGTCGGTGGTTGCGACCAGCGCCTGCTCGTCGTTGAGACGATAGACCGCCGCATCGTCCGAGGTGGCGATGCCGACCAGAAGCTCGGGCGGAATCGGCATCGCAGCGGTGCCCTTGAGCAGCTCGGACAACAGTCCAGGCGCGATCTTGCAGCCGCAGCCGCCGCCGTGCGAGAGCGAGGTGAGGCGGGGTTCGACGCGAGTCTCGGGGGCATTCATGAAAAATTCTCCAGCGACGCGCTGGCCGCAGCAGCTACGGGCCGCGCGATCTTTGGCTCGATGCAGATAGAGTTCGCGTCCGCACGCGACGATTTGTTGAAGCGAGAATAGCGCATCGCCGTAAAAACATTGTGCCCTAATCAATCGCGCGGTAACTTTGTCCGAGTCAGGCGCCCGTCGAGGCGCCATGGTCGGTGCCGGTTTAGCGAGGATGTTCGTCGTCAGCGGCCTTGATCGAGCGTCTCGCTGTGGGCCATCAATCCGGAGGAGATTCGCATGATCAGAGCGTTCCGTTGGTTCTCGCCGCGCCTGCTCTTGATCGGCGCGCTGCTGGCTTTCAACGCCGCCGCGCTGGCGCAGGACGTGTTCCGCATCACCGCCATTCCCGACGAGTCGCCAACCGAACTGGCGCGCAAGGCAGAGCCGCTGATCCGCTATTTCGAAGACCGGCTCGGCATGAAAGTCGAGTACACACCGGTCACCGACTACGCCGCTGCGGTCGAGGCGCTGGTCAACCGGAAAGTCGACATGGCCTGGTTCGGCGGCTTTACCTTCGTGCAGGCCAGCGTCCGCTCCGGCGGCAAGGTGATCCCGTTGGTGCAGCGCGGGGAGGACGAGAAATTCCGCTCGGTGTTCATCACCGCCGACCCAGCGATCAAAACGCTGGCAGACCTCAAGGGCAAGGACTTGAGCTTCGGCTCGCAAAGCTCGACCTCCGGCCACCTGCTGCCGCGCAGTGCGTTGCTCGCGGCCGGCATCGATCCCGACCGCGACTGCCATCGTGTGGCCTACAGCGGCGCGCACGATGCGACGGTGGCCGCGGTCGCGTCGGGCAAGGTGCAGGCAGGTGCTCTCAACATCTCGGTGTGGGAAAAACTGGTTGCCGAAAAAAAGGTCGACACGACAAAGCTGCGCGTGTTCTTCACCACGGCGCCGTATTACGACTACAACTGGAGCGTGCACGCCGACCTGCCGGCAGCGCTGCGCGAGAAGCTGACCCAGGCGCTGCTCGCGCTCAGCCGAGACACGCCGGACGGCAAGGCGATACTCGATCTTCAGCGCGCCACCCGCTTCGTCCCGACCCGGGCCGAGAACTACCGCGCGATCGAAGCTGCCGCGCGCAGCGCCGGTCTTTTGTGACGCGGCGCGGCCGCGGCGCTTGAAGAGCTCGTTGAAGGCGATCGCGGCGCGCTATCCCGCCGCGCGCGCCGATGTGGCCCCGGCGCTGCACGGTGTCAATCTGCATGTCGAGGCCGGCGAGCAGGGCCAGTTGATGGTGAACGATGCGGCGCCATGGTCGCTGCCGCGCGCGGCTCTGCAGCGTCTGCGCAGCCGCCTGTTCCTCGTGCCGCAGGTGCCGCCGCTGCCGCCGCGGCAGCGCGTGATCACGGCAGTGCTGGCCGCGCGATTGCCGGCGATGAGCCTCGCCGGCAGCCTGCGCTCGCTGTTCCATCCGGCCGACATTCCGGCTGCGCACGCGGCGCTGGCCCGCTTCGATCTCGCCGACAAATTATTCGAGCGCGTCGACCGCCTCTCGGGCGGTGAGCGCCAGCGGGTTGGCTTGGCGCGCGCGCTACTGGCGTCGGCCTCGCTGTGGCTGATCGACGAACCGCTGTCGGCGCTGGACCCGATGCGCGCGCAGCAGGCGATCCAGGCCCTGATCGATGAAGCCCGCGGCCGCAGCGTCACGCTGATCGCCACGCTGCATCAGGTCGACGTGGCGCTGACGCGCTTCCCGCGCATCGTCGGCCTGCGCGGTGGTGCGCTGGTGTTCGATTTGCCGGCCGCTGCGGTGACGCCCGAGCATCTCGCGCGCCTGTACGCCCAGCACGAACACGAGCTGCGCGGCGCCGCGCCGCCGGTCGCGGACCAGCCGCCGCAGCCGGCGCCTCCAGCCGGTATGTACTGCCTATGAGCGCGCACGCCGACCACCGCACGTCACCGCTGCGCGACCCGGCGTTACGCGCGCGACTGTTGTGCACCGGCGCGGCGCTGCTGCTGCTGTGGCCATTGACGCGTGCGACCGAATTCCGCCCCTGGATTTTTTTTGAGCCGGCCAATTTTGGCGCCGGCGCGCGCTTTGTCGTCAGCTTCTTTCCGCCGTCGCTGGACCCGGAATTTCTCAGGCTGATCGCGCGCGAAACCTGGCGCACGATCGCCATCGCCACCGCCGGGATGTCGCTGGCGCTGCTGCTCGCGGTGCCGCTGACCTTGCTGTCGACGCGGGCGCTGTCGCTGTCGGCGCTGTCCGGCCGCATGGCCCGACTGCCGTTCTGCCTGCGCCAAAGCGTGCGCGGCTTGCTGATCGTGCTGCGCAGCATGCCGGAACTGGTCTGGGCGCTGCTGTTCGTGCGCGTGGTCGGGCTCGGACCGAGCGCCGGCGTGCTGGCGATCGCGCTGACCTACGGCGGCATGCTCGGCAAGGTTTACGGCGAAATCCTCGAAAGCGCCGAGGCGGCGCCGACCGCAGCGCTGCTGCGCAACGGCAGCGGCCGCTTGCAGGCTTTCTTCTACGGACTGCTGCCGCAGTGCGCGGCGGAACTGACCTCGTACAGCGTCTACCGCTGGGAATGCGCGATCCGCTCGTCCGTCGTGCTGGGGTTCGTTGGCGCCGGCGGCCTCGGCCAGCAGCTCGACAACTCGATGAAAGTGCTGAACGGCGGCGAGGTCACCACCATCCTGCTGGTGTTCGTGCTGCTGGTCGCGCTGGCCGACCGCACCAGCGCCCGGCTACGCCGTGCGCTCGGCTGATCGCCGATGAAGCCCGTCGCCGCGCTGCCGCCCACTGCCCTGCCGCCGTCGCTGCGCGTCGTGCGCCGTCGCGGCCTACGCTTCCTGCTCAGCCTGTTGCTGCTGGTGGCGGCGAGCTTCTGGTCCCTGGATCTGCACTGGGCGCAGTTTCTTTCGCCGATGGCGCTGCAACGCATGGCGCACTTTGCCGGCGAGTTTTTCCCGCCGGATCTGAGCGCTGCCTTCCTGCGCAAATTGGGGCGGGCGACACTCGAAACGCTGGCGATGTCGGTGCTTGGTACGGCGCTCGCTACCGCCGCTGGCCTGCTGCTGGCGCTGCCGGCCAGCCGCCTGCACCGTGGCGCCGCCGCGCCGTTCCGGATGCCCGCACGCTGGTTGCTCAACGCGCTGCGCTCGGTGCCGGAACTGGTCTGGGCGGCGGCGCTGCTGGTCGTCGCCGGCCTCGGGCCATTCGCCGGCACGCTGGCACTGGCGCTGCATACCAGCGGCGTGCTCGGGCGCTTGTTCGCCGAAAGCATCGAGAACGCACCGGCCGGGCCGGGCGACGCGCTGCGCACGCAGGGCGTCGGCGCGCTGCGTGTGTTTCTGTACGCGACGCTGCCGCAGATCCTGCCGCAGCTGTTCAGCTACACACTGTATCGCTGGGAGAACAACATCCGCGCCGCCGCAGTGCTCGGCGTCGTCGGCGCTGGCGGGTTGGGCGCGCTGCTGTCCTTCCATCTCGGGCTGTTTCACATGGGCAAGACTGCGACTATCATCGCGGCGATGCTGCTGCTGGTGGCGATGGTCGACGCGCTCAGCTACGTCGCCCGGCGCCAGATGAGCCGTTGACCGGAGCGGTAGAACGGCCTGCGCGCATCGCCTCTACCTCAAGGCACGTCAGCCCACTCTTCCTGACCTCCTGCGAGCACCAACGCAAGGTCCTTGAGCTGCGCCCGCAGCTTCGTAAAGTCATCGTCCGACAGTCGGGTCTTGCAGGCCACGCGCCGCTGCACCTCGGCAACCGGCTGTTGCAGGGCCCGACCTTTCGGCGTCAGCGAGACACGCACGACGCGCTCGTCGGCGTCGTTGCGCGCGCGGTCGACCAGACCGGCCGCTTCCAGCCGCTTGAGCAGCGGCGTCAGCGTGCTCGAGTCCAGCGCCAAGCGATCGGCCAAGCCCTTGACGGTCTGCGCACCCTGCTCCCAGAGCACCAGCATCGCGAGGTACTGCGGATAAGTCAGCCCCAGCGCCGCCAACGGTGCGCGGTAGGCGCGGACGATCTGGTTGGTCGCCGCATAAAGGGCGAAACAGAGCTGCGCTTCGAGATTCAGGGACGCGTTGTTACTCATGGCGGGGGATTGCGGTGATGCGGCCAAGTCTGTCACGGAAGCCGGTTCGACGGCTGCGGTCATCGCCGCGCTGATGGGAGGTTGGAGGATCATTTCAGCGCGGCTGCGGCCAGGGCATCCAGCGTCGCGGGTGCAGCCTTGCCAAGCTGGCTGGCGGCGTACAAACCGTGGCGGTCAATGGCTGCGGTGAACGGCAGCTCGCCAAGCAGGTTGCCGAGCTTCTTCGAAAGCTCGATCCCGTCCTGGCCGGCGACGAACACCGGGTAGTCGATGCCTTGCTCGCGCACGACGCGCTGCAACTGGTCCGACTGGTCGATGCCGATGCCGATCACCGCCAGCCCGTCGCCCGCGTGGCGCGCGCGCAGCGCCATCAGCGCCTTGGCCTCGTCGCGGCATTCGGCGCACCAGCTCGCCCAGAAAAACACCAGCAGCGCCTGGCCCCGTAACGGCGCCAGATCGACCTTGGCGCTGCTGAACTGTTTGAACGAAGCGCTAAACAGCGCCTCGGCTTTCGCCTGCCGATAGGCCGCTGTGGGTGCAAGCGGCGGCGCAACACGCATCGGCGCGAAGACGAAGATCGACTCCACGATGGCGACGACCAGCAGCAACCCGAAAACGGTACGCATCTCCAATCCCAGTCCTCGATCGAGCGGCGGCGATCACGGCAACAGCCGACCGTTGCTTTAACGCGTTGCTGCGGCAGCGGCGGACTTGACTATAACTTGCGTGAAAACTAATAGCGTGTACATTTCATTGACGCCGGTCCGGCCACCGTCCGGCTCTGTTCGATTTCAAACGGAATGTGCTCATGCCTGACCTTCGTGGTTTCGGAGTCGTCGCAGTGCTTGCCGCTGGATTGCTCGGCGCGAGCGTTGCTTTATCGGCGGCCTATTACGCCCAGACCGCAACCACTGCTGCGGTAACGGCTGGGCCCGCAGCCGTGTCGTCGGAGCCTCTGTTTGCTGCCGGCTTCAAGGATTTCGACCGCAAGCTGCAGCCTCTCGTGCAGTACAAAGGCCAGCCGCTGCTGATCTATTTCTGGGCCACCTGGTGCGCGTCCTGCAAGCAGGAAGTGCCGGAACTGAAAGCCCTGCACGAGAAATACAAGGACCGCAATTTGCGCGTCATCGGCATCTCCGCCGACAACACCGACAAAGTGCACGACTTCGCGCGCGCTCAGGGCATCGACTACACCCTGCTGCTCGGCAGCGATGACGCGATCGAGCTGTCCAAAAAGCTCGGCAACAAGGTCGGCGGCCTGCCGTTCACGGTCGTCGTCGACGCCCAGGGCAAGATCGTCGATACCGTGCTCGGCGCCGCAGCGCCAGGCCGCTTCGAAGAACTGATTCGCCCCCTCCTGTAAAACGGGGTCGAGGCAGCACGCGGTAAATCGTCATCAACGTGCAAGAGGAGAAAGACATCATGAGAGTTGCCATGAGTCCAGTCAGTCCGGAGCGCTTGCGAAGGCGCGTCCGGGCGCTGGCGATGGCGATCACGATGGGAACCGTCGCACCGGCAGCGTTCGCTGCCACGCCGGTCATCACCGTGGTCGATCCGTCGCCGGTCAACTGGCTGTCCATCACCTGGAACACCATGGAAGAATTGGTGCGGGTGGATAAGGACGGCCGGACGGTGCCGACGCTTGCGACCAGCTATCGCTGGGTCGACGACCGTATGATGGAGTTCAAGCTCCGCAAGGGCGTCACCTTTCAGGACGGCGAAGCGTTCAACGCGACGGTGTTCCGGCGCAGCTTCGATGAAGTGCAGAAATGGAAGCAGCCGCATCCGCCGGGTTCGTTCCTGAACTTCCCGAAGGACACCAGGCTCGAAGTGGTCGACGACTACACGGTGCGCTTCGTGTTCCCGGCAACCGATAGCTCGGCCACAATGAAGTTCCGCGGCATGCATGTCGCGAGCACCAAGTTCTGGAACGAGCTCGGCTTCAAGAATCAAAGCACTGGCAGTGCCGAAGGGCATTGGTGAGTGATCGACGCACCGGGTCCGTGGGGGACTGGTCCGTTTGTGCTTAAAGAGGGTTCATCGGTTCTGGACAAGCGTTCTCCGACGCTGACACTCGAACCGAATCAGAACTATTGGAACAAGGCGCGCATCCCGAAGGCGACGTTCGTCTTTGACAATGTGATTTCCAAGGCGGAAGCGCTTGAGGAAGTGGCCAAGGGCGGCAAGGTCGATATCGTCACCGAGCTTTCGCCGGCGGATGCCGTGGCGCTCAAGTCGAGCACCAAGGCGCACCTCGTGGCGAGCAAGTCGAAGACGGTGCTGGTCGGCGTGCTGAACCGCAACGTGGCGAACTCCAAGTGGAACGACATCAAGCTTCGGCAGGCGTTGAACCAGGCGATCGATCGTGCGGCCGTGGTGAAGGACGGCGCGAAAGGCTACGGCACGGTCATCCCGTCGATGATTGTTCCGGGAGCGTTCGGCTACTCGGCTTCGCTCAAGCCCTACGCGTTCGAGCCGGCGGCTGCCGGCAAGACGCTGAAGGCCGGCGGTGTGACGAGTATCAAGATCGTGGCGGGTGAGGGTTACAAGGACGTGGTCGAGGCGATGAAGGCGAGCCTGGCAAAAGCCGGGGTTGCTGTCGTTGCCGACTACTCGGGCGCGCCGAAAGGCGATGACTGGGACGTGTGGCTGGTCGAGCATTTCGACTGGTCGCCGGAATACCCTTACGGTGTCGTGCTGCGCGAGTTTTTCGGCAAGGACGGAGGCTTCCGCAAGATGCCGGAAGACCCGGCCTTCGAAGCCCTGGGCGCGAAGATCGTTGCCGAACGCGACAAGAAGAAGCTCGAGCAGCTCACCGCCGAGATGGACCGCTACATTCACGATCAGGCCAACGTCGTGTTCCTGTACGCGCCGTCGAAACTCTACGCGGTCAGCAATCGCGTGAACTTCGTGCCGTACAAGACCTGGATGCTGGAACTGGCCGAGACTACGGTCAAGAAGGAGCCGCACGCTCTGCCGTAAGCTGCAACGGAGTCGCGGCATCCCGAGAACGGGGTACCGCGACTCTGAGCCGGGCCCGTCTTCAGCACGGGCCCTCGTTACATTTGAGGGTTCTTATTCAGGGTTTTGCCGGGCCACAGATGATCGTCGGGACTGCAGGACACATCGATCACGGCAAGACTTCGCTGGTCAAGCGCTTGACTGGCATCGACGCCGACCGCCTTGCGGAAGAGAAAGCGCGCGGCATCACCATCGACCTCGGCTACGCCTATCAGCCGCTTCCGGACGGTGGCCTGCTAGGTTTCGTCGACGTGCCCGGGCACGAGAAATTCATCCACAACATGCTGGTCGGAGCGACCGGCATCGATTACGTGCTGCTGGTCGTCGCTGCCGATGATGGTCCGATGCCGCAGACCCGCGAACACCTCGCGATTCTCGAACTGCTCGGCTTGACCGAAGGCATCGTCGCGCTGACCAAGATCGACCGCGTCGACGCGGCACGTCGCGAGGCGGCGGTTGCGGAAGTCCATCAGCTGCTCGCGGGCACTGCTTGTGTGGGCTTCACCGTGTTGCCAGTGTCCGCGGTCACCGGCGAAGGCATCGATGCGCTACAGGCGCGACTGCACGAGGCTGCGATGATGCGCGCGGCCAGTACTCAAGCCGACGGTCATTTCCGGCTCGCTGTGGATCGTTCGTTCTCGCTCGCCGGCATCGGCACCATCGTCACCGGCACGGTGTTCTCGGGCCAGGTGGGGGTTGGCGATCGTCTGACGATCTCGCCGCTCGGTGTCGAAGTGCGTGTGCGCGGGCTGCACGCGCAAAACCGCGAGGCGGAGATCGGCCGGCTCGGGCAGCGCTGCGCGATCAATGTCGTGGCGCCGCAGCTCGACCGGCGCGACATCACGCGCGGCCAGTGGCTGCTGGCGACGCCGCTGCACGCGCCATCATCGCGCCTCGACACGCGCATGAGCCTGCTGGCCAGCGAGGCCAAGCCGCTGCGCCACTGGACGCCGGTGCATGTGCACCTCGGCGCCAGTCATGTCACTGGCCGCCTGGCGCTGCTAGAGGATGAGCGGCTGCACCCCGGGCAGAATGCGCTGGTGCAGCTGGTGCTCGACGAGCCGGTCGGCGCGCTGCACGGCGACCGCTTCATCGTGCGTGATCAGTCTGCGCAGCGCACGCTCGGCGGCGGTCGTGTGCTCGATGCGTTCCCGCCGCTGCGTGGCCGGCGCAAGCCGCAGCACCTGGCCCTGCTGCGCGCGCTCGATGCGCCGACGCCGGCCGAGGCCTTGCGGAATCTGCTCGACGTGCAGGCCAGCGGTGTCGATCTCGACTGGTTCGCGCAGTTGCACAACTTGCGCGAGCCCGAGCTTGCAGCGGTACTGGCCTCCGTCCCGCTCCATACCTTCAAGCCTGCCGGTGGCGCGGCGGCAGCCGGCCCGCCGCTGGGCTTCAAGCGCGAGCATTGGGCGCACTGTGTGGCACAGCTCACGGTCTGGCTGGCGAGCTTTCATGAGCAAAATCCGGACAGCCCCGGCGCGCGGCTCGATCAGTTGCGCGCCGCGCTGCCGGACAAGCCGCCGCCTGCGGTGGTTGCCGGCATTCTCGATCAGCTGGTGACCTCAGGCGAAGTTGCGCGGGCCGGTTCGCGCTTTCACTTGTGCGGTCATGCCGTGCGGCTCGGCGCGATGGAGCAGGTGCTGTGGGAACGTGCCCTGCCGGCGCTGATCGAATCCGGACTGACGCCGCCGCGCGTGGCCGATCTCGCAAAGCAGCTGTCGGCGAACGAGGAATTGTTGCGCCAGCTGTTCGGCAAGCTCGCGCGCATGGGCCAGTTGCATCCGGTACGCAGAGAGGTATTCTTCCTGCCGCAGACGGTCGCCCGACTGGCAGCGCAGACCGAAGTCCTGGCCCATGCGCATCCGAAAAGTGTCGTCACGGTCGGACCTTTCCGCGAACATACGGGGATGAATCGTGCCTTGAGCATCCCGATGCTGGAATATTTCGACCGTACCGGTTTCACCTGGCGCCACAAAGACGGCCGCCGTCTGCGGCGCGCCAGTGCAGCAGTGTTCGGCGAGGCGGGTATCTCGCCATGATCATGGAGAAGAAACGATCCCCGGTGGGACGTCCGGCCTTCAAAGCCGGGAAGGGCTGCCAGTCGGTCCTTGGTGGGTTCGACTCCCACTCTTTTCCGCCACGCTCCGGGCGGCTTGTCCCGACATGACGCCCGTTCTGCCAGCAGGCGAGGGAGGGCTTGCGGCGCTGCCTTCGGTCGACCGCCTGCTGCGCTCGCCACCAGTCCGTGACCTCGTCGCCGCGCATGGTCATGGCGCCGTGGTCAACCAGCTGCGCGGCCTGCTTGCGGAGGCACGCGCAGCTGACGTGGCTCCGCCGACTGAAGCGAGCCTTGCGATGCAGTGCGCCGTGCGCCTTGCAGCACTCGCGCAGCCGCAGCTGCGGCCCGTGTTCAACCTCACCGGCACCGTGCTGCACACCAATCTCGGGCGCGCGCTGCTGCCCGAGGAAGCCGTCGCAGCAGTGGCCGAGGCGATGCGCATGCCGAGCAACCTCGAGTTCGATCTTGAAACCGCCGGGCGCGGCGATCGCGACGATCTGATCGAAGACCTGCTGCGCGAGCTGACCGGGGCCGAAGCCGCCACCGTCGTCAACAACAATGCCGCCGCTGTCTTTCTTGTGCTCAACACGCTGGCGCAGCGGCGCGAGGTGATCGTCTCGCGCGGCGAGCTGATCGAGATCGGCGGGTCTTTCCGCATTCCCGACATCATGGCCCGGGCCGGCGCCCGGCTGCGCGAGGTCGGCACCACGAATCGCACGCATCTGCGCGATTTCGAAGACGCGATCACGCCGCGCACATCGCTCTTGATGAAGGTGCACTGGAGCAACTTCGCAATCACCGGCTTCACTGCCGCCGTGCCCGAGCGCGATCTGGCCACATTGGCACACTCACGCGGCTTGGCCATGGTCAACGACCTCGGCGCCGGCTCGCTGATCGACCTCGCCGCGCACGGGCTGCCGCCCGAGCCCACCGTGCGCGGGGCAATCAATGATGGCGCCGACCTCGTGCTGTTCAGCGGCGACAAGCTGCTCGGCGGGCCGCAGGCCGGGCTGATCGTCGGCCGCGCGGATCTGATCGCCCGGATCAAGAAGAATCCGCTGAAGCGTGCGCTGCGCGTTGGCAAGCTCACGCTCGCCGCGCTCGAAGCGGTGCTGCGCCTGTACCGGCATCCCGAGCGCCTTGCCGAGCGGCTGACCACGCTGCGCCTGCTGACGCGGCCGGTATCGGAGATGCAGGCACTGGCCGCGCGATTACAGCCGTCGCTCGCGGCCGCGCTCGCCCCGCACTACTCGGTCGCTGTGTGTGCGCTGCTCAGCCAGATCGGCAGCGGCTCACTGCCCGTGGACAGGCTGCCGAGTTGCGGCCTCGGCATCGCGCCGATCATGTCCGGCCGCGGCGCTGGGCGCGCGCTGGAGCGCGTCGAGACTGCGCTGAGAGAACTGCCAGTGCCAGTAATCGGACGTATCCACGAAGGCGTGCTCTGCCTGGATCTGCGCTGCCTCGAGGATGAAGCCCGCTTTGCCGCGCAGCTGTCGGCGCTGCGCCTCGCCTGATTCCTGCCGCACCGGCAGGATCGGCGCGGCTTAGTGCCCGGACGCGTGTTCGGATTCGTTCTCGGGCGTCCGCGCCTGCTTCTGTCCGGACGCCAGCGCCGCCTGCTCGGCCAAGGTCACACGGTCCTGCCAGGCGCGATAGTCGTAAGACCAAGTGCTCTTGATGTACGACAGCACGGCAGCGATCTCGGCCCGCGTCAGAATTCCGCCAAACGCCGGCATGTTGCCCACGTAGCCCGGCGGACGGTCCTCGCCAGCCACGATCCCGCGCTCGACCACGTGGATCAGGTACCGCTCGCCGTGATGCCAGGTGTGTCCGGACTCGTCGTGCGGCGGCGCCGGCAAGCGTCCGTCGGACCCCGGTCGATGCCAGTCAGGCTGGCCTTCGAGTTTCGCGCCATGGCACGCCGCGCAGCGAGTGGCGTACACCTGCTGTCCGAGGCCGATCAGCTGCGTGTTGTTGGCGTCAATGGGGTCGGCAGGCGTGGGCTTCATCGCGGCATACGCCGCGATGCCGACGATGTAGATCGCAAGCAGCGCCGACAGCACTTGATAACTCCGCTTCGCCACGTACTGACCTCGCTCTCATAAGCTGCCGCTTGCAGCGCAGGCTAGGCCGCGTCCTGCGGCAAGTCAACGCGGGCTGACTCGCGTCGCGAGATGTTGCGGACAGCACACTCCGGCGCTGAAAACCGGCGCAGGCACGGCCGCGCCGTGCGACAATTTCGCTCAACCCTCCGCTCCACCAATGATCCTGACGCCATGACCTGGGAAGCCGTCATCGGGCTGGAAGTGCACTGCCAGCTTTCGACACACTCGAAGATTTTTTCCGGCGCGCCGATTGCCTATGGCGCGGCGCCGAACTCGCAGGCCTGCCCGATCGACCTCGGCATGCCCGGGGTGCTGCCGGTGCTGAATGCCGATGCGGTGAAGAAGGCCGTGACCTTCGGCCTGTCGGTCGATGCCGAGATCGCGCGGCGCTGTGTCTTCGCACGCAAGCACTATTTCTACCCCGATCTGCCGAAGGGCTACCAGATCTCGCAGTACGAACTGCCGATCGTCGCTGGCGGCCATCTCGATATCGAACTCGATGATGGAACGACCAAGCGCATCGGCATCACGCGCGCGCACATGGAAGAAGACGCCGGCAAGTCCGTGCACGAAGGCTTCCAGGGCTCGTCGGGCATCGACCTGAACCGCGCCGGCACGCCGCTGATCGAGATCGTTTCGGAGCCGGACATCCGCACGGCGGCCGAAGCCGTCGCCTACCTGAAAAAGCTGCATCAGCTCGTTGTCTATCTCGGCATCTGCGACGGCAACATGCAGGAAGGTTCGTTCCGCTGCGACGCCAACGTCTCAGTGCGAAAGATCGGCGCACCGAAATTCGGCACGCGCACCGAAACCAAGAACGTCAACTCGTTCCGCTACGTCGAGAAGGCGATCGAATACGAGATCGTGCGCCAGATCGAGGTCATCGAAAGTGGCGGCCGGATCATCCAGGAAACGCGCCTGTTCAACCCGGACACCGGCGAGACGCGCGCGATGCGCACCAAGGAAGACGCCAACGACTACCGCTATTTTCCCGACCCGGATCTGCTGCCGATCGTCTGCACCGAGGAATACGTCGAAGCCATTCGCAAGAGCCTGCCGGAGCTGCCGGAAGCCAAGCGCGCGCGTTTCGTGAGCGAATACGGATTGTCAAAATATGATGCCAATCTACTGACGTCATCGATTGAGCACGCTCGTTACTACGAGCAAGTTGTGCAGCTATCAGGCGCAGATCCAAAGTTGTGTGCGAATTGGGTCGCGACAAATGTCCTTGGCGAAATGAATAAGTTGGGTTCAAGGGCGTTTGTCGATTCTGGGCGCGGCACCTTGTGGCCGAGCATGCTTGCAGGACTATTGAAGCGTATTTCCGACAACACCATCTCAGGGAAGATCGCTAAAGACGTTCTGGAAGCGATGTGCGCTGGAGAAGGTGGGGAAGGAATCGATGCAGCAGACAGAATCATTAGCGCCAAGGGCCTGGTACAAATCACCGACGAGTCCGCCATCGTCAAGGCGATCATCGAGGTCATGGCGAAGAATCCGCAGCAGCTCGCCGAATATCGTTCGGGCAAGGACAAGCTGTTCGGCTTCTTCGTCGGCCAGGCGATGAAGGCCACGCAGGGCAAGGCCAATCCGGATGCGCTGAACCGGCTGCTGAAGGAAAAGCTTGCGCCGTGATGACGGTGGGTCGCTCCGCATGAATTGGTTGACGCCGTTCCAGTTTGACGACCACATCGCCCACGGCGCGTTCGTCGAGATCACGCAGGGTGTGGCCGAGATGCTCGATCGCCGCGATTACGGTCACGCTGTGCGCGCGCTCGTCGGTCAGGCGATGGCGGCAATGCCGCTGCTGGCGACGCACGTGCGTTTCGAAGGCCGCATCAACCTGCAATTCCAGGGCGAAGGCGCAATCAAATTGCTCGTCGCGCAGGTGACGCAGGCTGGCGATGCGCCGCTGCAAGTGCGCGGCATGGCGAAGGCGCCCGCGCAGGTGCTGGGGAGCTACGTGGAACTGCTCGGCGGCGGCGTGCTCGCGCTGCTGCTGGAGCCAGCCTCGGAGACGCAGCCGGCGCGCCAGGCAATGGTGCCGATCGATGGCAACTCCCTGGGCGAATCGCTCGAAGGCTATTTCGCACAGAGCGAGCAGCTACCGACGCTGATCCGCCTCGCGGCGAGCCACGACAAGCTCTGCGGTTTTCTGTTGCAGCGCCTGCCGCTCGAACACACGAAGGCGACGGAAGCGCAGTGGGAGCATCTCGCGATCCTCGCGCGTACGCTGCAAGCCGACGAGCTGCTCGCCACGCCGCCGGAAATACTTTTGCGCCACCTGTTCGCGGACGAGGACTACGCGATTCACCCACCGCGCGCCGTCGATGTCGCTTGCCGCTGTTCGCGCGCCAGCATTTCACTACTGCTGATTTCCCTGGGCCGCGAGGAAGTCGAAGCCATCGTCGCAGACCAGGGCCGGGTCGCCGTGACCTGCGAGTTCTGCGGCAATGAATACGTCTACTCGAAGTCCGATGCCGCGACGCTGTTCGCGGCCGAAGGCAGCGAGCAGTCGGTGCTGAAACACTGACGTGATCGTTCCGCGTTACCGAGTGGAGTCTTCGCGCATTCCACTGGCGGGGAAGGGCCTGTTTCTCGATGAGGCCGTCACACGCGGCAGCGTCATCGCCGCTCCCGACAACATCCACATGGTCTGGCCCGAATCGAAACTACGGACGTATCCAGTGGATTCCATCGAAGTGGAGTCCAGCGTCCGCTGGTTCGAAAACTGGTACTCGCTGACGCCGGAGTGGAGCGACGAGTGCTACATCAACCACGCCTTCGAGCCAAGCGCGCTCTGGCATCTCGGCTTCGTCTTCGCGGGCGACGATCTGCCGGCAGGTACCGAGATCACGGTCGACTATCGGCTGGTGATCGGCAGCGGTGAGGTCATGCCGTTCAAGGATTCGATCACTGGCCGCGAGATCGTTGGCCTGGCCTGGCTCGACAACCTCCGCACCAGCGCCGCCGCCTTGCTTGAGCTGACTCGTACACGTTGATGCGGTAAAAGGCCACCGGTGCGACGTGGTCTGGATTGTCGCCAAGCGTAACGGCTACCAGTGTTCTCCGAAGGTATGGCCGCAGCCGCAGTTGCCGCAGGTACTGTCACCGCCCTCGTAGATCCGGCAGTTGCAGCCGGCCTTGGCGCAGGCACCGTAACCAAGGCGATACTGCCGTTCCTCGATTTCGTCGATGTACTGCTGCGAAACCGTGCCGGGCGGTTCTAGCGCGCGCAAAAGCACGCCGCCGGCTTGCCGTAGCGAGTCTCTGCCGATGCTATGGATATTTATGACGATGTCTCCACTCGGGTTGGCGATGTGGAGTCCGGGAGCGATGCTGCCGGACTCCACGGGCGAGTCAGCGGCCGCAGTCGCGACGCCGGCGCAGTATCGCCAGCGGCAGACCGAGCAGGAGGCTGAGCACGCCGAAGGCGCCACCGCCGCTCTTGCTCGGTGGCGGCGGCGTGGTCGCCGGGTTGACCGTCACGGTCGCCGTGGCATTGCCGCTGCCGCTGCCGCTGCCGCCAGCGCCGGTGCAGGTCAGCGTGTAGGCCG